>NZ_CP030118.1:4518652-4709903 GCF_006968745.1 Brasilonema sennae CENA114 | reverse complement strand
GGGTTTGCGTAGCGCCCCCTATGCCTGCGGCACGGCTACGCCTATCGGGGCTAGTTGCCACAACGCGCTTAACCCGACGCCCTTCGGGTTCGCCAGTCGCCTACGGAGGGAGACCCTCCTGCAGCGCTGGTCTCACCAGATACCAAGTGAGGGAAACCCTCATCAAGTACTGGCTCCGCAAGGCACAACTCTTGGCAGTACTGGCTCCCCACAGCACTGGCTCCTCCTACACCCCTACACCCTTTCAAACTAAAGGTAAAGTATGACGCTCAAAGAAGTCCCAAATCGTCTGAGTTGAGTCTAAACCGAGGTCTTTATTGAAGTCATTTACATCTTTATCAGTAGAACTACCACCGTACCAGAGATGTCCGCCGTTGACTACAGCTAATTCTACAACCTCGGAACCAGCGCTACAACCGGAGTAGGAATAGGTTTTAAGTTTTGAGCGATCGCGGCTTGCGCGGCTCCCTGCTGGAGCATCGCTCTGATTCCCAGCCAAAAATGTATCATTTTTGGCAGTATATTCCGGACATTGGTTGTGAGTACGCCAAAACTCTATTGCTTCTGGAATAGAAACGAGCGATCCTTTTTGAGTTTTCTTATCACCCTGATAATTTACAGATTGGTCGTTTGTGCCATTAATCATTAATATAGATACAGGCATTTCTGGTTGGCAATTTGGTTTTAGTCGCCTTGGCAAAGAACCAGCTACAGAAGCAAAAGCTGCTATTTTATCAGATAGTTCACAACTCAAAGCTTGGGTTAGTATTCCACCTCTAGAAAAACCACTGGCGTAGATTCTACGACTATCAATATTTCTAACTTCTTGTATATGATTAATTAAATTCTTCACAAAAGAAACATCATCAATATTTCTTTTATTTTTATTTTTTATACTCCATCTCTGATCAATGCCATCAGGATAAACAACAATAAACCCTTTTTGGTCTGCTAATTTATTAAATTGAGATACATTACTAATTGAGCGTCCACTGCCTTCGTCTCCATGAAATACCATAACTAATGGCATAGGACGACTAGGAGAATAAGACTTTGGCGTATAAATATCGTAAGTGCGGGTGTAACCTTGATCCGCTAATTCGCCATTACTCTGACCATAAACAACATTTTCTTCTTGTATAGTTATTTGCTGCGCTTGCATTGATTCGCAGCCTGCAACTAAACTAATTGAGAGTAAACAAGTAAAGACTCGTTTGAGGAATTGGGAACTGATATTAACATTCACGATTAATTGTATAAGGTAAAATTATAAGTATATTTTTAATGTGTTGTTAGCTATAAAATACTTCTATTCACTCATGGTTTACCTCATACAAATGGGTGAATCTGTTTAATTGACTTGCAGTAAAACTCTAACTACAGATAGAAAAAGTTTCTTACCGCACAAAATTAGTGTTTTTGTGTGTAGGCAAAACTTTCAATAAATACAGGGAACTCTTAACGCTTAACGCTTAACGCTTAACTCTTAACGCCTAGAGCGTCAGCGGCTCGACTGAGCGGAAGCTGAGCGGCGTCGTTCGCGTAGCGTCTCCGTTCGGCCTCAAGCCGTGCCCGTTCGCGCAGCGTGTCCCTTTGGGACTCAGGGCTCAGGAGATAGCTTCGCCGAACGTCCGAACAGGAGCAGGCAACAGGTGAGACCAGCCCCCGTCTTGGCGGTCTCCGTCACGTTCGCGTAGCGTCTGCGCAGGAGTTTGGGGGATTGGCGAACCCGAAGGGCAACAGGATACATTGTATGAAATGTCACAAAACAACCTGATTAATGTTTCGCCTTATACTTGTAAGTTTTCCCACCCGCCTGAGGTGAAAATAAGGAGTGAAGCGCGTTTGCGCCGCGCCCCCTAGGGGCGCTTTGTACCGTAGGCTGGGAGGGAAGGAGGGCTACTTGATTGTGAATTAAAAACAGCAGAGTGCTGTTGTATTGGACTCAAGGCAGAATTTTTCAAACTGAGAAACTGTACCAAACTCAATCGTAAGGGTTCTTGACTGATAGCGTTGACGTAATTGGCACTCAAGTAGCGACGGTAACTTGGTTGATTAGCAACGTAGGTTTCAAAGAAGGGAAGACTCAAAGCCCTGACATATCGCTGTGCTAATGCAGGACTCGGACCAATCACCTGTTCGGGAACGGGTACACCAGAACTTTGTGATTCTCCAATTGTTGAGAAGTGGGTAGCACCATTAATTAAGACTAAATATTTATTTAGGGTGGTTAACCAGGTGAAGGGTTCAATTTGTTCTGGAAATGCTGGAGCTATTGTATCGGCAGTGCCAGCCATAATCATTATAGGAATTTTAATTTGGCTGATACTGTCTTGCCCCATAATAGTGCTGTCAATCGGGTTAATGGCGATCGCCGCTTTAACTCGTGAATCAGATAAGTTATATGTACTAGATTGTGGTAAACTCACAGCCAAGCACTGAAGTAACAGTGAAAGATTAGCCTTATCTGGTGAACTTGGGCAGTTTTTTTCTAGTTGCTTAAAATTAATTGGTGCTCCTGCTAATGCTAAAGCTGTGTAACCACCAAAGGATTGACCGACTACGCCGACTTGTTCCAAATTCAAGCGCCCTTTGTATGCAGGGTCGGTTTGAGATAGGTTCGTAAGTTGATTCAACAAATACTTTACATCCAAAGGGCGGTCAATAAATTCTCTTGGACTTGTGACTTCCGCCGCCCTACCTGATAATAAAGCTTGCAACTGTTTGGCATCACTACCGGGATGTTCTGGAACAGCAACGACAAACCCATAAGAAGCAAGGTTTTGAGCAAGGTAAGCATAACTGGTACGATCAGAACCAAGTCCGTGGGAGATGACAATAACTGGACGAAAGCCAGATACATCTGGTAGATAAATGTCAGCAGGAAAAATGCGATTACGAGATGTGTCGTTGAGCGTAATAGTCCGCTTCTGCCAACGATATTTTCCTGATCGTGGCAGATCTGTGAGTGAAATCTTATCTGAAGTAGAGGCATTTGCTGTATCCAACGACTGCTTGTTGATCAGTGCGATGGCCTGTTGAGTCTGATTGACTATATTTTGGAATGCCTCTGCTATTTGCAAACCGCGAGCTAAATTTATCGAAATCGTTCTTGAGGGAAACCTGCGTAGTATATTTAATAAAGTGAAATTTTTTGGATCGGCGGCTGCAAGAATCAGTGCTCCTCGAATTGCATAGAACCCGTTAATGTGAGATTCTTGCTGTACGACTTCTCCGAAATCTGCTAACACTCTTTCGCCGATCGGTGTATAAAGAAACTGCGAAACCTGTACAGCATTTAGGGGAATGGGAGTCAGCAACAATTGCGGCAGTTGCTTTAGTTGCTCTTTACCTGCATACTCAACATACACAGCTAGGTCATCATCTATTTTACCTGTCTTGGCATAGGTTTCTAGAGAATCAATCGAAATAGAGCGAGACACAGCACCATAGGAAAGAGTCAACCGCTCTGCACTTAAGCTAGGACGAGCGGTTAGAGTAGGAATTAACCCAATACTGAGAATCCCCAAGGCGATTTGTCGCAAAATGGATTGCTTGCTGATCAAACGAGTATGAGGACGCAACCGGGTAACTTTGGGGATAGGAGGCGAAATCGGCGAGCAATTCATGAATATCACCAAGCGCTTCTTTAGCAATTTTACTAAATTAAGCTTATGCTGCTTATCAATACTATCGTTGGGAATATTCTTTTGTTAACCACAAATGTTCTCTGTGGTCATTCAATTTTGGATTTTAGATTTTAGATTTTAGATTTTAGATGAATCGCACAGACAGATCCGAGGCTTGGGAATTTTGAATTTTGGATTGGTTCCACAGTCACAAAGGAAATTTCTTTGCTTGTGAAACCACTACAGCAGGATATAGCCGTTGCCAGGTAGATTAGGACATGAACTCATGAAAAATATGGACATTACGAGACTTTCAAACTTCTTGACAAGGTAAGTATTTCTTCCCTGTTGCCTGTTCCCTGTTAAGCGTTCCCTGTTCCCTACGTCCTAATAGAGTTGGCTATAGCTATAAAAGCAAAAACTAGTACAGTTCGGCGCAAATAAAGCAACCATTAGTAACAGAGAAAAAGCTTACAATAAAAGCTTTTGCGCCTTCTGCCCTCTGCCTCCGGACTTCTGCCTTTTTGTACTAGTAATTACTTGCACTACCGCTAGCACGGAGTGGAGCATAACCAAAAGTTGCGTTCGCCATACGGCACCAAATAACCGCAGACTTGAAGTTAGATACGTTAATGGCAGCAGGAATTGGATAGCGTTGTTCACCATTAGACATCTCCGAAAAATGCCAATAGCACTCTATAACTGGCTTTCAAGAGGCGAACGCCAATTTCAAACATCAGTCAGCCTCCACGCAAAAATAATGTTTGAGACAGTTACTGTTGATAATAAGGTAGAAGTAAGTATTTTTACACGCTAATTCTAACCTGGTAAAATCGTGCTATTTTATATTGGTAAAACCAATGCTCCTATTCGGAATCTTACAAGTCCACAAATAGTCATGACTATCTGTTCGTATTTATGTGGATTTAGTCGAAATCTTTCAGAGGCAACTCTAAATATCTTAATGAAACGAATTAAATGTTCAACAAAGATTCGTTCAGATGCCAACTCTTTATTTTTTTCTTTCTGCTCTAGAGTTAATTCTTGTTTTTTCGCCTTTTTCGTGGGAGTCTTAATGAATGGTTCTCCTTCATAAGCTTTATCTCCCTTAAACTTTTGATTAGGGTCAAAGCCTTTGCGACTTTCACGAAATACATTTATATCACTTTTCGGCCCAGGTCTTCCCACAATTACATCAACAATATCTTTCCCATCTGGTAAAACAATAATTTGATTTTTAAATGTATGGCTTTTCTTTTTACCAGAGTAATATCTTTTTTGTTCTTTATACTCTCCAGGTCGCTCTCTAGGCTGTTCACAACTATCTACTATCAGTTCATAATCGGTTAAAATTTCTTGAACTATCTTATAGTCACTCGTGTTTTTTTTACCTGTTCAAGTAAGCTTGATGGCAAGATTTCTTGTAGGAGTGGAAACCAATAGTTAAATGTATCATTTGCTGTTGATTCACTCACTCCAAACTGGATACCTAGCAATTGAAATGTTGTCAAATGTCGCAAATATATCAGGGTTAACAGAATTTGCTGTTCTGTGGATAGCTTTACCTTACGACCACCCCCTTTATTGATGATTCTAACTTTCTTTGCTTCGCTCTCCTGCTGCTTTTGGGTATGTAAGGCCATCGCCTGCTTCATTAGTTGCTCTAGCTGCTCGTATTTCAGACCAACCAATCGCTGTACCTCTTGAGGGTTGTGTTCAATGTAATCTAGTACGTAACTCATCTTCTTGTGGTAAAAAGCTTATTTTATACTTTTTTACCAGAAAAAATTCTATTTTGGAGATATCTAATGGACAATAACCGCTGGACACTTTCAGGAAAAAAAGCTTTGATTACGGGAGCAACCAAAGGAATTGGAGGAGCGATCGCCCAAGAATTCCTGTCTCTCGGTGCTGAAATTATGATTGTTGCCAGAGATGCACAAGCAATAAACCAGCAGCTTGAAAACTGGCGATCGCAAGGATGGAAAGCTTATGGAATTGCTGCGGATGTTGCCACTTCTGATGGTCGTCAGGCAATAATTGAACAAGTCAATCAAACTTTAGGAGGATTAGATATCCTCGTCAACAACGTTGGCACTAATATTCGCAAAAAAGCGCTGGAATATACAGAACAAGAATATGAGCGCATATTTCAAACCAACTTAACCTCTACATTTGAAATGTGCCGACTCGCTTATCCTTTGCTGAAAGCTGGAGACAACAGCAGCATCGTCAACATTGGTTCTGTTGCTGGGTTAACTGGAGTTCGCACAGGCGCACCCTATGGAATGACAAAAGCAGCGCTTGTACAACTGACTCGTTCTTTGGCTGTAGAATGGGCAGAAAACCAAATTCGTGTAAATACTGTTGCTCCTTGGTTTATTCTCACTCCTTTAACTGAATCTTTCTTGAGCAATTCAGATGTGTTAAGCTCCGTTTTATCGCGTACTCCAATGGGGCGAGTTGGCACACCAGAGGAAGTTGCAGGTTTAGTAGCCTTCCTGTGTATGCCAACAGCCACTTACATTACTGGACAGTGTATTGCAGTTGATGGTGGTTTTGTAGGCTTTGGTTTTTAAAGAATTAGGGGTGTAGGGGTATGGGGGTGTAGGGGAGCCAGTACTTGATGAGTGTTTCCCGACAGAGGTATCTGGCGTGTGTAAGGGTGTAAGGGTGTAGAGGTATAGGGGTGTAGGGTTGCTGTTAAGGATTGATCCTCCCTAGCCCTCCTTAAAAAGGAGCAAACTAAGCAAGCTTTTTAACTCTGTTGGAGGATCTTGCAAAACTAAATACCACTAACTCAACCGTATTGGGCTATAGGGGAATAGGCGGAAATGCATTTTATTTGGAACTGTTGTATGTTCCCCTTACACCCCTACATCCCTAGTTGTTTATTCCCCTTACACCCCTACACCCTTACACCCTTACACACGCCCTTCGGGTATGCCTGCGGCACGCCAAGGGCGAACGCCAGTCGCCTACGGAGGGAAACCCTCCTGCAGCGCTGGTCTCACCAGATACCTCTGTCGGGAAACACTCATCAAGTACTGGCTCCCCTAAACCCCTTGTTTTAGTCAATTTTCCCAGTAAAAACCCGCTCTGCTGGTCCTGTCATATAAAGCCGCTGGTCGATTTGGGACCATTCTATCAGCAATGGTCCTCCTGGAAGTTCTACTGTAGCTTTGCGATCGCATCTCTGTGTCAACACACCCGCCACTAGCGACGCACACGCGCCAGTCCCACAAGCTAAAGTTATACCAGCACCTCGTTCCCATACACGCATTTTCACGTAGTCAGGACGCACCACTTGAATAAATTCAGTATTGATTCGTTGAGGGAAAACTGGGTGATGCTCAAACTGAGGACCAATAACTTCTAGAGGAATTGTTGCAACATCTTCTACAAAGGTGATGCAGTGAGGATTTCCCATATTGACACACGTGACATCCCAAGTTTTGCCTGCGACTTCTAGCGGTTGATTGATCACTTTTTCGTTAGCTGGGTTGATAGTCGTGGGAATTTCACCAGCAAGTAGCCTGGGGATACCCATATCCACTTTAACTTGACCATCTGGCATGAGTTGCGGTGTCATCACACCACCTAGAGTATGAATGCGATATTGGTCGCTTTTTTTGGCGTCACCCTCCAAATCAGCTAAAAAAGCACCGAGACAGCGAATACCGTTACCACACATTTCTGGTTCTGAACCATCCGAATTAAAAATGCGCATGGTGTAGTCAGTACCGTTTTCTCCAGGTAGGGCAAAAATAACACCGTCTGCACCGATACCAAAGTGGCGATCGCACAACTTAACCGCTTGCTCTGGAGTGATGACAGGCTCTGATGACGAGCGATTGTCAATCAATATGAAGTCATTGCCCAGACCGTGATACTTAGTAAATTCTATTGCCATTGCCAAAGTCGATGAATTATATTTGAGTTTTTACGTCATTAGTGTAATGTCTTTTGTCAGTTGTCAACTATCACTGATAACTGATAACTGATAACTGATAACTGATAACTGATAACTGATAACTGATGACTGATAACTGATGACTGATGACTGATGACAATTATGGGACTTGACACCTCACTACCTAGCATTCGGCAAGTACAAAATTTGATACAGCAAGCAGTCACAATTGAAATCAAACTGCTTACTGGCGACATATTGATTGGAAGAATCATATGGCAGGATTCTCAGTGTATGTGTCTTATGAATGAAAACAGTCAACAGATGACTGTTTGGAAGCAAGCCATTGCTTATATTAAGGCAAAAGAATAAGTAGCCATCACAACAGGCGCTATATCTCATTGAATACCAAGAGCTACTTTGGCATCCGCAAGGGTCAGCATCAACGTCATGGGAGCCAGTGGCGAAGGCATGAATCCGCATCGAAGATAGAATGCCTTGGCGTCCTCGTTCAGGGCATGGACGAGAATCCCCCTGATACCGGCAATGGTTGCCGCTTGCAGGGTGCGAAGCACGGCATCGCGAACCAGGGCTTGTCCAATGCCCTTGCCCTGCCAGTCAAGTGAAACAGCCAGTCGTCCAATGACCATGACAGGAATCGGATCAGGCATGTTACGGCGAACCCTGCCTGGGGCTGTGGTGCTTAGGATGCTCCCGTTCGCCAGACAGTAATAGGCAATCACCTTGTCCCCGACACACACGACATAGGTTCGAGACGCCCCGCTGTCTTCGTTCTTGAGTGCCCGCGTTTTCAACCAGTTGTCCAGTTCTGGGCTGCCAGATGTGAAATTCTCTCGTTGATGGTCTGGTTTGAGCGGTTGGGGCGCTTCCAGAGACTGATGTCCTTCGTTTTGCTCTGTCATTCCCACGGTGCTTTCGTGGCAAGCAGTTTTTTAAGATTGTCACTCGCTCTTGGCGGCGTATCCAGCTGTTCCATGAATTGCTGAAAAGTTGCTTCATCCAGCACAAAAAGCCGACGGTCGAGCAGAACTGTTTCCGCTTCCCGACACGCCGTCTCTAGCATGAAATCGGAGCGGTTCTTACCGAGGGCTGCTGCCGCCCGGTCAATCAGATCCCGTTGCTCCTGGTGTGCTCGGATGTTGATGGTGATGTTGCGGTTGCCTGATTCGGCAGAATGCGGTTGCATCAGTCAGTTTCCTTTTTTGTCCTCACAATGAGTATACAAAATATGTATACTCATTGTCAACACAAATTGAGCCATCAGGAAAGATGCCCCCGCAAGGGGCTCCTCTGGGCAACGCACTGCCTCATCAACTAATCCAACACACTATCTCTTGGCAAAAACTCTTTGAGTGGTTCTGCTTCGCCTGCTTTCACGATTGGGATAGTTAGCGGTATTTTGCTTTCTGGGACAAGCAACTGCACAACTTGATTTAGAGAAAGCAAATTTCCACACAATAAAACTTGGTCGTTGACTTGCAAGTCCTTATTATCATCGGGAAAGCGGATAAATTTGCCCTCTCGTCGCATTGCTTGCACCATAACCGCATATTTGTTGCGGGTATCCAAATCTGCAAGGGTTTTCCCAACCGCTGGACTATCAGTATTGAGAGTAACCCACTGGCAAGCGCTGCTTTCTCCAGGGACAATAGCTTGACCTTTGGCGAATTCATCCAAAGCCGCTAATTCATTATCAGAACCGACAACCAAAAGGCGATCGCCTTCTTCTAAGTCGGTCTGGAGTGAAGGATAATCTATTTCCTCACCTCCTTGACGACGAATTGCCATCAAACTCACGCCTGTTAAGTAGCGCATATCTGCTTCTTCTAAAGTCATACCGACTAGGGGTGAACCAGATGGTAAAGAATACCAACGTTTATTCAGGTCTTGAGTTGCTAGTTGTAAATCACGAGAAACCTCAGACGCCGATTGTTCAGGGCGCAGATCCAAATAATGACGACTGCGAATTTCCTGCATTTCTCGTTGCACCACACTAGATGATAAGCCCAAATCAGTTAAGATGTAACTCACCATTTCTAAACTAGCCTCAAACTCTGGTTGCACAACTTCCCGTGCCCCGAGTTGATAAAGTACCTCAATACTTTTGTCATTTGTGGCGCGAACAACGATATCTAGATCAGGAGACAGTTCCAAAGCGCGTTTGACGCAAAGACGGGTACTCATGGGATCAGGAAGTGCGATCGCCATTCCTCGTGCTGTGTTGACTCCAGCAGTTTCTAAAACGTGAAAACTTACACAATTACCATAAATATAAGAAACCCCAGCTTCGCGCAACTGTTGAATTCTACTTTCTGACTGATCAATCACCACAACAGGTAAATTGTGCTGCTGAAGCAACTTCACCAAATTGCGTCCCACTCGCCCATAACCGCAGACAACTACATGGTCTTTGATCGGTAGTTCTTCAGCAACTCCCAAGGGCTGACCTTCCCCGCTTAAATAGGGCTTTAACCAAGGTACTGATTCTACCCAGTCAAATACAATTGGAACCAAACGCAGCACAAAAGGGGTAAGCACTAATGTTACTGCTGTTGTTCCCAAAATCAGTAAATAGACTTGTCGAGAAACCAGCCCCAGCGCCTGTCCTTCGCTGGCGAGAACAAAAGAAAATTCTCCAATTTGAGCCAGTCCCAACCCAACAATTAACGCTGTTTTCAACGGATAGCGGAACAACTTTACAAGTGGCGTAATAATTAAACATTTACCAATAAATACCAGTGTGACTAATCCCAGAATCAATTCCAGATTCTTCCACAAAAACAGTGGATCGATTAACATCCCAATAGAGGCAAAAAATAAACTGGCAAAAATATCTCGCAATGGCTCAACATACGTAAGGGTTTGATCAGCGTATTCCACTTCCGAAATCATCAAGCCAGCAACAAACGCTCCCATTTCAATAGAAAGCCCCAGAGACTCTGTGAGTAAGGCAATACCCAAACACAGTGCTACGACACCTAATAAAAATAACTCTCGGCTTTCAGTACGGGCTAGCAATCGCAACAAAGGAGGAATGAGCCAAATCCCCGCAATAACTGCACCACCCGCAAATAAACCAATCCGCAACAGTGCCAACAAAACTGCGACAACAAGCGTTTCTCCAGGTTCATGAAGGGCAGGTAAGACTGCGATCATCAGTCCTAGTGCTAAATCTTGAACGACCAAAATTCCCAGCATCACCTGTCCGTGGGGCGTTTCCGTCTCATTACGTTCCATCAAACACTTGAGAACAACTGCTGTGGAAGACAACGATAAAATTGCCCCTAAAAATATACCTTTAGCTGGTAGATATGCCCAAGCTCCTGTCGCCCCACAGACTAAAACTGTGATGAGAATTGTTAGGGCAATTTGTAGTCCTCCTCCACCAAGGGCGATCGCCTGGACTTTTTTCAGTTCTGTAAAGGAAAACTCAACACCCAAGGCAAATAGTAAAAAAGCGACTCCAAACTGAGCCAACGTTTCTACTTGAATCAATTCTTTAATCAGTCCCAGTCCGGATGGCCCAACGACCATTCCACCAATAAGATACCCTAGTAGAACGGGTTGTCTTAAAAGCGCCGCCAAGAGTCCGCCACAAGCAGCAACGGCAAAAACTGAAACTAAATCAACTATGAGTCTAAAATCTTCCTGCACAAGCTTATAAAATAATTGTTAAAACCTATTAACATCAGGATACAAAGTTTTTTCTCTTTAAAGTATCAAATTTGTTTTTTATTTATAGTACTCATATTTGTTTTTGTGAAACTAAGTACATTTGATGTTCCCCCTTCTGGTGCAAGCGTTAAGCGCGATGCAGTGAGCGTGGTCGTTGTGTTCCCTTTATTCACGAGTCAGTTCATAAATCAAACCGAATTCCTATAGCTATTTTAAAGTATGCCCTGTAGCTGGGGCTAAACTGATAACTGTTAAAACTACAATTCAAAAGCTAGACTAGAACAACAAGGTAGCAAGGTTAACAATCAAAGGGATATTATGATGAGCGATCGCGATTACACATTAATTATTGATAAAAGCGGCAGCATGTCTACTCCAGACCAAGTTGGTGGTAGAAGTCGCTGGGAAATGGCTCAAGAATCTACACTCGCACTGGCAAGGAAGTGTGAGCAATTTGACCCTGACGGCATCACAATTTATGTATTTGCCGGTAAATTTAAACGTTACGATGATGTCACTTCAGCGAAAGTGGCACAAATTTTTCTAGAAAATGATCCTGGTGGCACGACAAATTTAGCAGGTGTACTCAAAGATGCAACCAATCACTACTTTCAGCGCAAAGCTGCAGGTCAAGCCAAGCCCAATGGCGAAACAATTCTAGTGATCACCGATGGTGAACCAGATGACCGTAAAGCAGTCTTTGAGGTAATAATTAATGCATCGCGTCAGATGGAACGTGATGAAGAATTGGGAATTTCTTTAATTCAAATAGGCTCAGATCCTCAAGCAACCAAGTTTCTCAAAGCTTTGGATGACCAAATGCAAGATATTGGTGCTAAATTTGACATCTGCGACACAATAACCTTGGATGATCTCGAAGATATGAGCCTTGCTGATGTGTTAATGAATGCGGTGACTGATTAATCAGTTTTTTGTCCTTTGTTCGTTATTAATAACTGATGAGTGATAAGGGAACGCTTAACAGGGAACAGTGAACAGTGAACAGTAAACGACTGATAACTGATAACTGGTAACTGATAACTGGTAACTGATAACTGATAACTGGTAACTGGTAACTGATAACTGATAACTGATAACAAATAGGGAGAATTGAAAAATGCTAGACAATCGTGACTATACTTTAATTATCGACAAAAGTGGTAGTATGGCAACTCAAGACCAAAAGGGTAGTAGAAGCAGATGGGTTGCTGCACAAGAATCTACTTTTGCCTTGGCGAGTAAATGCGAACAACTTGACCCAGATGGTATCACTGTTTATCTGTTTTCTGGACGCTTCAAGCGCTATGAAAATGTGACATCAAGCAAAGTATTGCAAATTTTCCAAGAAAATGATCCTTCTGGTACAACTGACTTGGCAGGTGTGCTGAAACACGCAACCGATAACTACTTTCAACGCAAAGCTGCGGGTGCAACTCAGGTAAATGGTGAAACTATTTTAGTGGTGACTGATGGTGAACCAGATGATCGTAAAGCAGTTATGAAGGTAATTATTGAAGCTTCTCGCCATATGGATCGAGATGAAGAACTTGCTATTTCTTTTATTCAAGTAGGTACAGATGCTCAAGCGACTCGCTTTCTCAAAGTATTAGATGATGAACTGCAAGGGGCTGGTGCAAAGTTCGATATCTGCGACACCATCACCATAGAAGATATGGAAGATCTGACTTTATCAGAAGTACTGCTCAACGCTATTAATGATTAAGCATTTGTGGTGATTTTTCATGGGATTGAGGAGCAAACTGAATTTGGAGTAGTTACGGAGGATTTCAGAACATGGATTCTCTTGATAAACTTTTAGCTGAGATGAAAGCTGAATATGAGGAACAAAAACCTCAACAGCATCAGCTAAAAGCAAATTTAATTAAACCAGTCAGCAAAATGGAAGAGAAATCAAATTTCTTGATAGATAAATTATTAGCCGAAGTCAAAGCTGATTTTGAACAAAAAGATTTAGCTGAACAAGCACAAAAACAGCAAGAACAAGAACAAGAACGAATCCAACAAGAACAACTTCAGGCGAAAAAATTAGAGGAGTTGAAAAAGCAAGCTGAAGATTGGCTCGCAAAATTAGATCCCTTGTCTTTAGAAGGACTTTGGTTTGAAAGATTTGCTGAGGGATATCCGTCAAAAGTAGAGGCTGCAATTGAATATTTACAATTGGAGTGAAGAATTTTATGAGTCTTGTGTGCTTTAGAATTCTTAGGAATGAACGAAAATAGCCCAGCGCTCAAATATTTTGCTTTTTATTATTTATTTCAGATAAATGCTTGACACCCCACTCGTGCATTGCATAGAGAATTGGTTGAAGACTTTCTCCTAAAGGTGTTAAAGAGTACTCTACTTTTGGAGGAATTTGCGCGTAAACTTTGCGATCAATAACCCCATCTTCCTCCATTTCCCTGAGTTGTTGAGTTAGCATTTTTTGAGTAATTCCATTTAAAGATCGCTGTAATTCACCAAAGCGTTTCACACCATCCATTAATTCTCTTATAATCAAAACCTTCCAGCGTCCACCAATGACTTTTAGTGTGGTTTCTACTTCACAAGTTAGTCGGCTATGGTTTTGTGCTTCAGCTTTCATAGTTTTTGTTGGGTAACTACCTTATTGGAGTTTAGACTAAAAGCGATATGAAGGAAGGGAGTAGAGCAATACGGTTCAGTTAAGAAATTTTCTATTGAGGTAGGGGAGGTAGGGGAAGTAGGGGGAGAGAAAAAAGGCTGATCTGAACTGGATTTCTATTCAGACATGCTTCCCGGAAGAAGTTATCCAGTTCGACCAATTGTAATGCTTCAATAACATCCCGCGCCACCTTCAAGTCATCGGGTTTATTCGAGTTCACCAAGAGTCCGACGAGTTGACGGTGAATTGGCTCAACAGCATAGCGGAAAGAAAACTGTAAATCTGGACTCGCCGCCGCTAAATCTGTTCGCAGAGATTTGATTGTGGCGACTGCTTGTTTATAAGCTGCGATCGCACCTGTGTTTTTCCCTTGAGCTTTCAGCACCCGTCCCAACTGCCACTGCCAAAGATAGGCGCTATCGGCTGCGTTACTTCGTTGCGCTAACTGGAGTGCTTCTGAGGTTAATTTTTCTGCCTGACTCCACTGCTGCGTTTTTTCATAAACATTCCTGTTAAGCGTTCCCTGTTAAGCGTGTTTCTTGAAAGTGCCTACTTCTCATTTTAACTTGACATAGTTTACAGTTAGTACGGATAAAAAGTTGAACGACAAATAAGGACTGGTTCGTAGTTGCGTTTCTGCGTAATCAACGAACCCAGTCACCAATCCCAAATCTACTGTTTGCTATTGGAAATTGATTAATGGCACATATCTTACATATTGACTCTAGTCCTCGTGGAGAACGTTCTTTCTCCCGCAAGTTTTCTGGTGAGTTTATCACAGCTTGGAAAAATGCCCATCCCGCAGATAAAGTCACCTACCGGGATATTGGTCATAATACAATTCCTCATGTAGACGAGCCGTGGATCGCTGCTGCTTTTACACCACCAGATACTCACACACCTGAGCTAGCTAAGGCAATTGAATTGTCAAACACCTTAGTTGATGAATTTTTTGCGGCTGACCGCTACGTCTTCGGTGTGCCGATGTATAATTTCAATGTCCCCTCTACCTTCAAAGCTTACATTGACCAGATTGTTCGCATTGGTCGCACCGTCGCTGTAACCGAGCAAGGTGGCTTTAAAGGGCTGGTTGAAGGTAAAAAGATGCTGATTATCACGGCTCGTGGTGGTGACTTTTCTCCAGGAAGCTTCGCTGCACCCTACAATTATCAGGAACCCTATCTCAGCGCGATTTTTGGATTTCTTGGAATTACAGACATTACATACATTAATGTGGAAAACCTCAGTGGAGGTGATGAAGTTCGCCAGCAGTCTTTTGCAAAAGCACATGAAGCCATAGCGCAAGCTGTGGCTGGTTGGTAATCTCTCAAGTAGTGTGGGCGTTGTAATGCCAGCCCTTTCAACGCGAACAAATGAACTAGTGAGTCATTCCAATGACACAAGTTGCAGATGAGTAGGAAAATAGATATTTTCGACCAATTTTAGCGTGTGTTAACTCTGAGAGTTATGAGTGGAGTTGAGACTAAAAATCGGCGATCGCCATCGACAGTAGAAACTTCGCTTAGGCGTGAGCAAAAGGTGTGATGAGCGAACAAGCGGAAATGCTCGAGTTGTCTCCAGGAGGCACGAGGGGGGCTGCGCCCTCCCTCAGGACTCCCCCCGTTGCCTGTCGCTGAGCGACCGCCGCTATCAAAATAGCGAGTGAAGCGGCATCGCCTGTCGTGGCGGTCACTCACCCTTCGGGTTCGCAGTCGCTACAACGGGGGGAACCCCCGCAACGCGCTGCGAACCGCTTCGCTGCGACAGGCTCAAAAAAAGATTACTTATCTCAATAGATATCTAAAAGGCGTGCAGTCGAAACATGACGATGTCTATGATCAACAATTAAAGGTTGGCGTTTTTTCTTCGGACTTCTTATGGCTTTGAGAAAACGTTTGAGATTCACGCCAGTCGCCAGCTGTTGTAAAAGTTGTCCCATTTGGTCTAAAGAATATGTCCTGAATATTTCCCACTGCTGGGATGGAATAGCAATCATCATCCCGCGATATGTGCCTTGAATTTCATCTACTAAGTAGAAATCAGACAAACCTGCATCAATTTTGGCGATGCCATGTACGCTTCCTAAGGCGGCTTTTAGAGTGGCGAGAATGTTGTATGTTACTAACGCCATCGAAAACGAGAACAGGGCAGCTTTAGGATAGGCTAACGTTTGAATTTCGGCGTTAAAATTTTCAGTTACGGTTTGAAAAAGGGTTTCTAGACTCCAACGATTACGATATAACTCGGCTATTTTTGCCGCATCAGCGTGGCTTAAGGGTAAGTTTGTCAAAATCGCTATTTCCCATTCTTTGTCTCGTGTTGGCACAAACAACTTCAGCACAACTCGTCGGCATTTTAAACGATTTCCCTCGTAACAAATTTCGATGCACTGCTCAAAAAGATTTCCTGTATCGGTTTGACCCAAAGCTCTTAAGGTGCTCAGTTCTGTCCAACCTAAAGACCCATGTTGCCGAATCACAAAGAAAGCTTTTTGCTGTGCAATCGTCCACAGAAACTTGGCTGTGCAAAAATTCCGGTCTCCAGTCCAAACATCGTTTGGTTGTACACCAGACAGCACATTATCAAATAAACTCCGCTCATTTGCATGACCATCTTGACAAAGAATAATATCTATTACCAGTTTTGATAGTGGATCTAATACAACTATTGCTTTACCTGGCAAAGCTTTAGCTGCAAATAAACGAATTGCATCTAATCGATGGTCTGTAGCAGCCAAACAAGTCCCATCTACAATTTTATGCCGATATCCTGGTAGTGGATTTGGCTGTTCTCCACCCATGATTTCAATTAGCACTCGCAAATCGCTCGCTGTTTCTCTTACCAATGCTTGACTCACACTCAGTTCTACACCGCAGAGCTTTTTATATAGTGCTGTGGTGCTCACAATCAGGTTTGTTGCTCTGGCTTTATAGGCGGCATGAACCGATTTTTGAATTCCACACACCACCAAACTCATCAAATCTACTTGGCTGGAAAATAGTAATTCTTGCTGGTGCTGTACTTTCGCGTGAGTTTCAAATAATTTATCCATCCGTTCCGGGGCAAATACACGCTCCATTAATCCTCGTGCCATTACACTTACTGGACTTTCTTGGACAAATTGTTCAAAAATGGAGCGTAGCATCTTGACACCCAAACTCGCCCTTATATCTTGAGGATACATCGAAGTTGTACCTCAGATTCCTGACTGGCACAGGGTTTTAGATTTCAAAATCCTAGTTCATTTGTTCGCGTTGAAAGGGCTGGCGTTGTAATGCCCACCCTATAGTGGAACTATAATCTCAAACCACAGATGCAGATAGGTAGATGCTCTTCTCGGGTAAGGTTCATCTGTGGTTTCATTTTCATTTTTCTTGACTTTTCCAAAATTTTTTAAAACGAACCGCAGAGGTACACAGAAAGCAGATGAGATAAATCCAGGAGGGAGAAAGCAGACTCATTTCTGTTACAGGCTTATTAATAGAGGTGTTCCCCTGTATTTGCTGCCGCAGATACTGGATGATGTTGATCTGATTAGGCACTGTCCCCCTGTCAGACTGAGAGACAGGCGATTCGTATATGACATCAGGCACATAAACGTACCAGGTACTCTTGGCTTGTCCCTGATTGGGTTGAAGTGGCTGCACGAATGTGACTTTCCAGTGGTCGCCACCATATCTGGAGGCATTGCGATCAATAGATGAAACACGCAATTGCTGACCTGCTGTGGCTGCGTACTTATCTTGTAGTGCTAAATTTGATGATTGTTGCTGCCAGTCTTGCTTGAAAGTTGTACTTGTTCTGACTCTGAGGAAAGGTGAGGTTGATACATTGCTGAATAATTGTACATCAGGTGCATAAACGTACCAAGTGCTCTTGGCTTGTCCTTGATTGGGTTGAAGTGGTTGCACGAATGTGACTTTCCAGTGGTCACCACCATATCTGGAGGCATTGCGATCTATAGATGAAACGCGAAATTGCTGACCTACTTGAGCGAAATACTTGTCTTGTAGTGCTAAATTTGATGATTGTTGCTGCCAGTCTTGCTTGAAAGTTGTACTTGTCCTTGTTCTTAGAGTGATTGAATTTGATGGAACACCTGATAATTCTTGTACATGAGGTGCATAAACGTACCAAGTACTTTTAGCTGTACCTTGATTTGGCTTAAGTGGTTGCTCAAAAGTGACTAGCCAGTTGTCACCACCATATTTTTGAGTATTACGGTCAATGGACGTAACGCGAAGTTGCTGACCTGCTGTGGCTGCGTACTTATCTTGTGGTGCTAAATTTGATGATTGTTGCTGCCAGTCCTGCTTGAAAGTCGTATTTGTCGTCACTCTTAAAATAATTGCCATTGATGCATCTCCTAATAGCACAGTTTGAAGCGTTGAAGCTTTTGTTATTGTTAATTTATTACTTCAAATCTTGCACCATAATTTTCGTCCGCCAATAAAGAAATTTCCGAACTTGAGTTCAAGGCAGGCGTACTATGGATGAGGTGCAAGATTTGAGTTACCCGAAATTATAATAACCGATTTATAGTAAAAAAAAGAACAATTAAATTTTTCTTAAAGCAGTATATTTAACGATTAAGTTTTCCAAAAGAGCTTCAACTTAGTAAAAAGACTCACAAGACAGGCGATCGCTAACGTATAAATGACACCTTTGAAAAAACCTGTCAAGGGGGTATTTGTAAACTCTAGAATCAACGGTTCAATGTGAGTTAATCTCAGAATAGGCAAGAGAAGATTGGCAAATGCTACATAGGCAATCATTGGATTTTGTCCATTGTCTATGAGCAACTGCAGAAGTTTTCGCTGTTTGAAGATATCTAGGAGTATGGTGAAGGTAATCAGGAGAAAAAGTGCGATCGCCGTGGTGACAAAGTAGTAACTCAACGTTGAAGGGTCTTTCTTTATCCCATTCTCAAACGGTTCAAAAAGCAAGCCAAGCGCCAACCAATAAATTCCCCATTGGTAAAATGATTTCAGCAACCTTTCTGTGTCAGTTACTGGATTGACAAATAAAAAGCAACTTATTGAACAAAGAACAAAACTCAGTGATGTTGTTTGCCATAACCACCTAGCCTGCAAGCCAATGAGTAGTGCCAAACAAAGACTCAACATCATGAGAATGATGCCAAAACAACGTACCTTCTTCCAAGAAAATTTAACTTCCTCATCTCCCTCATTTTTAGTAGGAGTTTGCAGCCAGTTTAGAATGACATCTCCTATAATTGTTCCAGGAATAACAATAAACAAATACTGTAAATATTCAGAGTGAAAAATCCAAGGGACTGGTGAAGCGTGCCAAAGTATAGCAATCCAACTTTGTTTAACAGTAGCCGATAGCCGTAAAGCAATCAATAAGCCTAACAATCCTAGACGTAGCAACAAATTATTTCTGGTAATCAACCAAGCAAGTGAACCAAAAACCGCCATGTTTGTCAGAACGATTAAGATAATATCACTTCTTGAAAGTGAGAATCCACGTCCATCTGGATATTGAATAAAAGAGATAAAGATAATTGCTGCGATAAAAGCACTCAGAGAAAGCCATTTTATATAGTGCCTCAAATGTTGGTTTACAGATAACCTAACAAATATCAAAAAGAGTATAAAAAAACCCAACAAAGCTATCCACCATATTTGTTCAGTTGGATTTGGGTTTATTGTATATGGTCTAAGATGTTGAAGTAGTATTGCAAAGATTCCTAAGAGAAATCCTCTTTTAAGAATATATAAAACAACTTGTTTTGTAGTAAATCCTTTAGCAAGACGACTCGACAGCGCCAAAGGAATAGCTGCTCCCAGACAAAACAAGAAAATTGGAAATACAGTATCTACCCAAGTTAACCCAGGCAGATTAGGATTAAATGTATGGGTAGGTGGCGGCTCCTGAGCATGGTACATCCAAGCTGGCAAAATCTTATACCTTATAGTGCCTGATAAGACCATTGCCAAAATTGCAAATCCACGCAGTGCATCTAAGGCGTAGGCGCGTTTTAGGTTAACAGTCTTTTCTTGCATAAAAATCTCATCCTAATTCCTATGTTTTAGCTGTAATACATTATTTATTTCATACTCAAAGTTGATTGAAAATGTTTCATTACGCCTATTGTACTTCACATTTTTGTAAACTCTTGTCTTGCTGAAAACCTTCAGCTATTTCCAGCATTTGTTGAAATGGCATTTGTCGATTAACTGGAATACGAGGAATTTCATAGTAGTTTTGCTTGCAGTCGTAATCAAGTATTTTGTCATTGTATAGATACGCTGATAAATAATATTTAGATGCATAGTATCGCACCTGTTTATTAGAGGCTCCGTAAGGATAAGCCAGATGAGACGCTACTTGCTGTTGTGGATCTAAATCTTGGGTACATTGTCTCAGTTTAATCTGGGCTTGCTGAAGTTCTTTAACTAACTCGCGACGACTCAATGTCATTAAGTTTTTATGATTGAAGCCATGAGATTGAATATCATAAAAACCTTTTTTCAAACCTTCTCGTAAATCCTGGCAGTCTAAGTGAGTAGAAGTACTTTCTTTTCGTTCCATAATGCCTGGGTTGATAAACAAGACTACTTTGATTTTTTGACTGTATTTATTTTCAAGCTTAGACAAAATCGGTAGTAAGTTCGTGTGTACTGTTTGATATCCGTCATCAAATGAAATCATTATTGGTTTTTGATTGGAATGTTCTTTTGGTACTTTTTTATGTTTTTTGATAAAATAATCATATAACTCTTGAGTGGTTAAAAACCAGTAGTTATTACTCACGAAATGCTCTAATACTTTCTCTAACTCTTTTTCAGGGTAGTGCATATTTTGCAATTGAGAAGTAGGAGTATTAGCCGGAAGAACGCCATGAAAACCAAAAATTGGAATTACAGGCTTATTAACGAATAATTTTATGACAAAAAAAAGAATTAAAACTGCTAGAATTAAATGAAATGGAAAGCTTTGATTCTTTTGATTCACTTTGAGTAATTTTGTTCTATTGTATGGTAGATGTAACTAGCTATCTGGATTTTTGTACCGCAGAGAGACGCAGATAAATACAGATAATTTATTTGTGTCTATCTGTGATTTTATGTTCCAAGAAATTGACTTTTGTTGGAGACTTCATCAGCTAAAGCTCACAAGGAAGAATAAAAGTAGATTTTTGAGGCAGGTCTATTGTATTACAGCATGACTCAAGTGTCGCACTTGCCAAACAGCATTTATCATGAGTCTAGGTTCTAAAAAACAGTCTCACTTCAAACCTCTAATGGCTAAACAACTTAAGTTAAATGACTACAAGCAGCAGATAGCGGATGTGTATAATCGGAGAAGTCACAACTATGATGAAAGTCAATGGCATTTAAAGATTGCTCATCGTCTGGTTGAATACGCACAAATCAGCCCTGGATATGACGTTTTGGATATTGCGACTGGAACAGGTCATGTTGCGATTGAAGTTGCTCAAAGAGTTGGGTCCTCTGGTAAAATCGTCGGTGTGGATATTTCAACCCAGATGCTAACTCTTGCTAGGCGCAAGGTTGAGGCGTTAAGTCTAAGCAATGTTGAACTTCAGCTTGCGGATGCTGAAGCACTAAATTTTCCAGCAAACAGTTTTGAGCGAATTTTGTGCGCGAATGCATTTCCGTTGATGACAGATATGGAAGCCACATTACGCCAATGGATGCAATTTCTCAAACCTAATGGGTTAGTTGGTTTTCATGCGCTTGCAGATGCAGCTTTAGTTGGAGTTGTTATTTGGCAGAAGATTTTTGAAAAGTATGGCGTTTTGCAAGAATTCAGCCAGCCAACAGCTACAACTGCAGATACAGCTGAAAAATGTCACAACCTGCTTGAGCGATCTGGTTTTGAAGCGATTGATATTAAAACCGAGCAGTATGGTAATTATATTAGTTTAGAGGAGGCAAAGCAAAGGTGGACTATAAATTCCTATCCAGCCCCCAAATTCTCTAACACTCTGTTCCAGCTTCCATCAGAGCAACTACAAGAAATCAAGGCTGAATTTGATGCTCAATTAGAAGCGTTAGTGACAGAGCAAGGTATTTGGAACGATGGTACCTCCTTTTTTGCATTCGGTCGTAAAGGAAAAAACAGTGAACAGTGAACAGCCGAGTCAGTGAACAGTGAACAGTAAACAGTTAACAAAAGAAACAGAGCCGTATTTTCTGTTGTAACTGGTAACTGATAACTGATAACTGGTAACTGGTAACTGTTTGAATAACGGGTGATGTTTGCAATTGTGACTGGTGACTAAATGCGCCACGCCTTGAGCCATTTGCTCACGGCTGTGTTAAAGAATTTTGTCACCTGATGCTTGCGACGCCATCTTTGGAAAGCAAGTTCGTATTCTTCGCCTTTGATTTGGAAAGTATTCCAAGCATCAAGACCTACTGCAAACACAGAGCAGAGTAAGATATATAGTGACCAAGAAAGACCACCACCACCAAGTAGATTCAGAGATAATAAAAAGACGTTAACAATTGCATACTTACCAACACGCTTTTTGAATCTACCTTGACGATGAGCGTTGAAAGCTCGTCGTTGTAGCATTTCTCCGTGTTGTTCTAGCCAGTCTTGTTCTGCTTGTTTAAGTGTGTCTATGGAGATTTCCAATTCTCCAGCTATTTCTAGCAGTTGCTCGTAGGAAAATTCTTTGTTGTTATCGTCAGCTTGACGAGCGATCGCCAGATGGAGAATCTGCTGTATATCGTCTTGGCTATAGGTTCGAGTTACTTTCGTATCAAAAGTCGTCATAATGCGTGTTATTTTTTTCAATAATAAAGTTTTGTTTTGATGCTTTGCCACTAGTTTTAGACTAGCAAATATCGTTGGTGCTGTGGGTAGATGATATACACAAGAAAAATATAAAATTTTACTTAAAATTTTTATTAAAATTTACGTGGACGGCGAGACAGCCATTTGAATCGATAAATAGAACGAACACCTTCAAACGGAGTGACATCAAAAGGCAATAGAATTGTAAAAGTGCTACCTTTGCCTAATTCGCTTTGCACATTCAAGTTGCCGTGGTGCGCTTGAACAATTGCTTGGGCGTTAAACGATCGCTATTCACCCGATAGAAGCGATCAAAAATTCGAGAAAGCTCGGTTTGGGGAATACCAATCCCCGTATCTTCAACCTGAATAACAGCATAATGTTCAGTTCGATCTAAGACAATAGTTATCTTCCCGCCTTTGGGTGTGTATTGAATCGCATTGATAATTAAGTTAGAAATCAGACGATAAACCTGCTCAGAATGACCGATAATGTTTAGAGGTTGATCAACTCGTATAACAGATGTCAGCTTGAGGTGAGAGGCGATGCTCCAGCAGGGAGACTCACTCAGGGCGATTGCCCAAAGGGCAGACGCCAAACGCGTATCGCAACCAAATGTCCGGAATTATCAAAAAAACGCACGTTGCTGTTGAGCTTCTCATTGCTCTAACACTGAGAAAATTATACAGCTTGTGGCGGTGTAATTAATTAAAAAATTACTTCGGCTTTTGCATACGGAATAATTACATAAACCTGCATCAATCGCGTTACGATTGATGCAGAAGGCAACAACTGTGCTTACTACAATCCAGGCGTCGTTTGTGCAAACAAAGCTACAAAATCTGTGGTCACTACAGTACCAGGCGCGTCTTCTGGTTGAGAAATCAAGTCAAACGCCTTGTTTCTAGCGTTTGGTTCCAACAAAGCTTGCACGACCACTTCTGCCACATCTGCACGCGGAATTGAAGTGGGAATCCCGTCTGGTGGATTAATCAGCATGGTATCATTTTTACCAACCAGGAGTTCTCGTTTTCCTCCCGGTTGGTCTAATAGACCCCCAGCGCGAATAATTGTATAGTCAATACCAGAATCAATTAAATACTGTTCTGCCTTACGTTTCCAAATCAAGATGTTGCCATTACCAAGACTGTTAAGCGGGTGATTTTCATTCGTGCCACCCATTGAACCGACCAGCACAATATGATTCACTCCAGATGCTTTTGCAGCATCAATTTGGTTAACCTGACCCTGGTAGTCAATTACTTGCGGTATTTCATCGTTAGGAAAAGTAAACTCAGGACGCATCCCCGGTTGTGGCATTCCTTTCATCTGGGGAGTCGCACTGGTGAGAATAACCAAAGTAGAACAACCTTCTAACGCTTTTATGAGAGTTTTTGGGTCGCGGATATCGCCAAAGAAAAAGTTATCCTTTGTACCGAACAATTGCTGAACTTTCTCACTATTACGGGCAAATCCCCGAAGAGTAAACTGCTGGGGATGTTGTTGCAATTTTTGGCAGACGAGTGAACCAGTACGTCCGGTTGCACCAGTGACGAAAACTTGTAGAGGCGTAGTCATCTAAAATTAATTACAAAATACAATTGCAAAGAACTATTGTCCCATTGAATAACAAATATAGAAAAATCAAGCGTGCCCGCAGGGCATAGGTCATCCCCGATAGACGCAGCCGTGCCGCAGGCATAGGGCTTCGGTGCAGGGTAGGGCGCAAACCAGAGGCAGCGCCCTTATTCACGCCTGGGCGCAGTGGCTCCTCAGAACGATAGTTACAGAATGAATCAGCGAGGATTTATCTAGCAGATTGAAACTCCATCGAATTGCATTGCACAACGGGAGCAATTAAGCCGCCGCTTGAGCAATCAATTGGTTAGCAATTTGCTGGGCTAAGTTAATCGGAATTGCAAATCCCAGTCCTTGGGCACCTTGAATAATAGCAGTATTCACACCAATGACTTGCCCTCGTTGATTCAGCAGTGGTCCGCCTGAGTTACCAGGGTTAATTGCAGCATCTGTCTGGATAAACCCAACTCCCCGACCTCGGGAACCAAAAGCACGGCTAGAACGGTCTGTTCCACTAATAATGCCGACTGTCACAGTGTTGTCTAAACCTAGAGGGTTACCAATGGCAATCGCCCATTCTCCAGGTTTCAACTGGTCGGAATTACCAAGACTGACCACAGGGAGATTATTAGCCTGTATTTGGACTACTGCCACATCTGTTGATCTATCTTGCCCTAAAACTCGACCTGTGAAGCTACGACCGTCTTTCAAAGTTACACTTACTCTATCTGCTCCACCAAGAACGTGAGCATTTGTCAGAATCAGACCATTCGACCTAATAATAAACCCCGAACCTGTACCTCTTGCCACCCGTCTACCATTCGTATATGGATTTCTTAAAGTGCGCGTAGAGTCAATCCGCACCACAGCAGATCCGGTTCTTTCTACCGCAGAAGCAACAAAATTAGTATCTGTGTTGCCAATTGGTGCAGAAGGCAATTGAGCGATTGCTTGCTGAGACAGTACTGGATTTGTAGGCATAAAATGTGCCCCCAACAGAGCCGTTGCAGCTCCCAGAGAGACCAAAGACAAACTAGTGAGAGACTTCTTCAAAGAAAAAACAGAGGACATTGTAGATTTCCTAGTAAATTTTTTATAAATGAGGATGTTTTGACACAGAATCATTGGAGACAAGCGCCGTTTTCCTCAACCACAAAACTAGTTAGCGTTAACAATTTGCTTAACAAGATTCAGCGCTATTTGAGTTGTTTCATTTAATAGTTTTGGGTCTACCTTTTTATCATTTGGTGTGTGGTAGTTCGGCTCTTGACCCCGGTAGAAGAACATGACTGGCACGCCCTTATTAGCAAACGATGCGTGATCGCTACCGCCAGAAGAGCCAAAGGTTTTCACTTGCGGAGCAAGATTTTGTGCAAATCTTGTTAAAGATGACGTACCACCAATTCTTAACTGCTCGTTCACGCCAACCATATCGAAATTGACCATAGCTTTCAGCCCAGAAAGAAACTGTGAGTTAGCCCCATTCACAAAAGCTCGTGAACCGTGCAGCCCATCTTCTTCACCATCAAAAGCGATGAACCAGGCTTGACGAGCAGTTGGCGTATTAGATAGATTACGGGCAACAGCCAGGACAACTGCTGTTCCTGAAGCATTATCGTTTGCTCCTGGAGAACCAGGTACTGAGTCGTAATGTCCACCTAGAATAATTTTGGGCGCAGTTACACCTTCAAGATGTGCTATAATGTTACGCCCTGTGACAACACGTCGTTGGGCGTTCACATTCAAACTAATATTCAGGGGTACACTTTGCACACGTTGAATTAAGGGATTTCCTTGCTGACCAGAAAGCGCCAGGACAGGAATTTTTACCTCCTCACCAAGTGTCCCGTACACATCCGATGGCTGATTGTTGACAATCACCAAACCAACAGCCCCAGCAGCAGAGGCATTTTTCGCTTTTTCAGAAAAACGAATTTCACCGCGCCGGACAATCGCAACAGCACCCTTGACATTCACAGCAGCAAAGTCAGCTTTGCGTCCAACATTAGGAACCGCTACCAGTGGCGCATTTAATTTTCCAGGAACTGTACCATTGAGCGCTTTCCCCTCAACTGTCGCTCCATCAACAGTCAAATTTGAGCCTAAGTCTTGAAATTTAGGATAAGTAAAAGTTTGGACTTCAGTCACATAGCCAGCTTTGCGATACTCATCAATCAGATAGGCGCTTGCCTTTTCCATGACTGGTGTCCCAGCCACTCGCGGACCAAAATTTACTAAAGCTTGCACATCTGCAAAAGTGCGGTTGGACTCCTGAGCATCAACGACAGCTTGAGACTGGGTAAGTTCTCTGGCACGATTTGACTGTTGTGCAACGCAAGCCGTGGGAAGTGCAACCAAAACAGCTACAAGTGCAGTTTGTAACCATAATTTTGCTTGTCTGTTTACCAAAAGAATTGATTGGAATTTCGTGTTTATCACCTTTATACTTACAGCTAGAAATCTTAAACCAGTGAACAGTGAACAGTAAACAGTAACAACTGATAACTGATAACTGATAACTGATAACTGGTAACTGGTAACTGATAACTGATAACTGGTAACTGGTAACTGATAACTGTTAAACGTATGCAATGAGGCGACCACAAATAATCACACCAGTCCAAAGCACAAGGGAAATGACTGCGATCGCCCTAACCACTACTGGAGCTTTCACACCCCGGTTCCAAAACTTAACGGACTTCAAAGCCACTCCATGAAAAAAAGCCGCATTCATCCCAGCGGCACACAATAGCAGAAGCTTCAGACGAAAAGCTGGATTTGCTGCTATTTCGGTTGCATCTACTGCAAACAGGAAAAAACCTGACAGCACGACAACCGCAAAACTTAGGTAAGCCCAGGGCAAGAGGTATCGTGCCATATCTGTTACCAACAGGTGACGGGAGAAACCAAGTAACCTGAAATCGAACAGAGCAACTGAGCCAAAGACAATGGCTAAACCAAGAATGTGTGTTGTTTCGATCATTGGGTAAAGCCATAGCCACTGGCGAATTGTTGAGGACAAGGCACTGTTTTCTAACCACAACCACCAGCTTGTATCAGCAAGGTTCATCAGCGTAGTTCTACTGTTTGTTTACCTATAGTGATTCGCTCTGCTCTCATTTCACTGGTTTCAGTGCGATGAGGGTATCCTACTAATTTCACTTGCTGCCCAACCTGCAAAGCCCCTTGGGCTAACCCACGTCTTTGCAATCGGGCAGGTGGTGCTAGGACTGCTTGCCATACCTTATTATCATCTGTTTTCACTTCTATTGTGGTGTGTGGATTATCGTACTTCACATTCTGGATTTTTCCAGTCAGATTGAGTGTTTGCTCGTTGTTGTACTCACTCCAGCCGTGGTGTGCGCTAGCACTTTCAGTTCCAGAAGCTAAGAAAGTTGCAATTGTTGCCGCAGTCAGTGCAGCCTGCACAAAACTTTTTTTGAGCATGGCTTTGTTTGGCTGTTGCTGATCATCCATCATTCGAGTCCCCTGCTTTTGTTAAGTTTTGTACCGTTTTGCTCAGTTCACCTGTACAGTCTTTCCACCAATTGTGATTTGCGACGCGCCCATTTCGTTGGAACCATCATAAGCCGGCCATCCTACCACAGTTGCAGTTGCTCCTACCTTCAAAAAGCTTCGGGTTAATCCTCGCCGTTCGGCTTGGGTAGGTGATGGTAAGTCAATCCTCCAAACTCGCCTTAACTTTCCAGTTGTTTGAAGCTGCATACGAATGTGAGGATTCGTATATCTCACTGCTTTAATCACCCCTGTGATTGTCCGTGGATGTCCGACATCATAGGTTGTGTCATAGCCGTGGTGTGCTGTAACCTCTCCAGCAAAACCAAGACTCGCAACTATGGTAACTATGAGTACCCGAAATAACTGAGAGCGCTTTGCAATCATACGTTTGGCGGTGCTAAGTTTTGTGAAAGAATCTAAGTGTGTTCAATAAACCCACTCCGCCTCTAGCACTTGTTACCGTAAGCGTGGAGGATTAGAGGTGGGATTTTATAGTCATTGTGAATGAGAAATTAAACATCATATAACAGAACCGTGATATTCTTGTTATTTCTTAGTGTGATGGACAAGTATGACAAAAAAATGTCAGTCCTTGCCAGGTAGGAAAAAAAATTGAATTTCTTATCCGCTCTACTTTAGAGGTAGTTCAATTTGAAAGGTTGAACCTTGCCCAAAAAGACTCTTGGCAATAATCTGTCCTCGGTGCGCCTGCACAATTTGTTGGGCGATCGCCAGTCCTAAACCAAAGCCACCCGTTTGACGCGATCGCGCTGTATCTACGCGATAAAACCGTTCAAAGATATGCGGTAAATCTTCTTCAGGAATGCCAATGCCATTATCTTCTACCTGAATAATGGCTCTGTGAGATTGTATCAAGAGTTTTAGTCCAACTGTACCACCCTCAAGGGTGTACTTAAAAGCATTGCTAAGTAAATTTACAATCGCCTGTTTTAACAAATCTGAATCGGCTTTTAGGGTAACAGGTGACTCAGGTAAGTGAGAAGTAAAATTGAGATTTTGTGCAGGTGCTAGTTGCTGATACTCTTGGAGTATAGGTTGCAGTAGTCCAACAAGGTCTATACTCTTCAATGTTGCGTTATCTAACGGTCCATCCTGACGAGCAAGAAACAACAGATTATTAATGAGATTGCTCATTGATTTAGCAATCTCCGTAATATTTTCTAGACGAAAACGCTGCTCTAATTCATCCTGTGGAGGCATCAAAGCCACTTGTGCATTACTTAAAATAGCAGCCACCGGAGCGCGTAACTCATGGGAAGCATCAGCAGTGAAGCGTTGTAGTTGTTCGTATGCCCGACGAGTTGGTTGCATTGCAAGTCCCCCTAGAAACCAACCAGTAATACCTATCGTGCCTAAAGTTACTGGTAAACCAATTGTCAAAAATAACCTTGCCCGATTCAAGTTTTCACGCACAGGAGTTAGAGAAACAGCAACTTGAATATACCCAATTAACATATTTTCTTGTATAACAGGTAAGGTTAGTTCACGAAACCATTCTTTGGTAGTAGAAATTCCATTGCGATTCTTTTGAGTGATTTTAATAGTTTGAAAACCAGGAGCAACAGTTAATCTTTTTGAACCAGACATACCAGTATAATCAACTAATTCTCCATTGAATGTGTACAACCGAATATACGCCAAGTCATTGTTAATTGGTGGTAGTGTATTACCAAGAATTGGATTATCTCTTCCCTCAAACTGCGCTCGTTTGTTATACAGCTTGTACAGTGGAGTTCTGGCAATAGCTTTGCTATCAGAATAAAGTCTGTCGTCAAAAGCTTGAAGCTGCTGTTGAACAACGAAGTAATATGCTATACCAGCAAATGTGATGAGGATGCTCCCCATCGATATTGTAAATAAGTATGCCAAATTGCGACGGCTACGAACAAACATAATTAGTCATTAGTCAATAGTCAAAGATTATTCTCCTCTGCTCCTGTGCTTCGCCTCGTCCCCTTGTCATCTTTCCGGAACATCAAGCCGATAACCCATAGCATAAACATTTTCTAGCCAATCTTTTGCTCCAACTGTTTGCAGGCGCTGTCGCAATCGGCGCACCAGTGTTGTCACAGCATTACTTTCTGGTTCTGTGCCCCATCCCCAAAGAGCCTGTTCTATTTGATTATGAGATAGAATTTGACGAGGATGGCGCATCAAGTACTCCATTAGCTGAAATTCTCGACCAGATAATTGAGCCGTAAATTGATTTCGCTCAATAGTCAGGTTATTCAAATCGAGATGTAAATCTGCCAAAGTAAGTTTGTCTCCTTGCCAAAGTGGCGAGCGCCTTCTCAAAGCTCTCACCCGTGCTAGCAGTTCGACAATATCAACTGGTTTTACCAGATAATCATCTGCTCCAGCATCTAAACCATAAACTTTATCTGATGTCGTATCCTTAGCAGTTAGTATTAGTACTGGGGCAGTTTTAAGCGCTAGTCGATATTCCCGACAAAGGTCAACGCCACTGACTTTAGGAAGCATCCAGTCTAAAATCAGCAAGTCATAATCTTTTTGAGATAAGAGCCATTGGGCTGTTTGTCCATCTTCTATCGCATCAATAATATGTCCTGCTTTAGTGAGCGCAGCTCGCAGTGGTTCTAATTGGGCTGGGTCATCTTCCACCAGTAAAATTAACATAGGGCGATCGCTGCTGTTGTTTTTTCTTTATCCTAGTGTGCTTAGTATCTGTAAAGTGAATCTATGCTCCAATCCCGATGGTTTAAGATTTTACGTTCTTTGGGATTAGAGTTTTGGCTACTCCTACCACTGCTTGGATTGACTTTTTGGGTGGGGAGTGGATTTGTGATGAATAGCATATTGTTGCGCTCTCGTCAATCAACGAATCCGTTGAAGGTTGAGACATTATCAGCAAAGCAATCCCCAACACTTGTACTATCAATCACAGTTCAAATCAAAAAGCATCAAAATCTTTCTAGAGTCAGAGTCAAGACAGCTTCCAAAGCCCTAAAAGAACTAGAATTTGAATTTCCGGTCACACAACTTAGCGCATTGGAAGCAGCAATTAGCAAAGAGTTACGATTGCCAATCGATGATGTGAGGAAGTTGATGCGCTTTGCAACGGATTGATTGGTGTTCCTGCTAATGGTTTTCCCGCAAGCGACGGTAGAGATTTTGACTATGGAATTGAGCATTTATCAGGTATCAGTCTTGACAACTCTGTTTTTAATAGTTAACAACAGACAAATTAAATCAGCGTGAAATTATCACAGGCATAAAAAGGTTATGAATTGGCTTGCCATTAGCATAAGCGTTGCAGTAGTCGTGACAGTAGCAGTAGGAGTGTTATTGTGGTTTAAATGGAAAAAGCGGCTCTTAACTCAACTCAAACAAGAAAAACATCAGCTTCAAGAAATAGAACATCGCTTACTAGCTCAACTTGAACAAGAAAAACACCAGCGTCAAGAAACAGAACGTCGCTTACTAGCTCAACTCGAACAAGAAAAACACCTCTTAACTCAACTCGAACAAGAAAAACATCAGCTTCAAGAAACAGAACATCGCTTACTAGCTCAACTTGAACAAGAAAAACACCAGCGTCAAGAAACAGAACGTCGCTTACTAGCTCAACTCGAACAAGAAAAACACCAGCATCAAGAAGCAAGAAAGCTCAAAGACTTGAGTCAACAGCAGCTAACTTTACAAAAGACACCAAAGTTAACTACAACATTGCGCGATCTCCTAGTATCTGGAAGATGGAAAGAAGCTGATCACGAAACACTCAGGATTATGCTCAACCTGACAAATCGAGAACAAGAAGGTTGGCTAAATGTAGCATCTATCCACAACTTCCCACACGAAGACCTCCGCGCTATCGACCAACTTTGGGTAGAATCTTCCAATGGTCGCTTTGGATTTAGTGTTCAACAACGCATTTGGAAAAGCGTAGGAGGAAATCTCAAAGCTAACGATAAGATTTACGAAGCCTTTGGTGATTGTGTAGAATGGCGCGTCCATAAAAATTGGTTACAAATCAATGAACTGACGTTCAATTCCTCAGCTCCGACTGGACATCTACCTGCTGTTGCTGTGAGGTTGGGTGGGTTGAGTTGGGGTATAGATGGGTTTTTGTGGGAAAAGAGGGATGCCTATGTGTTTCTTCTCTGTGAGAAAGATTGGTAGTTGTAACATCCTCTTTGGATGCTGATATCATCTGAGGTTTGATACGACGAGCTACTCAAAAAGCAACCGCTGCGATACGCCTCTGGCGTCTGCCCTTTGGGCAATCGCCCTGAGTGAGTCTTCCTGCTAGAGCATCGCACCCCCTCCTCCCACTACTTTAAAGTTGATAAATATGGGTAAGTGGGTAAGTGGGGGAGTAGGGGGAGTAGGGGGAGTAGGGGAGGCAGTGCGGTCTTGGGGTTTCCCCAAGTGGAGCAACTGCCGTGGAGTCAAATGTATCAGGATTTTTGTGAAAGGGTATTACTGCTTATACCAAGCTTGTCGCCACTTCTTCATTTGTGCAATTTCTTGTTGTTGAGAAGTGATGATATTTTGAGCCAGTTTCTTGATTTCAGGGCGCTTGGATTTATTCAATGCATCTTGCGCCATTGTCACCGCTGCTTCATGATGTGGAATCATTGCATTGATGAAACGCAAGTCAAAGTCGTTATCAGCCGCTCCCAAGTCCATGTCCATTCGCATAGCTTTAGATTGTTCAGGAGACATTTCCATCATGTGATTCATCTGGGTATTCCAAGCCATTGGCGTGCTAGGTGCTTTGGGATACCATGCTGTGCGCCACTGTTTCAACTCAGCGATTTCTTTGTTTTGAGCTTTGATGATTTCCTGTGCCAGCTTTTTGATTTCAGGACGTTTTGATTTCTGCAGGGCAACTTTAGCCATCACCACAGCACCTTCATGGTGTGGAGTCATCGCATCAATGAACCGCAAATCGTAGTTCGCATCGGCTGAACCTAAATCCATGCTGTGATTCATGTCACTACTATGATTCATACCACCGTGGTTCATCTGCTGCTTGTCGCTAGCCTCAGTTGCAGTGGTGTTTGGGGCTTGAGTTTGATTTTGGGAAGTTGTTGTAGAACAGGCGCTTAGGGATGCGAGTGCGATAAAGGTAACTGTAAAAAACCCAGTTTTCCAAGAAACACGTTGCATAGAATTTTATCCATATTATGGTTTGTAGCTCTATTGTGAAATCTCCAGTCAACTAGAGAGTCAACTATAATGTTTTGCTATAGTCGTTCACTGTTGGTGCAAAATCCTATGCCCTGGAATTTTCTCCCCAATTTCTGAGTAGTGTAAAGACGTTGCACTGCAACGTCTTGACAAATGTTAATCTCCCAAATAAATACCCAAACCACGAGCAGTTTTGACTAAAGTATCCTCTGGGTTGACAGCTCTATACTGAGCGATCGCCTCAGCAATGGGTACAGGAAAAACTCGGCGATTTTGCCATGTTACCATGTAGTCATATTTACCTTCATCAATGAGGTTTACTGCTGCTACACCAAAGGCAGCTGCCACGAGTCGATCCAGTGGTGAAGCGGTTCCACCCCGTTGGATGTGTCCTAATACTGTGACTCGGGTTTCTGCACCAATGCGATCGCTAATTTGATCAGCTAAGTATTGACCAATACCACCATACCGAGATTGACCCAAGCGATTTGTCATTGTGATACTTTCACCTTCTTGAGTACGAACTGCCTCGGAAACAATAATTAAACAATAGTTTTTGCCTTTTTCTTGGCGCTGTTTAATTTTGTTGCAGATGTGGTCAATCGTGTAGAGAATTTCTGGAATTAAAATCACATCTGCGCCCCCTGCAATTCCCGCAGCAATGGCAATGTGTCCTGCATCACGACCCATGACTTCTAAAATCATGACTCGACTGTGAGAAGCAGCTGTAAAATGTAACCTATCGAGTGCTTCTGTGGCAATATTAACTGCAGTATCAAAACCGATAGCATGTTCAGTAATCCCAATATCATTATCAATCGTTTTGGGAATACCTACTAAATTAATCCCGCCTTGTTGTGCCAAGCGACGGAGAATAGCCAAGCTACCATCGCCACCAATCCCAATCAAAGCATCTAAACCGAGTTGATGGTAGCCTGCAATGATTTCTTCTGAGCGATCGCATACACTGCCATCAGCCATAGGAAAAGCAAAAGGATCACCTTTGTTGGTGGTTCCTAACATTGTCCCACCAGAAGTTAACAGCGGGTCAACTTGGTCGATTTCCAGTTTTGTGAATTGCGGTGGACGCGCCATTAATCCCACAGTTGCTTGACGAATTCCCAGCACTTCCCAACCTTTTCCACAAGCACAATGGACAACAGCTCTGATCACTGCATTCAAACCAGAGCAATCTCCTCCACTAGTAAGAATGCCAATACGCTTGTATTTTCCCATATGTTCTTTAACATTTCAAATGTGAAATATATTTGGTAGTACATTAAAGATTAGCAGCATTCAATAACCGAAAATCCCAGGGTTGGGAACTGTATGCAGAAGAACTAGTGCGATAGTCAAGAAGAAGGGTGTGGGGCATGGGGTGTGGGGTGTAGTTTAATTGGTGGGAGCTTGCACCCTTCTATTCCGGAGGTAGGTGTACAAAAATACAATTTTCTCTTTTTCCCCTACACCCCTATCAAATGAAGTTAAAAGTTAAAAGGCAAAAGGCAAAAGAAAAAATTCCTTCTTTTTACTTTTTACTTGGTTCTTTTTACTTGTTTTGCCCTTACACCCTAGTTTCGGTCAGACAGCACTACACCAGAGAAGCCAGTACTCGAAAGTGAGTGTTACAGCTTGTAAGCGCAAAAGCGACGCTAAGGGCGTAAGCGCAAAGCGTTCTTATGGCATACAAAGCAGCCATGCTGTAAGTATAAGCTGATGCTTCTGACTCATCGTCCTAGGGGTCTGTTTTAAACACAGGCTCCTTTTCTTTTTATACTTGTACAAACACCTTGCTTTGATCACGCTTGTGCTTTTTTAAGTCTAAATTCCAGTACTTTAGGAGAGTCTTTCATGAAGATATCAGATGCAGATAAGGCAAAACGAATCGTATCTCCCTGGTGGCGCTGGCCTCTTGAAGCTTTCTTCCCGGATAAAAAATTTGATGGACAATTCCAAAATCCAGGTAATGAACAAGTTTTTGATTTTGACGCAGTGATGGAATCTTTTGATCCAATCACCATGATTACATCTGAGATTACTTATTATCCAGAAAATGATAAGCGTGAACTTTTTGCAGTATTTGTCTCTGGGCTGGGACAAAGTGAGTCAGAATCTTCAAAAAGGAGCCGTAGATATGCTGATACTCTTTTAACTGGCATCGCCAATATGAACAACTCCACTTTTCTTAAAAAACGTCCAGTTGTCGCTTGCATTAACCGACGCCTTGACTGGGCTAATGCAGCTCTTGACTATTTCGGTTTATCTGGTAGTCCAGTCATTGAAAATTTAGCAACTTTGATAACTTATGCTGTAAACAATTCAAAACCTCTCAATTTATCAGGCGATAGTCTTGGTACAATTTTTTTGGCTAGAGCTATTAAGCTTGCTAAAACAAATTTTATTTGTGAACACGCTAGGGTGTTTGACTTTAAACAACGACGAATTCAAGAACAGATTTGGAAGCAACGCACTAGTCAACTCATCAATGTTTTCACCTTTGGAAATGGCTATCAAAAATGGGTAGCAGGTCCAAATTACATTATGGTTTTCATTCAAGGCGATCCATTAACAGAGAATTTTGGAATAACACCCCAAAGAGCTATAAAGCAAAAACGAAAGGATATAAAATTTTTGATATTTCCGCGTTTGTTTACTCAAGGCAGCTTTGAAGCCCATAACATGATGTTTACAATCGAACTTCTTCGCGAAACCTTTGACAAAAATCATATTGAAATTGGTGATTTTTTGGGCTTATATAACAAACTCAATTCCGGCACCCTAAAAATTGCCACACCTGATGAAGTAACATGGCCAAGGGACATGAAAGATTACACATGGGATCAAAACAGCCTCAAGTCAATTCCATCTTTATCGCGACAGGAATCAAATTTTAACTGATATATAGCAATCCGTGCATGTTACCGGTGAGTATGCCTTGAACTCAAGTTCAAGGCTTATAGCCAAAGTCCGTTAAAACGGACTGAAATATATATCCAGTGAGCTAATCGCATACTTCAGCTCTTAGCCCCTGAATTTATTTCTAGGCGGACGAAAAAGTACGTGCAAGATCTGAGTATAGGAATCCGGTAGCGAGATTGTGCAAGAAATATCAATACAGTTCAGTTAGTGGTAATACCAATTCTCCATGAATATGCACTTAATGTTTTTTAAACGAACCGCCAAGACGCCAAGAACGCCAAGAATGAAAGAGTAAGTATTAAGTGCAAGTTTACAGAGAATTGGTATAAGTAGATCAACATTAAAAAACGTAAAAAGGTAGTGGAAGACAAATCAAAGCTCCTCATTTTCATATTGTCATCAACGCTTTCAGCCTTAACTGAACCGTGATTGAAAAAGAGCAATAACAGACATTACTGATGAGCAGTTAAGGAGAATTGTAGGTTGGGTTGAACGTAGTGAAACCCAACAAAGTCCCGAAAATGTTGGTTTATGTCCTGCGGACACGCTGCGCGAACGTTCCTCAAACGCCAGACTTGCCGTGAGAGCGGAAAGCCCTTCGGGTTCGCCCTATGGCTAACGCCACGCCTTACGGCTATCGGGAACGCCCGTCGCCTGGCTGTCGGGAAACCCTCCCGCAGCGCTGGACTCACCAGATGCCTGGCTGTCGGGAAACCCTCCCGCAGCCGGTTGTCGTCACCGTCATTCGCGCTGGCTCAACGGACAGGTGCGCGACTGTCGCAAAGCTCGCCGGACGGAAGATTCCGCCCGGCAGACTTTGCGGGAAACCCGCCCACGGTACTGTCCTCCCCAACCTACGAAAATTAAGGTTTTTGGCTCTAACTGAACCGTATTGGCCCATAAAGAACTTAACCTGCGGCTTCGAGCGATCGCCGAATGTCCTTGAAGAGTAAAAGCAGGTGCAGGGGATTGGTTGGGGATTCTTCCATGCCAAACTTGAGGTAAAAGGCGCGGGCTTCCTCGTCTTTGGCGTGGACAAGAAAAGCGCGACCGCCAATAGTTTCTGCCCCCGCCAGGGAGCGACGTAGCGCATTGCGGAACAGGGCTTTGCCTAAGCCTTTTCCCTGTTCGCCTTTGTCTATGGCAAACCGCGCCATCAGGATCACCGGCACAGGATAACGCCCTTGCCCTTTCATGACACGAGCGGGAGCCGACTCCGGTGATATGGACGCAGGGGCAAGGCTGTAATAGCCAATGACGCGATCAGCACGAGTCAGGATGTAGGTTCTGGCTCCGCCGCTTGCCTGATTTTGCAAAGCGTATTTGATCAGGAAATCATTAAGTGGCGACTTGCCGCAATCGAAATCCGCGATCAGGTGATGTTTGGCAAGCAGAACAGGCTCGTTTAAAGGCTCACTGTGCATTAAAACGGTTCCGGTTCGCTAAAGAGTCGCTGCAAGGCGGGAACGACTTTCGGCGGTGCGTCAAGACGTTCGCAGAACGCTTCCCACTGCTCAGGCGGCAAGCGAAACTCTGTTTGATGCACAAGAATCGCATTCGCGGCATCAAGTGATGCTTGCAGCACAAACTGGCTGACATTCGTGTGCCGCACGCGGGCAGCTTCTGCCAGTATCGCCTTTTGTGGCTCCGTTGCCCGAATGGAAAGCCGCGATTCTTTGGGCGTTGCGGCTTCTGCCTCAAACATAGTTTTTCTCCTATGGCGTTCTTCGTATTCCCAATGTACACCCAATTAATAAAAACTGTAATCTATGTTAAATGCGATCGCCCTTGGCGGCTCCCTGCCGGAGCATCGCACCTAAAAGCCCTTAAAAAGGGGGGCTTATAACCCTGTTTTACCCCCTTTTTAACTCTGTCGCCGCAGGCGTTGTGATCTTAACCGAACCGTATTGTGAGGTAAAATGGGAAAGAGGAAATAGATATCTGCGCAATGACTACGGCTCTATTCCTTGATCAATCCAAACATCAATTGCGGTTTTTACTTCTAATTCAGTCACGCTAGACCATTCTTTTTCGTTAATGATTGTTTGAAATACCGCTCTTTTACCGTGACCAACTTTTTCTATTACGTGTCCGCGATACAAATTTTTAGGCTTAATCATTTTTATATGTGCTCGTTAACGGATCTGGGTTTTGGATTTTCGTGCCGACTTGGGCGGTGTTCGGTGTGCCCCAAAGTATTTCTCACTGCGATAACGTAACCACACGCGCAACACTTGCGGAATCTGTTCTTTTTGTTCCTTGCTTAAGGTATTGTAAAGAGCTAACGCCTGATCGCGTTCCCCCCGACAAGCAGCATTGTTGTGGGCATCCCAATAACTGCGAGCAACCCGAATCCGCCGACAGACTTCTTTAATGAGTTCTTCCCCAGCAAGTGGAACTTCCTGCTTTGCCATACAATTATGCTACAAATTTCTAATACCATTGTAGCGAGTTAGATCTAACTCAAACTCGTCAAATCCGCAAATCGATTTCAACATTGTAAATGCGATCGCCCCAAAGCTATATCACTGCTAAACTTCTACATATAGCAGTCGCCAGTTACCAGTTACCAGCGATCAGTTATCAGTTGTTACTGTTCACTGTTTACTGTTCACTGTTTACTGTTTACTGTTCACTGTTCCCTGTTCCCTGTTCCCTGCTATAAATAAAAAACGCGATTGGATATCTAGATGACCAAGCAGATAGTGATAACAGGCGTGAGTCGCGGTCTAGGTTTAGCCATGACCGAACAGTTTATTGCACGAGGACATACGGTGATTGGGTGTACGCGCTCAACCACAGCTGTGGAAAAATTATGCCAGCGCTTTGCTGCTCCTCATGATTTCACCTCTGTCGATGTTGCGGACGAATCAACTGTGCAAGCATGGGTCGAGCGAATTCTCGCAACCTATGGCTCGCCCGATTTATTGATCAACAATGCCGCTTTAATGAATCATCCAGCACCCTTGTGGAAAATACCATCGGATGAATTCTCGCAGTTAATTGATGTTAACATCAAAGGCGTTGCTAATGTGATTCGTCACTTCGTGCCAGCGATGATTCAACGCCAGCAAGGGATTATTGTCAACTTCAGTTCGGGTTGGGGGAGATCGACCTCGCCGGAAGTTGCTCCTTACTGCGCCTCTAAGTGGGCAATCGAAGGACTCACGCGTACGCTTGCGCAAGAACTACCTGCTGGCATGGCAGCAATTCCCCTCAATCCTGGCATCATTTACACTAAGATGCTAGAAATTTGCTACGGCGAGGATGCAGCCCTATTTACACCACTCAAGAAGTGGGTAGAAAAAGCGGTGCCATTTTTGCTCTCGTTGAAACCTGAAGATAATGGCAGAGCGTTAACGGTGCCGAATTAGAGGATGTCCAGTGGATTGATTGACCAAGAAAGGGGTGTAAGGGTGTAGGGGTGTAGGGGTAAACGCTGTAGAAAAAGATCCTCTTGACTCTCCAGTTGACTAGAGATTTTAAGATAGATTCAAAACGAAACACGTTGTTAGGACTTACGCACGCGCTACTAAAAACAGTGGGTTGCGATTGCTTCCCAGAGGTCGCAATGACTATGATTACGTTGTTCGTGCGTAAGTCCTGGTTGTTTGTAACTACACACCACTAATAATCAATCATTTACCTTTATGACACTACAACTTCAAGTCCCCAATATGGCTTGTTCTGCTTGTGCAGACACTATCACCAAAGCAGTTCAAGCTATTGATGCCAATGCAACAGTTCAAGCTGATCCCAAAACCAAAATTGTGTCCGTGAAAACTAACGCTTCTCAAACAGCAATTCAGGAAGCGATTACACAAGCTGGATATACAGTTGCCTGATTTTTGATATCTACTACTCTCAAGGGTGCAAAGGAGTTTGTGAAATGGATACCCTCACACTCAAACTACGAGGCATGAGTTGTGCGTCATGCGCCAGAAATGTTGAACAAGCAATTCGTTCTGTTCCTGGAGTGATTGACTCTAATGTCAACTTTGGTGCAGAACAAGCTAGTGTCAAGTATGATCCGAGAAAAACCAGCTTGGAGAAGATTCAACAAGCTGTAGAGGATGCAGGATACTCAGCTTACTCACTCCAAGAACAAGAAATGCTGACAGGAGAATCGGATGCCGAGAAAGCTTCCCGGAATGCTGAAGAACAGGATCTCACCCGTAAAATTTGGGTAGGAGGCGTTGTCAGTATCATACTTGTGTTGGGTTCGCTGTCTATGATGACAGGACTCAAGCTACCCTTGATTCCTGCTTGGCTGTCTCAGGGATGGTTTCAATTAGCACTGACTGCACCTGTACAATTTTGGTGTGGATATAGGTTCTATGTAAACGCCTGGAAAGGTTTGAAGCGCCACACAGCAACAATGGATACGCTGATTGCACTGGGTACGAGTGCGGCGTTTTTCTACTCGTTGTTTGCAACTGTTTTCCCTAACTTCTTGATCAATCAAGGCTTAATGCCAGAGGTGTATTACGAAACAGCAGCGGTTGTCATCACACTCATTCTGCTGGGGCGACTTTTTGAAAATCGCGCAAAGAGTCAGACTAGTGATGCCATTCGCCAACTCATTGGTTTACAAGCAAGAGATGCCCGTATTATCCGCAATGGCAAGGAAATTGATGTTCCCATTCAAGAAGTTCAGATTGGTGATGTGATTTTGGTGCGTCCAGGTGACAAAATTCCTGTTGATGGAGAAGTGATAGAAGGCGCTTCTACTGTTGATGAATCAATGGTTACCGGCGAAAGTGTCGCAGTGAAAAAGCAGCCACCAGACGAAGTTATAGGAGCGACAATTAATAAAACTGGTAGCTTTCAGTTCCGGGCGACGAGAGTAGGAAAAGATACCGTTTTGGCTCAAATTGTTCAACTCGTGCAACAGGCTCAAGGCTCAAAAGCACCCATTCAACGATTAGCAGACTCTGTGACGGGATGGTTTGTACCAGTGGTTATTGGTATTGCGATCGCCACCTTCATCATCTGGTTTTACATCATCGGCAACTTGACATTTGCCCTGATCACCACAGTTAGTGTGTTGATTATCGCTTGTCCCTGTGCTTTGGGTTTAGCTACCCCCACTTCTGTGATGGTAGGTACAGGTAAAGGTGCAGAAAACGGTATTTTAATCAAAGGAGCAGAAAGCTTAGAACTGGCACACAAAATTCAGACGATTGTGCTGGATAAAACTGGAACTCTGACTCAAGGTAAACCCACTGTTATCGACTATGTTACCGTCAACGGTACTAGGGATAGTAATGAGTTAAAACTTCTGCACCTAGCCGCATCAGTTGAGAGAAATTCTGAGCATCCTTTAGCTGAAGCAGTTGTGAGATATGCTCAATCACAGCAGGTAGATTTGAGTGACGTGCAGAAATTTGAAGCGATCGCCGGGAGTGGCGTGCAAGCTATTGTTTCCAACCACCTTGTCCAAATAGGGACACAACGCTGGATGGAGGAACTGGAAATTAACACTGATACCCTCCAAGAACACAAAGCTGCGTTGGAAGCTGCTGGGAAAACTGCGATTTGGATTGCTGTAGATGGCGAAATGCAAGGATTGATGGGTATTGCAGATGCCCTAAAACATAACAGTGAAGCTGCTGTCAGAGCACTACAGAAGCTCGGTTTAGAAGTAGTGATGTTGACGGGAGATAATCGTAAAACTGCGGAGGCGATCGCCCGTGAAGTTGGCATTACCCGCGTTTTTGCCGAAGTTCGACCAGACCAAAAAGCACAGGTGATTCAATCTCTTCAAGCAGAGGAGAGAAGAAGACGAGCGCAGGTGTCTCTTGTGGACAAGAAGAGGGAAAATAGAAACTCTATTGTGGCGATGGTGGGTGATGGTATCAATGATGCACCTGCCTTGGCTCAAGCAGATGTGGGGATAGCGATTGGTACAGGAACAGATGTCGCGATCGCAGCCAGCGATATCACTTTAATTTCTGGAGACTTGCAAGGCATTGTCACCACCATTCAACTCAGCCGCGCCACGATTCGTAATATACGTCAAAATCTCTTCTTTGCCTTTATTTACAACGTTGCTGGAATTCCTATTGCTGCTGGCATTTTGTTTCCCATCTTTGGCTGGTTGCTCAACCCAATCATTGCAGGAGGAGCGATGGCTTTTAGTTCAGTGTCTGTCGTGACTAATGCTTTGCGCTTGCGTAATTTCCGTCCCAAAACTATCTGAGTTCGTAGAGGTAAAAGACAAATGTTGAGCAAAAGCAAGATTTTAGGAGCGATCGCTGGTTTGACCGATTTGCAGGACAGGCATAGCAATACAAAAACTCCTAAGTGTTAATTATTAGACCAGTACCCATGCTCAGATCTTGCACCTCTCCGTATAAAACCGTACAATATAAAAAGAGGTGCATAAAAATACATGATTTTTATTGGCTTTTCTCGCTAAATAAAGACTTATAGCTTAATACTGAGTGACTCAATGCCATCAATTTTTATTGATGCAAAATGTCAGCATGCGAACAATAATAATGTCCTATTTACTTTAAATAATTAAGTAAAATGGTTTTTAGCATGATATTGTCTCTACCCCTTATTTTTCTAACTTTAATCTTGCTATTTTTTTACCGAAAATTTAACAAGAGCAATCAAGATTTAATTTTGCTACCAAAAATAGATAAAACAGATAATTTTGGGGACATAAGACATTTTTATTTAATTATAAAAACTTTAATTGTGATAGTAGCTAATTCAAACAAACAGGAAGCAGAACTTCAGGTTATTCTTGTTAACCATCAATCTCTTCAACAAAAAGTTTGGAAGCTAGATGAAAAAATTCTTAATTTGTTGTGGGAGCGCGATAAAGCAGTAGAACTTACAACAAAAATACGCGCAGAGAATACTATTTTGGAGCATAAAAATAAGGAGTTAGAAGCTAACAGAAAAGCATTGATTGAAGAACTAGGTGGTGCTGTAGGTAGAGAAGACCTCGAATATGCTACATGGGACTTAGTTCTTCAGACGACTCAATTATTAATCAAGGAGCGAGATAAAGCTGTAGAAGAGAATCAATCACTCAAACAGGAAAACAGCCAGCTAGTTCAATCTATTAACCGTCTAGAATCTCAAATAAATTCCAAAGAAAATGAAATTAATTTCGTCAAGCAGAAGTTAAGCGATACAGACCGAGAAGTTAGCGCATTACAAGCTAGATATACTTCGCTAAAGCATCTTCAAAACGAGCTTGGTCAAAAAGAATCTGATATTCAAGCTATTAACCGTCTAGAATCTCAAATAAGTTCTAAAGAAAATGAAATTAATTTCGTCAAGCAGAAGTTAAGCGATACAGAGCGAGAAGTTAGCGTATTACAAGCTAAATATACTAGTTCGCTAAAGCATCTTCAAAACGAGATTGCTCAAAAAGAATCTGATATTCAAGCTTTAAAAGAAGAGAATTCTGAAAATCAAAAAATAATAACTTCTTTAAAAGATAATCTTTATAATGAACAGAGTTATAAATCAGAAAAACAACAAAATATAGAAGATAATAGTAAAGATAGATATAAATTTATCCAAAACCTACTAATAGAGAAAGAACAACTATATTCGAGTGACATCTATATAGATCTGCATAAAAAGAATTTTTCATCTGCAATAAAAGAATATAATAATTTAATATATTTTATTCAAATTTCTTTTCCGGATTTCGGGATAGAAGAGATAAATGAATGGAGACAAACTGAAAGTTTTTATTTTCACATTATTAGCCAGTTATATGTGATTAATTCACTACTAGTTTGTAAGGTTAGGGAATTGGATAAAAAGACTGGTAAAGCATTATACTGGTGCAATCAAGTATTAGTGTCAGAATTAAATATATTATTGTCTCAAGCTTCCTTTTTAGACAGCCAAGACTTTAATATATCTTATTTTGCATAGTGCTTAATCGCATACTCATCCACCTTACTTGGAATATCTTTCCAATTTTCTAGCTTGAGGTGAAACACCAAAGCGCGAACTTTTTGGCGCAGTTCTTTGCGTAATTGTTCCTTGAAATGCCAGCCGGAAGGGGCAGTTTCATCGCTGGAATAAAGTTTGTCAATGGCAAGGGAGGCTTGTTCTAAGGAACTAAGCTGGTTGTGCTGAGGTGAGGTTTTTGGTAACGCCGATGTAGTCTACAATGAGTCCGAATTCTTTATGAGAATTATAAACGCTGTTGGTACGGGCGATCGCTTGGGACAAACTGCCAATTTTGTAGTGGTGTAGTGGAAGCTCAGTAGTAAGATATTAGACATGGCTCGTGTAAGGCTGTCGCATTTGTTTATACTGACAGAATACCGTTACATGGGCTTTTTTTGATCTTCCGAACATCCTCTAAGATGAAAAAATTATATATTTTCTTTTGTATCTGCTCTGTTTTGTTTTCAATTTTGGCTTTTTCAAGTATTTCCTCTGCCCAGATTACAAACCCCATTCCCGTCAAAATTGAAAAATCAAATCTCCGTGTGGGGCTTAAAGAAGTTGTGCAAATTCCCATAAGTGGAGCAGGACGCGAGAGAGTGGCGCGATTGAATCTTTTGACTCATGCAGGTGATGGTAGTGGAAGGTTATTTGTTAATGATATGCGTGGCAAGCTTTATGTCATTTTGAACGAGAAAGCTTCTGTATACATGAATTTAAAAAATTTAGTTTGCCCAGGCTTTAGCGATGAAACTTCACAACAGGGTTTTTCCTATTTTGCGTTTCATCCAGAGTTTGCTAAAAATGGAATTTTTTACACTATACATAGCGAAGAAAAAAATAATCGAATTCCTGATTTTCCAGTCACGAAAACCATTTTTGATAGCAAAGGCAAGGTTATAGAAAGTTCTCATCACGAAGTGATTCGCGAGTGGAAAGCTACCAATCCTGCTGCTAATACTTTTTCTGGAACTTTTCGGGAAATCCTTCGTATTGAAAAACCCTACCCAGATCATAATATAGGGCAATTAAGCTTCAATCCTAATCCTAAACCTGGAAATGCAGATTATGGAATGCTGTATATTGCAGTAGCAGATGGTGGGAGCGATGGCTTTCCTGTCAGCGATACAGATCCTCTAAATAATGGACAAGACCTCGGCACTCCCCTTGGTAAGATACTCCGTATTAACCCTTTCGGCAATAATAGTGCTAATGGCAAATATGGCATTCCCAAGGACAATCCTTTTGTTAAAGATGGTAGTCCAAATATTAGTCCAAAAAAACTAGGGGAAATTTGGGCTTATGGATTGCGTAACCCCCATCGTTTTAGCTGGGATATGGGTGGCGAAGGCAAAATGTTGATTGTCGATATTGGTCAAGCTTTTATCGAAGAAGTGAATCTTGGCATCAAAGGTGCTAATTACGGATGGGGAAACCGTGAAGGAACTTGGGTGATTGATGAAAAAAATGAGAATGTCCTGTTTCCATTACCTAAAAATGATGCTGATTATGGTTACACATATCCTGTTGCTCAATATGAGCATGACAAACCACCTAATTGGTCAGGCTACTATGCGGTGGCGATCGCTGGCGGTTATGTTTACAGGGGCAAAGCGATTCCAGAATTGGTAGGTCAATATATTTTTGCGGACTTTTGCAATGATGGACGCTTTTTTCATGTGCCTGTCAATCAACTCGTTAATGGTAAACAGGCAAAGATAAAAGAACTCAGACTTTTTGACGGCAAACGAGAAACTTCTTTTCTCAAAATCGTTGGCAGTGAACGTTCTGATGTCCGGTTTGGCATAGACGAAGCAGGAGAAATCTATGTGACGTCTAAGAGTGATGGTAAAGTAAGAAAACTTGTTCCATCACTATAATCACGGGATTATCAAAACCGCTATCAAAGAAGCAAATAACAAATTTTTATGCAAAAGAAACGAATCAAATGCTTGTTGGCTCGGATCTTGCACCTCCGGCTGATACGCCTTGAACTGAAGTTCAAGGCTAATAACCCAAGTCCGTTAAAACGGACTCAAAAACTTACCCAGTCCGTTTTAACGGACTTAGACTTTGAGCCAAGAAATTTATTTATTGGCGGACGAAAAGTATGGTGGAAGATCTGAGTTGGCTTAAGGTAGGTGATTGTGAAACAATTTACTTTGCGAATAGCTGCCTACAGTTTATTACTGAGCATTTTGACTGTACAACAAAGTCAGGGAAAAGCGATCGCTAATTTACAAACCATCATGAGCAGCAACACCAAGCTAGAAAAGTTGGCTGATGGTTTAAAGTTTACAGAAGGACCCCTTTGGCATCCGCTTGGCTTTTTACTCTTCAGTGATATTCCCGCTAATACTATCTATAAGTGGACAACTGACAGTAAAATTTCCATCTATCGTCGTCCTGCTGGCAATCCCAACGGCAATACGTTCGATAGGGAAGGACGGTTAATTACTGCTGAACATGAGCGCCGGCTTGTACGGACAGAAAAAAACGGTCAAATAACCGTTTTGGCTGAACGCTACCAGGATAAGCGTCTCAATAGCCCAAACGACGTTGTAGTCAAGTCAGATGGTAGCATTTACTTCACTGACCCGCCCTATGGTATTAGTAAGGAGAAGGAAGAACTTGGCTTTTATGGTATTTATCGTTTGAAACCAGATGGAACCTTGAGTTTGCTCAACAAAGAGATGGTGCGTCCTAATGGACTCGCTTTCTCTCCTGATGAGAAAAAACTCTACGTCAGTGATTCTGAAAAAGGACACATCCGTGTTTTCGAGGTCAATTCAGATGGCACATTGACTAACACCAGGGTTTTTGCAGAGTTAACTGGACCGAAAGACAAAGGTGTACCCGATGGCATGAAGGTAGATATCCAAGGCAATATCTACTGTAGCGGTTCAGAAGGGGTGTGGGTTTTCTCGCCAACAGGTCAACTTCTGGGTAAAATTCTCGTACCAGAGGTAGTCACAAATTTGGCTTGGGGTAATAAAGACTACAAAACACTTTACATCACTGCCGGTCAGGGTGTTTATCGTATTCGCCTCTTGGTAGCGGGAGTGCAACCGCCGAAGGATAAACGATGAAGACTAAAACGTGGAATCTGTTTTGCTTCGCTTTATTACTAACGATTTTTATCGTAGGTTGGGGACAAGTCACTGCAAATGTCCCGAACCAAAAAGCTCCATCACAATATGCAAAAATCACGGTAGTAAAGACTAATTACCAAGGCTGGCGAGACTCCTGGGTTTTGAGTAATGGTCAAGTAGAAGCAGTTATAGTACCAGCAATCGGGCGGGTTATGCAGTTTCGATTACTAGATGGAGAAGGTACATTCTGGGAAAATCCGAAAATGTTTGGCAAAGCCCCCAATCCCAAGCCAGAAAAATGGGTTAATTTCGGGGGTGATAAAACTTGGCCTGCACCTCAGTCTGACTGGACAAAAATCATGGGGCGAGATTGGCCTCCACCGACAGGTTTTGATTCCATACCACTTCAGGCAAAGGTTGACGGCAGCGAAGTGACGCTCATTTCTCCTATAGATTCACTTTACGGCATTCGGACTTACCGCAGGATTCGACTCCATCCACAAAAACCTGTGATGACTATTTCTACAACTTATGAAAAGGTCAAAGGCAAGCCAAAAGACGTTGCGGTATGGGTGATTACACAGTTGCGTGATCCAGTGGGTGTATACGCTGCCCTACCCCAAGCTTCGATTTTTCCTCAAGGATATAACAGACAATCCGAGGAGTTACCAGCCAACTTAAAGGTGGAAAACGGGATGCTCTCATTGACACGTGATCCAAAAAAATCCCACAAGATAGGCTGTGATGCGAGTACGTTGTTATGGGTTGGAGAAAAAGTTGTAGTCCGCATTGACTCACCCAGAGAACCTGCGGTTAGTTATCCTGATCAGGAAAGCAGTGCTGAAATTTATACCAATTCCGCTCCAGATGCTTTCGTGGAGCTTGAATTTCTTAGTCCACTAAAAACCCTGCAAATTGGGCAAAGAATCGACCTTACCACTACATATACTTTACTTCGGCGCACGACCCCGAATGCTGAAGAAGAAGCAAGGAAAATTATTGGACGATCCAAAGTAACCCAAGAAAGATAGCGAAAGCTACTAGACAACTCTTCCTTCCTACCAACGGGTTTTGACTACATCCCATTAACACAGTACAAAAGAACTCAAGAATTCATTTATTCTCTGTGTAAATAATAATCTCTTGTTCATCTGTGCCATTACGCTAGACGTTCGCTCACTTTTTGAGTTAAAGTACGGTAAGGACATAGAATTATTGTATTTGTCAAGCGAAAGGGGTTTGCATCTACCAAGCTGACTTCCGGTCAGAGATAAAACACCTTTAACCCTTTCTAGAACAGCAATATGCATTACTCATTATTACCCGTATTCAGCTTCTTTATTGGTATTGTCGTCGGCTTAACAGGCATTGGTGGGGCATCTTTGATCACGCCAATGCTCATTTTTTTATTCCAGGTTCCTCCTTCCATTGCTGTGAGTTCTGATGTTGTGGCTGCCACGCTGATGAAGTTTGTCGGCGGCTATAAGCACTGGCAGCAACGAACCGTCGATGTGCAAGTGGTGAAGTGGCTGGCATTTGGCAGCGTTCCCGGATCGCTTTTTGGGGTAGGAATTTTGCATTTCATCAAACAAACAGGGGAGCAGAACCTAGACGACATCCTGCTGCACTTGGTTGGAATGATGATTTTGTTTATGAGTTTGTTAGCACTCACACAACTGCTGGTATTATGGTTTTTCCCTGACTTGAAATTACCAGAGCTACCAAAGTTTGACTTGACAACAAAGCTTGGTTGTGTTTATGCAATGAGCGTGGGAGCAGTTCTAGGCTGTTTGGTTGGTTTAACGAGTGTCTCCTCCGGTTCGATGTTTGCATTGGTACTGATTGCCTTTTTCCAGCTAGAGACCCGTAAGTTAGTGGGTACAGATATTTCACAAGCCGCAATTTTATTATTTTTCACTTCCTTGGGACATCTCACCCTTGGGACAGTTGACTGGAGTTTGGTCTTACCAATATGGTTAGGCTCTGTACCTGGGGTACTGCTTGGTGCTAAACTTTGCCAACTTGCGCCTCAACGTCCACTGCGGTTTATCATTTACACAATCTTGCTCATGGCGAGTTACAAGTTAGTTTCCCCTGTAGGAGTGTAATATCAAGCTGAATGTTCCTCTTTCATACATGATAAAAAGACCAAGGCAAATCAATACAAAAGGAACAACGGCTCTACCGTAGCGGCTTAAAATGTTAGCAATCGCTCTTTGACGAGCCAATAGGTAAGCAACAGCACACCAAACGCCTATTAAGACAAAAAATACACATAAAGTTACTCCCAAACTAGCAAAGCTCTTACCAGCAAATAAGGGTATGTAAATACTGATATTATCACCGCCATTAGCAAATGTTACTCCTGCAACTTGATAAGTTTGGGGATGCAAAATACTCAACACAAAAGACAGTATGGGGTTACTATGTGAGGAGGAGTGAAAATCAGTGGTTACTGTTTGAACTTGCGTAGTTTCTTGTTCTTTTTTCACCAATAGCTTTAAACCAATTGCGATCGGTAGTAATCCCAGGAATCCAATCCATTCTCGCGGGATGAACAAGCCACCAAAGAATCCTGGTAAGCTAGCAATGATGATCGCTGTAAAACCAAGGTACTGACCAAACACAATATGTCGTCGCCGAAAATTGGCATTTACTTGTGAGAAAAATAGCACCAGGATAAGGATATCATCAATATTGGTAGCAACGAAGGCAATAACAGCTTCCGTGAAAGCCGTCCAAAGTTGAGTTATGGTCATTGATAAGAAAATATGATGTTATCAAGCCTATAAATTATATATAAAAAATAAAATCATGATATATATATGAGTGGGTTAGTCTCTGGAATTAGCAGGGGAATAGTTGCCTTCACCGCCACGAATATTGATGATATTATTATCCTTTTGCTCTTTTTTTCTCAGGTTAATTCTACCTTCACTCGTAGGCATATTATTCTTGGTCAGTACCTTGGTTTTACAGCACTTGTCATTGCCAGTCTCCCCGGTTTCTTTGGTGGATTGATCTTATCGCCAAACTGGATTGGATTATTAGGTTTAATACCTCTTGCTATAGGTATTAGTAGTTTGGTGAACCCAGAAAAAGATTCAGAAGAAGAAGCAGCAGAAACGGAACAATCAGAAGATTCGACTTTTGCTAGTTTTATTTCCCCTCAGACTTACAGTGTAGCCGCTGTCACCATTGCTAACGGTAGCGATAACATTAGTGTCTACATACCATTATTTGCTAGTAGTGATTTCGGAAGTTTTTTGGTAATTATAGTCGTATTCTTTTTGCTAATAGGAGTTTGGTGCTATTCCGCATACAAACTAACAAATCAACAAGGAATAGCTGAAACTGTCACTCAATACGGTAATTATCTTGTGCCTTTTGTTTTGATGGGATTGGGTAGTTTTATTGTTTTAAAAAGTGGCGCTTTGAATCCAGTCAAACTCTTATTTAGCTGTTTATGTTTGATAGTTCTTGTAAAAGACGACCAGAAAATAAGCTAATGCACGTCTGGTTTGCGTGGTTTGGATCTCTATTTTCAAGGCAGGTTTAACGCATTTCGGCGGAATTCAAGAGTCCGCCTATGCGGTGGGGAGAATGTCACTAGCTACCTGATTTGCGGTGCTCGATCGCACTCACGCCTATCGCTTCTAAGACTTTGCCCTCATTTACCGTTGCGTAGATTAACCAGCGATCGCCACATTCCATCCGCTGTTGGACAGTACATTCCAGATAGGTGAGGGCATCACTAAGAATTAAGCAACCGTTGTTAGCACTTTGAGTCGCCAACTCAGCAAAGGGATTGTCTCCTGGGGTACTGCGATAAGAAAAGTATCGCCGCAGGTTGCGTCCTTCCTTAAGGATGTTGAGGACAAATTGATCACCAGGATGAATAATCGCATCGGCATTTTGATCTTGAGCGATCGCAATCATCAAACCAGGAGGATTAAAAGTCGCTTGAGAGACCCAAGAGGTGAGGATACCACTATGGCTGTCACCGCGTCGAGAAGTTAGGACGCAAAGAGAACCGATGATCCGTCCAACGGCTTGTTGTGTTCTGTCAATTTGCGCTTCTGTTAAAGCTTGGCGAGGTGTACGCAGCTTTTGTTTCTTTTTCAAGACTTGGGCAAATTCTGCCCCCGCATCCTGACACTGCTGTAAAGTGGACTCAGTGGGACTGAAGCGAACGCGGATAGTTTCAAACCCTAAACGAAAATTGGCATCCAACAATTTGCTTTCAATCAAATCGGTGGCTTCACCACTCCAGCCGTAAGAACCAAAGACTCCTGCTAGTTTAGTTTTCGTCGCTGCTGATAGAATAATTCCCAAGGCTGTTTGAACTTGAGTGGGTGCATGACCTCCTAATGTAGGAGAACCGATAATGAAGCCATTGCAAGCTTCCACTGCACGGGTAATTTCGCTTGGTTCTGCTAGTTCGCAGTTGATAAGTTCGACTGCAATCCCATTTTGAATTAACCCTTGGGCGATCGCCTGTGCTAAAATCGCTGTATTACCATAAGCAGACGCATAAAGCAAGGCTACTCGCAATTCCTGGGTTTTCTGTTGTTGGCACCATTGACGGTAATCGTAGGTAAAGCGACTGAGGCTGTAGCGAACAATCGGACCATGACCAGGTGCATAAAATTTGGCTTTTAAGGGTGCTAATTTCTCTAAGGCTGCTTCGACTTGTTTTGCCTGGGTGGCGTGGAGACAGTCAAAATAGTAGTGGCGATCCGCATCCAGTTGCTTCCAATCCTCATCAAAAACAACATCGCTACAAACATGAACCCCAAAAAATTTGTCAGTGTAGAGAATACGGGTTGCATAATCGTAAGTACACATTCCATCCGCCCAACGGGGAGTCGGTACAGTCACGAATTGCAGTTGATGTTCTTGCCCCAAATCTAGAGTGTCTTCGGAACGGACTAGCTGAATTTTCGACTCCCACTCAGGGAAAATCATTTTCAGAACATTTGCGCCTGGTTTAGAACAGACAATTTTAGCTTGGGGTGCTTGTTCGAGGAGGACTTTGAGGGTAGCCATCCGGTTAGGATTAATGTGATTGAGGATTATGTAATCTAATTGCGTCAAATCCAGATGTTTGTTGAGTTCTTCTAAGAAAATCTGGGTAAAAGACTCGCCTGGAGGGTCAATTAAAGCAGTACGATCAGCATGTATGAGATAGGAATTCGCTGTTGTTCCTTTTTGGCGGGCGTATTCAACTTCAAACTTGAGGCGTTCCCAAGTGCGCGATCGCAAAACTAAAGTATGAGTCGCAATTTTAGCAACTTGAACGTCACGAGGGCGGCTGGTTGTGGGGGCTAGAGTTTGCATTAGTATAGTAATGGGTTGGTTGTTAAGGGTTAGATCACAGGAGACATTTTCAGAACTCAACATGCGTATGAGGTTCAGCCATTTCTTGGGCGAGGCGGTTTTTGTATCGCTTTGAGACTTGGTGTTCTGGATCGATACCTTCAAAAGTTGGAGGTAACCAAACTCTCACAACCAGTAACACCCCTAACACCACTAAGAAAGCACAGGCGGCTAAAACTTGCATAAACGATGTTTCTAATACGCCTCGCACAATCATTTCTCGCAACACAGAAACAATTGACACTTCTACGGCGACTCCAATAGAAACTCGTTGCTCTTGCAGGTAAATGATCAACAAACGAAATAACTCTACTAAAATCAGCAACGACAGGATATCTGCTGTGACGCTGTGGAACTGAATCGGGGGGATGAGAGAGAGGAACATGGCGCGGATTTGTAGCACCATAAAGCTAAATAGCCCGATGCACAAGCAAATCACAATCAAGTCCTGCACAAGTTCCAGTGCTTGCACAATTCGACCGAGATTTAACCAGCTTTCGCGCTTCACAGGTTTGACTGGTATGTTTTTGAGTAATTGCATTGTTTAAAGACTCCAATGAAAGTGAGGGAGTGATATTACAGCAGTTTTCACCTAAATGAACCACACCATTTGTAAGGGCGCAAGCAAGAGCGTCGCTATGACTATGGTCTATTTACCTGAAAATGGCTGTAAATTCGTTTGTACCGGAATTATTTGTTGTTCCTCTTCCTCTCCCTCTGCGTTCTCTGCGCCTCTGCGGTTTTTTAATGATTCAAATTCAACCGGAAACCATATGAGTGAGAGAGGAAAGTGGTTTGCAGTTAATAGTGGTTACCAACCTTGCGATGGTGGACGGCGCTGAAGGCATCTAGTTTGGCGACTCTGCCAGTTTGGACGCTGCTGTAGATAATCCAGTGATCGCTGCACTCGATTCGCGTCGTGACTTTACATTCCATATATGCCAGTGCATCTGCCAAAATGGGACAGTTATTGCTGGCGGGGTAGGTTTTGATGTTTGCAAATCGATCTGCACCGGGAGAGAAACGCTTGAGGAAGTGTTTCATTAAGGTTTGGTAGTTGTCTTCCTCTAAGACGTTGAGAACAAAGCGATCACCTATGTGGAGTAATGATTCAATTGCCCGATCCTTGGCAACTGCAATCGCGACTCCTAAAGGATTCATGCTCGCTTGCATCACCCAAGAGGCTAACATGGCACTGGTGACATCTGCTTTCTGGGCAGTCATAATATAGAGTCCACTGCTTAACCGTCCCAATGCCCGTTCTAAATCATTATCTATGGCTTTGATTTGTTTGATCGTGCGATCGCGAGTCAACCACTGTCCGATATCTGTACCCGCTTCATCACACATTTGCTCGGTGATATGCGTCGGTGGTTCTTTCACCAAAATGGGTGGAAAAGCTTCCGTCAGACCGATTTCTTGAAACTTGTTCCGCAGAGGATAAATTGGTTCATCTTCCCTACCGCCACTTTCAAACAGTCCGACTGCTTGCTTACGGTGTGCAGCTGCGAGAATGGTACTTAAAGCTGCATGGGCATTTTGATTCGATTGAGATGGCATACCAATCACCAAACCCGTGGCTTGGTTGACGAATTCCCGGACTTCCTGAGGTTCAGCAGTATTTAAATCTACCAGTTCTACCGCTACCCCATTTCTCTGGACGCCATGAGCGATCGCTCTTGCCAATTGGTCACAAAAGCCGTAATCTTCACAGTAGAACAGGGCAACAAGGGTATCTGTCTTTGCCTGTTCTTGACTCCATTTCTGGTAGCAACTCACCCAGTCTGACAAATGATGTTGTAATAAAGGTCCATGTCCTGTGGCGATTGTGCCGATATCTAATTTTTCCATCCGCTTGATAGCAGACAGCACGGAACGGGCATTTGGAGCCATCAGGCAGTCGTAGTAATATTTAAAATCGGCTTCAAGTAGTTCTGGATCTTCATCAAAGGTGTGATCGTCGCAGTAATGCATCCCAAAAGCATCGCAAGTGAAGAGGATGCGGGTTTTAGGATCGTAGGTAAAAATAGTATCAGGCCAGTGGAGATTGGGGGCACTCACGAATTCTAACTCATGTCCGTTGCCTAAATCGAGGCGATCGCCATTCTTAACTATCAGCGATTGAAATGGCTGATGTATCATATTTTCCAGGAACTGGATGGCAACTTTTGCTCCTACTACTGTCACCTGAGGAGCTAACTGCAACACCTCTTTAACAAGTCCACTGTGATCCGGTTCAGTATGACTAATAATTAAATAATCTAGCGTTGAGAAGTCAATCAATCCCTTTAAGACATCTAAATATAACTGCTGAAACTTGCGGTGAGACGTGTCAATTAGAGCAGTCTTCTCACTTTGAATTAAAAACGAATTATAGGTTGTACCATTGTCCAATCCAAACTCGATATCGAAGCGATCGCGATCCCAATCTAGAGAACGAATAGCGATCGTTTCATCCCCAAGATCGACTATTTGCATAGTCAAGCGATCGTGGGATTGAGTATTTTCAGAACGAGCAGTGAGTGCAACCATACGCTTGTGCCTCCAACAATCTTCTGGCGTGAGTGTTCTTAACTCTCATTCTGCTTGGAAAGCACTCCAATTGTAAAATGTCAATTCTTAAAGTTAATTATTAGTTATTTCAATCATCAAATCTATTATAATTTTCTATTCTTATCATTTGATTTTGCACTGATTTTAGGCTTTTCTGCGGCTCCAAAAAGCGGTATAAATAGAACGTTTTTTTGACTTACGCACCATCTGCCACCAAACCCGGTTTCTTAGCTCGTATTTGGTTGCGAAACAGACGATTTTTGCTCTTAACCGGGTTTGTTTGCGTAAGTCCTGGCTTAACAACGTCGTCGGGTGGGCACTCTTGCTCGACCAACCCAAAATTGCGGGGTTAAGGCAAGTTGGGGAAGTTGGGGAAGTTGGGGAAGTGGGGGAAGTTGGGGAAGTGGGGGAAGTTGGGGGAGAGTAAGAATTTTTTCACCTCATCTACCCCTCAAAGTTGATGTCATGGACTACTAGATGTAGTACATAGATTCCATCTGTCGTTGTTTCGCTCGTTGCTCACAAATGTCATGGATGGTATACTTCTGTAGAACAGAGTAAGCTGCATCACACCCTTCTTGCCAAACCTCTTGAATAACTTCAGTTTCTACTGAGCTGGGGGTGGAATTCTTCTTGGGCACATCTGCGTCTCCTTGTTCCATGCAACGGAAAGCATCTAGAAGTGTAATCTTTCGCGGTTCTCGCGCTAGAACATAGCCACCTTTGACGCCGCGTATGCTCTTAATTAAACCTCCACGCCTTAATGTCGCCAGAAGTTCTTCCAAATAGCGGTTTGGTATGTTTTGTCGTGCTGCTATTTCCCGGATTTGTAATGATTCACCGCTAGAATAACAGGCTGCTAGCGCTATCAGGGAAAGAACCGCGTACTCAGTTTTGTTAGAAAGTTCCATAGACGAGAATATATAGACCCATTTAGTTATTACCTGTGAGCAAGCTGAGTGTCAGCCTAACCATTAGAATTAGGGTCACACAGGCAATATCTCGCTAATCTTGTGCTGGATAGGTTTACGACAAGTATAAAGAAGACCACTAATAAAATCAAATATTTTTATTTGTCACTTTAATCAAAAAAAGTGATGAATCAGTATAAGTACTTATTTTACTCCAGCGGATATTTTGTCCAAAGCATCGCAAAAATAGATTTAGTTGAGTTCCGACTCCAAAACTTTTGAGTTTTGACCGTTCGCTTCGCTCAAGGGCATGCTTTTTGACTCTGGACTTTGCACAGCGCTCAAAATCTCTTCAAAGGCGATCGCAACTCGGGTTTGAAAACGTTGTTTGTGTTTAAGCTTCCAAACAGGTTGAACAATGTCTAGCTCGGTGTCAGAGTTTCTATCAACCACAGGAACGGCGTGAAGTGTAGATAGCTGTATTTCCTTGGTAACCATCAATTCCGGAATAGCAGCAGCACCAACACCGCTTTCAACCACTGCTTTCACCATTTCGCTACTGCTCAAGACAAGAACAATATCCAACTGAGTCGGGTCAATTCCCCAACTTTGTAAAGCTTGCTCAAACATTTGCTGCACTCCCGAACCTGGCTCTCGCATCACCCAAGTCGTCGCTAGCAGTTCTGCTGGGCAAATTTCTGTACGCTTAAACCAGGGGTGAGATGTGCCAACCACAATTTGCAGGCGATCGCTCCCCACAACTTCCTGCTCCAAATAGTTCTTCAGTGAGGGTTTAACGTCTCCTGTTACTAAAGCAAAATCAAAAAGTCCTGTAGCTGTCCCTTCGCAAATTTCTTCTGCATTACCCAGCGTACAATCAATATGAATACCGGGATATTGGCGCTTGAACTGGCTAATTTTCCCTGGTAACCAGTAGTTACCAATCGTCAGACTTGATCCCAACTTTAATTCACCTCGTTGGAGATTATTTAGTTCTTTCAAGCCTCGCTCAGTTAAAGAAACTTGCTCAAGAACTTTCTGTGCTTCCATTTGCAGCAATTTACCAGCATCAGTAATTTCGATATGGCGACCAATTCTATGGAATAGTCTGACGCCATATTCTGCTTCCAAACTTTGAATTGCTGCACTCACTGCTGGTTGAGTAATATAAAGCGTTTCTGCAGCACGGGTAAAGTGCATCAGTTCCGCAACTGCCAAAAAAATTCGCAACTGCTCAAGCGTCATTTTGAACCTTAAGGCTTTTTGGGTATTGAGTCTGACCACTATGGTTGATGACTTCCTAGTATTGTACGGTAATTATAGGCAACTACCGTATTTAAAAATAAAGTTTTTCTGACATATTTGGCTTTTAGTTATGTGCCTGAATATTTAATCAAAAAAAAGAAGCAGACTCTGTATTATTCGTGACTTTACAACTTTGTGTATTGGAAATACTGAGTTGTAAAAAAGCTAATAAAGGACTGCATAATAAACATTAGCATAAGTATTATCGTCAGAAAAGAACACTCAAGATAATCATTCTTTGTGAACTAGACATGTGCGAATTTAATGTATTATGAAAACTTTGTGGATCTTATTTGCTCGCTTTGATGAGATCAACAATAACCTTTACCAGTTCCTCTGGCTCAATTGGTTTGGTAATATGTCTTTGAAACCCAGCTCTGTTCGCTTGCTCTTGATTGATTTCTCCGGCATAAGCAGTCAGAGCTACAGCTAAAACATCTCTGCCTTGTGTGGATGTGATTGCCCGGATTTGTCGCATTAGCATATAGCCGTCCATCTGAGGCATTCCAATGTCTGAGATCAACACATCAAAGTTTGTTTGCTTAAAAGTTTCCAAAGCTTCTATTGGGGAAGTTGCTGAGGTAACCAGGGCACCACTTTGCTCTAGTATAAAAGTAATCAAATCTCGTGTGTCTGTATCGTCATCGACTAGCAAAACTCGCAGATTTGCAAGGGGGAGCGATGAGGAATTTTGGATGAGAGATGAAGAAGTTGATTCATCCAAATGCCCGAAGCCTTGATCGTTTAAAAGCGGCAGTCTGACGGTGAATATAGCCCCCTGTCCAACTCCTGGGCTGTCTGCGTGAACGGTTCCCCCGTGCAGTTCCACCAAGTGACGAACGATCGCCAACCCTAACCCTAATCCGCCAAATGTTCGAGTTGTCGTGCTATCAGCTTGACGGAAGTATTCAAAGACATGGGGAAGAAAGTCTGGAGTAATACCTTTGCCTGTATCCCTAACTTGAATTTGAGCTTGCGATCCTATACGGTTGAGTTGAATTTCCACGTTTCCACCATTAGGCGTAAACTTAACAGCGTTAGTAAGTAAGTTCCAGATGATTTGCTGTAAGCGAGCAGAATCCCCAAGGATTTGCCCTATGTCTTTTTCAAACACCGTCTCAACTCGAATCGATTTGGCTTGGGCTGCTAACTGCACGGTTTCCATTGCAGCTGTGATGGTTGATGCTAGGTTAACTCTAGCCATGTTGAGACTGAGTTTGCCACGCAATATGCGAGAGACATCCAACAAATCCTCAATCAGTTGTACCTGTAGCTTAGCGTTGCGTTCGATTGTTTCCAAAGCATAAGCTGTTTTTGCGGCATTTAATTTACCGTTGCGAAGCATACTCGACCAGCCTAAGATTGGGTTGAGGGGCGATCGCAACTCGTGAGACAGTACTGCTAAAAACTCATCTTTAATGCGATTTGCAGTTTCGGCGGCTTCGCGGGCGGTTTGTTCTCGTTGCAAGATTTGTTCTCGTTCGGCTTCGATGCGCTTGCGCTCGGTGATATCTTTGAAGAGGACGGCGACTTTGCGACTTGGTGGTTCTCCAATACGGCAGGCATACACCTCAAACCAACGGTTCATCACTTGGGAAGCATTCTCGAAGCGAATCGGTTCGCCAGTCAGTGCGACTTTGCCGTAAATCTCATACCAATGAGCTTCAAGATTTGGAACGAGCTGACGCGCCGTTTTGCCCACTGCTTGTACGAGTCCCGTTTGTTTCTCGAATGCCGGATTGGTTTGCAAAAAGCGGTAATCAATCGGCGTATTGTTTTCATCAAAGAGCATTTCGATGATGCAGAAGCCATCATCAATGGACTCAAACAACGTTCGATAGCGTTCTTCCGAAAGGCGCAAGGCATCTTCGGCAAGTTTTAGATAGGTAATATCGATGAGTGCGCCAGGAAAAGAAACGGGGTTGCCTGCTGCATCATACTCGACTCGCCCGCAAGCCGACAGCCATCGCTCCCCGCCACTAGCAGTCCGAACGCGGTATTGGGCGGCATAGCCCTTACCCGATGAGATCGCTTGATTAATTGCGGTCGAAACGCTATCGCGATCTTCTTCGTGGATGGCATCGATAAACAGCTCGATGGGCAATCCAACTGTCGTCGCGATCGCCGGATCTACGGCAAACAAGTGAGCAAACGCAGCGTTAACAACGACGCGATCAGTGAAAATCTTCCAACGCCAGGTGTAAACTGATCCAGCCGCCAAAGCGGACTCTAATTGCACGTGTGCTTCTCGCAGCGCCATTTCCGCTTGCTGGCGTTCGGCTTCAAGGCGTTTTGCTGTGGAAATGTCCCGTGAAATAGCGAGCAGTTGTACAACTTGTCCTGATGCATCTCGGATCGGCGAAATAATAGTATCCCACCATTTCGGCTTACCCTTTGCGGTGGGGAGGTAGCCTTGGAATTGACCCGTGTTGCCCATTCTGGCGGCTGCGATCGCAGCTAATGCTTTATCATAATCTTCGCCCTGCCAGAAACTAACCCAGTCGCTGTTGAGAATCGATGCAGAATCGTCAACTTCCAAAAGATGTTGCCCCCCTGGATTCAGGTAAAGGAGGTGCCCGTCTAATCTTAAAACTTTAATCCAGTCATTGCTGCTATCTAGAATGCGTTGCTTTAGCTCTTCACTTTCTCGCAGGGCTTCTTCGATTTGTTTGCGATCTGTAATATCAATCAGCCAGCCGTCCCAAGCATCTCCGTCTGCGGTTCGTAACCCACTCGACCTGCCTTGAATCCACTTGAGTTTCCCACTAGACGTAATAATTCTGCCTTGCCAATCCCAAGGGAGAAAGTTCTCGGCAGCTTTAGCAGCCGACGCTTGAAATGAGGGTTGATCGTCGGGATGAATCTGGTTCCAAATTAAATTAGCGTCCTGTAATGCCGCTGATGACTCTACTTCAAACAAATCACGGCAACCAGAATTAACAAAGGCAAAGCGATCTGAACCATCGGCTCCGGCAATATAGCGATAAACCATTCCTGGTATATTTGCGAGCAGGCTCTGCATTTGGGCTTGGCTCTCGTGCAGTGCCTGTTGAGCATCAACAGCCGTTTGACGGGCGCGACTGCTACCTAAAGCAGCGGCGGTAAAATTTGCCAAGCTAGTCATCAGCCGCACATCTTCGCTATCGAAGTGCCGTTGCTCATCGTGAGACACGATCCAAATCGTGCCTAGCGGTTGCTCATCAATGGCTAAAGGAATGATTAAACTTTCAATAATTGCGGGTTTCGCCTGTTGGAAGTAAGTAAAATACCGTTCGGGGTACAAAAAAAGCTGGGGCGATCGGCGTTCTAGACACACCCCACAAGGGCTAAAATCGCCTGGGCTTGTCCCCTGCTCATATTCCTCCAACTCTCCAGCCAGTGCTACCCAACGGAAAATTTCCTCTCCAGTGGGGGTGATCTCTAGTAAGCTGACCCCAGCAGTTCCCGCTTGACAAAGATCCCTGGCAACAGCAACAAGGGTTTTGAGCATAATTTGCGGCGATTCTGCTAGTTGCCGAGCCAGAGTATGCAGGGCTTGGTTCTCGGCTTGCAAGTCAATTGTTTTGGGCAAGCGACGAGATAGTTCTTCCGTAATCAGAATGTCTTCTAGATTAATCTGCTTTTGCTCATCACAGGTCATCGCCAAGCTCCATCTCTGGGAAATACTGATTCAATAATGCTTTTCCCGACACACCCATTTGCAGCAGCTGGTCTTTAATCAACTTAAGTGCCATTGGGGAAGGTGTACTATGTCCGTTCTCCCAACGATTCACGGTTTTGAATGAAACACCTAATTGTGCAGCAAACCGTTCTTGAGAAAGATTGAAGTGCTGCCGCAGTTCACGGACTAAATCTGAGGTGGAGCTTGGCTTGGTAGTTGCCATCGCCTTTTTCTATGCCTTTTTACTTAAGTATAGGACAAAAGGGATAATACTTGTCCTATCTTTAAAAAAATTATTAAATGTATTAAGTTCTCTCCCCCTACACCTCTAGTTTTGATCAAAAAAAGAATCGAAAAATTAATAAATTCAATCTATGACTTTGACAAAAAAGAATATTTGCTTTTACTAATAGGGAGCAATAAAGTGAGACTGTGCCACAGCAGAGGAACTTTGTTAAGGCGAAAGTTTACCAGTTTCACAAAAGACATCTACAACTGTTGGAAATTTGCTCACATGACCATTACTGACCAAACTCGACTGAAAAAAAGTGCTCACGGTTTAAAGCCGAACTGTCTATCATTTAGAGAAGTACTAGCACAATCCTTTGCTGTCATCGCTCCCACTACGATGGCGATCGCAGCATCCAACATCGGCTTAATTGTTGTCTTATCGGGAAATGGCACTTGGCTGTCGTTTGTAATTGGCTTAATTGGATTGGTGTTTGTGAGCGTCAATATAAATCAGTTTGCCAGTGGTGATTGCTTCATCGTTTGATGACGAAATCTAAGATTAGCTCAGAAAACGCGAACACAACAATTAAGGATAAACACCAAATGAGCTTATATACCGCAATTCCCACTGGGCTGTCTGCCTTCGCTGCTACTAATCTTGACGACATTGTGATTCTGTCTTTGTTTTTCTCTCAGGTCAATGCAATCTTCCGTCGTCGTCACATCGTTACGGGTCAATACCTTGGTTTCAGTGTCCTGGTTATCGCTAGCCTGCCTAGTTTCTTGGGCAGTCTCATCCTACCGCAGTCTTGGATTGGATTGCTAGGAGTTGCTCCTATTGTGATTGGTATCACTCGCTGGTTAAACCAGGAGGATAGCGATAATCCCGAAGCACAGACAGAGCAAGAAGAATCTGATAGATCCTGGTTTACCAGCTTTTTGTCCCCCCAAAGCTACAGTGTCGCTGCAGTAACAATAGCTAATGGGAGTGACAACATTGCTATCTACGCACCGTTGTTTGCTAGCAGTACCTGGGAGAGTTTAGCAGTTATCCTTGGAGTCTTTTTCTCGCTCGTGGCAGTTTGGTGTTATGCAGCATACCAGTTAACTCGTATACCAGTTATGGTCGATGCCCTAACGCGCTACGGTCATCAACTTATTCCCTTTGTTCTGATTGGGTTGGGTGTTTTGATTCTGGTTGACTGTCACACTTTGGAAAATCCTAGTTTAGCCGTACTCACTTTAATCACAGGTAGTTTTTGTTTGCTAACTCTCAACAGGAACCTTTGGAGAACATCTGAAATAGTATCTGAAGTTGAAAAAAATTGAGTCATATAGCAATTTGAATTTTTTTTGTGAACAACAAGATTACCGACTTATTTAAAAAGTCGGTAATCTGTATATGCACGATTTCAAAAAATTAAATAGGATTACTATATCAAGTCTGTCTTAACAAGTGAAAGTCATTTCAATTTGTTTAAATTGTTGTGTGAGCAAATATTTTTATTTAAAAAGTATTGTTGAATACAGCTAAAAGTGATTCCTTAACCAGTAGAATTCACAATTATCAAGATAACACTATAAAATTTTTTTGTCAAAAAGTGAAAAGTTCATAAGACAATATAGAAGAGGAAAAAAACTTTCGCATAAGTAAAGTTTACTCAAATTCATCAAAAAGATTAAACACTTTTGTATGCGACTACCATTCAAATTTATGAAAGCTAATGTAGAAATTTCAGAAAAAGAAAAGTCAAATAAACCTAGTTCAACAGATAAAGTGCGGGAACATTTAGCAAATGAACGTACCTATCTTGCATGGATGAGAAGTGGAATTTCCTTGATGGGGTTTGGTGTTTTGATTGTCCGCTTGCGTATTCTTCGTCCTCCTCTTGCACCTCAAGCACCGGGTGATGGTTGGAAGTTAGGTTTAGCCTTTTCATTAGTCGGTTTGGTGACAGTCATGTTTTCAACCCAGCATTATCTTGCTGTACGCCGTGATATTGAGGAGGATACCTACCAACCAGCAGACCGATTGGTCATCCTCTCTAGCCTTGCTGTTATACTTCTTGGAATTGGGGTTATTTATTACGTATTTAGTATTCCTCTTGAGTCATTAAATACAGTCATAGTTGACTGAAGAGACTGGGTGTGGAGTGTCAGGAGTACCCTGCACCCTGCACCTTTTAGGAAGCATTGTTAGAATAGAATGGTAGCCCCTGGTAAATCCCATCATTAGAATCTTTGTGATTCCTGCGTGAGGTGGCTGTTGACTCCACCAGGATGAATTTTCTGATTGAACTTGAGTCTACTTTTTGTGTTGTTTCCTCCATCGTCGTTTCAATCGAGTCTTTGGTAGAAGTGACTGGTTCGGTAAGAAACGACCTCCAACTGTTTGGGAATCTCTTTTAAGCAAACGACAAAAATTCGTCTGGCTAATGCTGTGCTGCTTCGACTACGCTCAGCACAAGATGTTTTTTGCTATCTGCATATGGTAACTGCGAGAATGTCTAAATATAATACATTGGACCTTGCTGCAAGCGAGCTTGTCTTTGCTGATACAAATCTTGGAGTGTATAGCTGTGTAAAACCTTAATACAGGCGGTGTTGGCTTGCTCCCAGATCTCATGAACCAAATCCCTTTCCAAAGTGGAAGTCACAGAGGGTTCTCTGTCTTTACGTTCTCCTTCCACCAAAGTGACAATCTCCAGTAAGGTGATTTGCCAAGGTTCACGAGCTAGAACAAAGCCTCCTCGCGAGCCACGATGACTCTGTATTAGACCTGCTCGCCGCAAACTGGTCAGAATTTGTTCCAGATAGCGTTCAGGTATGGGTTGTTTAGCAGTCATTTCACTCATAGTCAGAGGAGTTTTTTTTTCCTTGTTGCTTGCTAGTTCTAAAAGTGCTAGCAGCGCGTATTCAACTTTGGAAGACAGATCCAAAAGAGTATAGTTTTGGCTATTCAAGTCCGTACTCAATATACTACTGTTTTTCGATAAGTTTATCGTAATTTTATGACAGATTTATTTTCATGGGAGTGTTAGATGTAATAACATTGCGCTAATTAGTCATAAATTATCATAATATTATCGATTTGCAGTAGATTATCCAAGACAATTCCTACAAATGATTTCATTAATTACATAACTTACACACTTGGCTTGTCTGTTGATCTTTGGTGTAGGGGCTGTTGAATTTTGAATTGTTATAAACTTCCCGAGATAGGAACAAATTATGCTGCTAACTGATTTGCGAACGATTTATGAGCGCGATCCAGCCGCCCGTAACTGGCTGGAAGTGTTGTTCTGTTACCCAGGTTTTCAAGCCATACTCTTGCATCGAGTGGCGCACTGGCTTTATCAAACGAAGATTCCCTTCATACCTCGGTTTATCTCCCATATAAGTCGGTTTTTGACTGGAATTGAGATTCACCCAGGAGCAAAAATTGGCACGGGAGTTTTTATTGACCACGGTATGGGAGTGGTGATTGGTGAGACAGCAGTGGTGGGTGACTACAGCTTAATTTACCAAGGAGTCACTCTCGGTGGTACTGGCAAAGAGACAGGAAAGCGCCATCCTACTCTCGGCAATCACGTCGTTGTGGGAGCAGGTGCTAAGGTATTGGGCAACATTAATATTGGGGAACATGTCCGCATTGGGGCAGGTTCAGTAGTGCTGCGAGATGTGCCTAGCAACACCACAGTCGTAGGGGTTCCAGGGCGCGTGACTCGTCAGACTAAGGAAATAGCCGATGTTCTGGCTCACAATAAACTGCGGGATGTGGAAGCAGAAGTGATTCGCGCCTTATTTGAACGAGTCAAAGCTTTAGAAAAACAAGTCCAAGAATTACAGGCGCAGTCATCTGTACACGCATTGCAAGTTAGCGACTCACAAACGAACAATAGCAAGTCGAATAGTGATTTGGTGATTTCAGAGTTTTTAGATGGTGCGGGGATTTAAATCAGGGAACAGTGAACAGTGAACAGTGAACGCTTAACAGTGAACAGGGAACAATTGATAACTGATAACTGATAACTGATAACTGATACTAGCATTGGTTAAGATGAAAAGGCTGTCTGCGATCGGTAGCTTCACCGTGCAGTCAGTTTTTGTTTTAGGCAATGCAGCTGCACGCTAAGGAAGAAAAGAAAGTATGCCGTGGATAGAGTTAAGCCTCGATACAACACACGAGGCTATTGATTGGGTTCGTACGCTGCTTGCAGAGACTCTCGAAATTGGTGACATTAATATCGTAGAATATACGGGACTGAACCAACCCCATCCAGTTGAGCAGCACCCTCAATGGACATTCACGATTTACTTATATCTACCACTAGATGCCCAGTCGAGAACACGTGTAGAAAAAATCGTTAATTTGCTCTCGCCTTTGCACCGTACTGGACTAACGACTACGATACAGACGACTGTGGTTGAAGACAAACCCACAGACGCAAACGGACTCAACTCTAGAATTCATCGGATAGGGAAACGCTTCGTTGTACTTACTCCTGATGCATCTTATCAATCCCAAACAGCAGACGAAGTCACTTTGAGACTGAAGACAACCCTCTGTTTTGGCAGCGGTTTACATCCAGCAACTATTCTCAGCCTTCAACTGCTTGAGCAGTACATCATCCCCACCATGAATGTCTTAGACTTGGGTTCAGGTTCAGGTATTCTGAGTGTGGCAATGGCGAAGCTTGGGGCAAATGTCTTAGCATTAGACAACGATCGCATTGCGGTAGTTGCCACTCAAGACGCTGTACGTTGTAACGGGGTAGAACAGCAGGTAAGAGTGATGAAAGGAAGCTTGGGATCTGGAAGTGAGATGGGGCATTGGATGGGTGGAGACATTATCGACAATGTGCCAAGCATCAAAGATACAAAAACTTTTGACCTGATTGTCGCCAATATTCTAGCACGGATGCATATTGCTCTTGCTGATGACTTCCAGCGTGCGCTGCGTCAAACTGATGCACACGGGGGACTTCTGATTACAGCTGGTTTTACTGCTGATCATGAGGAGAATGTTGACAAAGCTTTAACAAAAGCAGGATTTGAGATCGTTGATTGTAAACGATTAGACGAGTGGGTTGCATTTGCTCATCGCCTTGTTTTGTAATGGGATAAGCTCTATTTTCAACGATCTCGTAAACCTGCGTACTCTAAGTCATTCAAGCAAGTAGAGATGATAGAGTTAGTTATGGGTATATAGTGTCAGCAACGAACACAGGTTTGTTTTTGTAATCTGCTTCCAACTGTCGTCTCACCCTTTGATCCCAAGTGATGCCGTAGTCTCGTTCAATATCTGCAGCGACAAAAGGACGAACAACACCCACCATGCCTACTGTCTGATTTTTGTTTATCACCCTTTTTGGTGTTGCGACGAATAAAACCAACAAATCTTCCGTGCCTAGGGAGTAACTTTCATCGAGTGTGAACAAAACGGGACTTTGAATATTATCAACACTACCCATAACTGCAACCTTTGTACCATAGTACTTGCGAGGGTTTTGGGTAATTTGTCCGACTCTAGGCGCTAATAGAATTGACTTAGCAATAATCGCAGGTTTATTGATATAATCCTCATAGATTTTGTCCTGCAAATTGAGATTATAATTCCGCTCAATGTTTTGAATATTTAAGTTACGAACATCACCCGTAACTTGAACTTTTGTATCACTGTCAGTTGGTAAATCGAAAGCTAGACCCGAAGCGTTGATGACTACTACAGGCTCGCCGCCTAATAATTTTTGATCACTTACCGTAAAAGACGATTGACCTACTTTTTTCATCGGTTGGCTTCTCACCGTTACGGGTTCACCTATGAAATTGTCTGTTTTTTTGCTAAGATCATATGTATTAACAACTTGTGTAGGAGCGAGTGTATTACCGCCATAGCCTACTCTCACCAGCACTGCAATCAATACTAGAGATACAATGACTCTTGCATCCCAAAGTTTTTGCAGTAAATAATCTCTCTCACGACTGATTTTGCCTTTCATCTCTTGGTCATTCATAATTCAGACTTTCTTATTTTAAATTTATTTGTTGTCCAAAAATGCTAAGCTAAGATTAGATAGTCACATACTATACAGATTTGTGAAAAAGCAATAAGTATGAGACTTTCACGAAAACTCAAACTTTGCTTCTTCATGGAGTTATGAATCTCAAGGAAGAGAAATTTTTGTTTTATGTGATGCAAGTTTATTATTAGCGAAGTCGTGTTATTTTCTCTTCCTGCTGAGGTAATATAATTAGTATCAACTAAGATAGATTGCCAATACTGTAGATAGAGTCTTCTCTTCCTACCGGCGACTCTAGGTGGCTATCTTAGCTAATGCAACTATCTGAAGAGAATGTTGACACTTTGCGGCCTAAAGGCACGCAGATTCTTGGGTCTCGGGGATTCCAACGAATTTACCCTCACCAAGCGTGTGCCCCACGGCTGCAAGTCCGCGTATCGCGACTACTTGTGCAGCTGCAACATCCCTATCGGTTGTATAGCCGCAATGTGAACATACATGAACACGTTCACAAAGATCTTTTTTACCAGTTTCAGTTCCGCAGTTAGGGCAGATTTGGCTAGTCTTACGAGCATCTACCTTCTGGAAATAAACACCGCGCTTAAAACATGTCTGTTGCAAGATATTAAAAAACTGACCAAATCCTGCATCAAGGCAATCTTTACCGAGTATTACGCGAGATAGCCCAACAAGATTTAGATCTTCAACAAACACCATCCCTGCATTATTGCAGTTGACATACATTTTACAGGCAGCGCGAACACGAATGCGTATCCCAGACAAAAAAGCAGGTCGAAAGGAAATTTTCAAAGGGAACTCTAATAGTAAGCCAAAAGCAAAGACAAATAGCAGTGAGCAAGCCTGGAATTATAGCCCAGGCTTTTTTTTAGGTTTTACTCATCGCAGACAAAAAAGCAGGTCGAAAGGGAATTTTTAAAGGGAACTCTAATAGTAAGCCAAAAGCAAAGACAAATAGCAGTGAGCAAGCCTGGGGGATAATCCCAGGCTTTTTTTAAGTTTTACCCATGGCGCAGTAGCAGTGTGCTAAGGAGCTTAGGCAATATTTGCGCCTAGAGCACGCCAAGTTTTTACACCAACAATTCCATCTTGACTCAGATTATACTTGCGTTGAAAGTCCTTGACTGCATCCTCAGTTTTATCACCGAAGTTAGCGTCAAAGGTAATTTTGTATTTGTAACGGAGAATCAGAATTTGTTGCAGTAATCTAACTCCTTCAGTTTGTAGACCTTTCTTTAGAGTTGGCAGATCATTAGACAGTTGGGCATCAGCAGCAGTAGTTGCAGCTTGAAGTTCGGATGACATAGTTTATTCCTGTTTGAATGTTTTTTGGGAGAACACCCACAGTCAAAGTATTGAGGCTTGTCCCTCCAGATTCTTAGTAAATGTCATCGAATGTAACTTATGCAGTTGGACAATCAACTTTATTGGCGATCATGCTTTTGCTAGATAAGGCGTTGGCAATATTGCGATAATGTGAGAAGCTATTCTGGCGTTGATCTTCTGCACCGGCTGCTCGCAATACGGTTCGGTTAACGGTCGTCAGTAGACCTCTCCAAAAATGGCTATGAAACCTTTAGCGCGCTTGCACTAAAAATCATTTTTGGAGAGGTCTAGTTGTAGTTTGGTGTATCCTGGCAAGTAAGAGACACTAGAATAAAATTCTATTTGCATTTTACTCACCAAACCACAACGCAGTAATGCTACCAGAGCTAAACCCCGGAACTTCGATTAACAGTCGCTATCAGATTCAAAGACTTCTTGGACAGGGAGGCTTTGGAAGAACTTACTTAGCAGTTGACACTCAACGTTTCGGGGATTATTGCGTCCTCAAAGAATTTGTCCCTGCAAACACAGCAGAAGCCGTACTTGTCAAATCCCGTGAGTTATTCGAGCGTGAAGCGAAAACTTTATACCAACTCAATCATCCCCAGATTCCTAAGTTTCTGGCTTGGTTAACCGAGAAAGAGCGGATATTTATAGTCCAGGAATATGTTGAAGGTGATAGTTACTCTCAACTTTTGCGCGATCGCCTTTCAACAAAACGAAAGCCATTTTCCGAGGCAGAAGTTATTCAGTGGTTATTGGATTTGTTGCCAGTTTTAGAGTATATCCATCAACGCAATATCATTCATCGGGATATTTCACCAGACAATGTGATGTTTTCCCATAAGCTTTCTAAACCTGTACTGATTGACTTTGGAGTGGTTAAGCAAAAATTCACTCAAATTCTGGCGGGTGATTCTTCAAAATCTTCGTACTCTGTTGCTGGTTCAGTAGTTGGAAAAGTAGGTTATTCTCCACCAGAACAGATTCGCATGGGACGTTGCTACCCCTGTAGCGACCTCTATGCACTGGGTGTTTCTGCTATTGTTCTTCTGACTGGAAAAATGCCACGTTTGCTGATAGATCAGTCTTTTCAGTGGCAATGGAAATCTTACGTTAAAGTTAGTGATTTTGTCACTCAGATATTGGATAAAATGCTGGCGGAAAGACCAGCCGACCGTTATCAATCAGCCAGAGAAGTATTGAATCTGTTTCAGTCACAAGGTTTATCTGGTGGTATTGTGACACAATCACCTCAAAACGTACCAATTCATCCTCACCCTGCTCCAAGGCTTGAACTACCACAGACTAAACTGTCTGAAGAAAGTAAACAGTTTAATCAAAAATCACAACAACCCAGGCAAAACACAGAAAAAGCCAACGAATTCCAAGCAGAAAATACGACTAGCATCAAGCCAGAGTTTGTGGAGTATTGTCGGCGAGAACTAACTAGTTTTGTAGGTCCCTTCGCCAGTTTTGTTCTTGAAGACACTTTGAATAAAAATCCACAAATAACACCAGAGCAATTGGTAGAAGTTTTAGTAGAAAAAATTCCTGATCACCGAAGAGCGCAAGAATTTAAAAAGCGCCTTAACCCTCCTCGTGGTTAAACAAATTATATCAAGTTCGCTTAATCGCTTATAAATCGCGCATTCACCCAACCCACCCTTGTCATCGGGTATTTAGGTACAGTCTTGGGTTTGTGTCCCCTTGCGGGGAAGTATTGAACACTGACTGAACAAGTCATATATACATGAGACAGCGAGTTTCAATCCCCTTGCGAGGAAGTTACTGAATTGTGGTTTAACCTCGTAGTTTACTGTTTCCACTTTAAGTTTATCTTGTTAAGAATCAATATACAACTTTTAGCTAAAAATATTGTAAATATAGCTGATTAGTGTACTTGCTAAATCACGAGGTTAATATCTATACAAAGTATATAAAATTACGGTAAATTACGGGCAAACCAGAATTGGTCTATTACAATCTAAAGTAATGTTCAAAGGAGAAAGACATGGAAATCCCAGATGGATGAAACCAGTAAACTGACGGAACTATTCAGGATACGTGAGACGAGCGATTTTTAGAAGGAAAGTAAATGACAATTTCTTATTACGGAAACACTCCAGGAAGACACTCAACAAGCTTCAATTCCTGGATAGCGTTGAATTGCAAGAATGGCAACAACGCTTTGTTGCAAGCAGGCGGACAGTCATCAAACTGGGTAACCATACCAGCAATACCGCAACCAACGCTGACTACTATAAGTATCTTGCCTGTAGCATCGCTACAAGTGCTACCCCAAAATCAGGAATCCCTCGCCACAAACCAGGATTCCTCAATGAATAAGATTTCTGCTGTAAACTCAGTTGCAAAATCAACTGAGAATGTTTTGACACGCCTGATTGAAGTCCTATCTAAGAATCTAGAGTTGAATCTAGACTTTGCTCTTGTTTGCAAACGTATTGGCTTGGAGTGGAAATGGAAAGCGGAGTTAAAGTTATGACAGAGTCTCAGGAGAGGGTTTTGATTTTGTTGGAGTTAAGATTTTTCAAAAACTATCTGACTCAGACTAAAGCCCAATAAGGTTTGATACGGATTTTCGGCTGGTGGAATAAGTATTTTCCACCAGTATGACATAATAGCAGTCGATAAAAAGCTACTTGGAATTATGAGTGTACTCACGCCCGTACTATGTCTGGGCTGAAGTGGACTGCAAAGTATTAAAAGTTTGAAATAGTAAATTATGACAAATTCTCAACACAGCATCACAACAGCTATTAGCTGGTGTTTGGCTTGGGGAGACAAGCGACAACCCAAGTTTGATATAGCTGTTTTAAAGCAAATGCGACAGGCTTTGAATGATGGAAAAGATGTCCCAGAAGAGGTGCGATCGCTTGTCGAACAAGTAAAGGAACTACAAGGAATTGATAAAGATTATTTTCCAGCAACTCTAGATGAATTAAAGAGCAAGTATTCTGAATTATGGAATCAGACTACTCGCATTGGCTTAGTTTACGGTGGGGCTACCAAAATTAAGCAATACATGTTTGAGTCCTCAAAAATTCAAGATATTCGTGGTGCATCTGCCTTACTGGATCGGATAAATCTGATTGATTTATCTGCTTTTTTTCACAAAAATCCTCAGTCATCCAAGAGTTATACTATTGAGTGCACTCAAGTTAGGGAATGGCTTGATGAAAATTTTTCCACTGACTACAAACTCTCAGAGGTACTGATTCCAGAACTCATTATTTATTCTACGGGTGGTAACATTCTCGCATTTTGTCCGGCTGCTTTTGTAGATGATTTAGCTAATGCAATTGAAAAACGCTACACTGAGGAAACTTTAACAGCAAATTCTTGCGCAGTAGGAGATACGTTTAGATTATTAGAACTCAGCTTTGGATTGCTACGAGAACCTATTGAAAATACATTATGGTTAGATTGGTATCGTCAGGAATATAAAAAACCATTAGTTCAAGCTTACTTTGGCTATCCTAATAATGATGCAGAAATATTTGAAGTTTTCAAAAACCGTAAAAGTTTTAATGAACTGACAACCAAATTAGCAATTCTCTTTAATCAGCGTCGTAGTGGATATGACTTTTCTGGTCGTCCCAGTCGTCGCTATCCTCCCATGTTTGAAACCCATCCTTACTTGATGCGTGATGGAGGAGAACATAGATCTGCGGTAATGATTGTCCAACCACCAGATCTACCCAGAGAATCTCATTTTTCGGAAGCTTCGGCTCGCAAACATCTGGTTGGTTATAGAGCCAAAAAGGGAAAAGCAGAGCTGCCTACATGGTACAAAAATTCTCATTTGACATGGAAAAGCATCAGAGTTGAAGGTTGGATAGATAAATTCAATTCATTTCTGAATAAGAATCCCAGTTTAAAAGAAAAATACTATGGAAATTTGACACTTGATAACATTGAAATTCCCCAAAGCCTAAGTCATATTGCCAATGCTAGTAAAGGTTTTGTTGCCTATATCTACGCCGACGGTAATAACATGGGTGGTTATATACAAAAAATTCTGACTGCACAAAAATATCAGGAATTCAGTCAAGATGTGGAATTAGCGACGCAGTATGCAGTTTATCAGGCATTAGCAGAGAAATTAAATCCTCACGAACTGCGAAATCTGAATGATGAAGAGTCTACACTGGAGAACGGTGAATTAGTTCATCCCTTTGAAATCATTACCATTGGTGGTGATGACATTATTCTGATTGTTCCAGCTAATAAAGCTTTGGAAATTGCTCAGTTTATTGGAGAAAGGTTTGATAAAATTCTGCTCAAAGAAGTGCCATTGGTAGAAAACCCAACAGCAGAAGAAAAAATCAAGGGTTGCTATAAAATTAAGACCCCAGAGCAACCCATTGACTTGAAAAAATGTCATCGTTACAAACCTACAGAGGCTACACCTTCTCAATGTCAACTCAGCACGTCAATTGGTGTCTTGATTACCGCATATAACACCCCCATTTACTACGCCAAAGACCTAACAGAACAATTACTAAAATCAGCTAAAGAACGTGCAAAAAAATTGAAGGAAGCTGGATACTATGGTGGAACAGTAGATTTTTTAACTCTCAAATCCGTCACGATGATTTCATCCAATATCAAAGAATTTCGCGAGCAGGCGTTGACGAAAAACCTGAGATCAAAACTCAAGCTATATGCTGCTCCATACACTTTACATGAATTAAGAGGATTTTTAACAGCAATATCAGCTTTGAAAAAAGCTAATTTTCCCAAGTCACAACTCTACCAAATTCGGACTTTATTAGAACGAGGTAAGCATACTGCCATTCTTAACTATCGCTATTTTCGAGTACGGCTGAAGGAAGGTAAAAAAGAATTGCAAGAACAGTTTGAAGAAGCTTGGTGTCAGCCGAAAGACGAAAATAATGGAGGTAATTTAGCCCCGTGGATGTATGACGATGGCGCACTTGAGTATGACAAGTCAGACTATCCTCTTTTTGAAACCATTTGGCGAGAAATGGTAGAACTCTACGAGTTTATAGAAGAAATACCAGATAGTGAATTATCAGAGCTTTTATCTGTGGGGACTGAGTTATGATTAATCTTCAAGAACTATCAAACTCCATCACTTCATATCAAATTACAGCACTCATTGACACGGCTTTGTGTATTGGTGCAGGTGGTTCTTCTGGTTCACTCGCAGATAAACCAATAGTTCGCAACTCGGAAGGAAACTTACTTATTCCAGCTTCTCAACTCAAAGGTCGTTTGCGTCATGAATGTGAAAAAATTGCTAGAGGGTTATGTTGGAAAATCTGTTATTCTCCTAATCCGCAAACCATGTGTCCTCAAAGAGCAGGGTTAACTGGTAACTTTGAGCGAAGCGAATATCAACTAAAAAATTACGAGGAGCAGCATCATTGTCTAATTTGTCAAATATTTGGGAATCCAGCATTACAATCTCGTGCCATATTTGATGATCTGATCTGCACTGAAGAACCAGATAATTTGCCAGAAGTGGTGCGTCCAGGTGTCACCATCAACCGCCGTCGCCGCATCGCCGAAGAACAAAAACTTTACTTTTTGGAAACCTCTCCTGCAAACGCCCAACTCAAGTTTACAGGACATATTCACCTATCTGGTGCGCCAGTCTATGCGGCGGCATTAATTTTAGCTGGGCTGCGACACATAAATGCTTTGGGTGGGAGTAAATCAGCGGGTTTGGGTTGGTTGCATTGGAAATTCCCGGCTTTAGCTTTGGAACAGGAAGCATGGGATTTTTTAGCAAAAGGAGGTGTGCAATGAAACGAATTAATTTGGAAATAAAAGCACTGTCTCCCTTAGCGATTGGACGACAAAAACCAGGGGGAAGCGTTAGTGAAGCCCAGACATATATTCCCGGTTCTGTTATTCGCGGTGCAGTTGCAGCTCATATTTTGAAGCAGGCTAATACATCTATTAGTGAAGGTGACAATTTTCATGAGTTATTTTTGGGTGAAAATCCGGCAATATTTCAAAATGCCTATCCCGCAACTATTGAGGGAGATAAGTCCACTAGAGTGCAGCCAGAAGTCAAGGTTGTACCTGCTACTGCTTTAAGTTCTAAAACTAAGTCAGGTTTTAAGTCCAAACCAAATGATCCAAAACATAACGGTGTTTTTGATACGTTGATTGACCGTTTTTGTGCTGATCGCTATAATCATCTCTACGATCCTAATTGTCCTACTGATGGAGAAAGAGTTGACGCATTCAAAGGTTTCTATAGCCAACTCAAAGGCAAATATTACAGTCACTCTATAACGACTCGTTTGTTAACACGAGTTGGTATTAATCGACGTCGATCAACTTCAGAAGAACGGGTACTCTATAGCATTGAAGTTTTAAACGAATCTCAAGATAACAGAAAAAAACCTGTTACATATACAGGAGGGATTCTCGTAGTAGATGAATTAGCGGAATCTCTAGAAAGATTCATTAATAATCATAAAGAAGACCTACGTTTAGGTGGTGCAACTTCACGAGGATTAGGAAGAGTCAAAATAACTGCAAACCCACATGTAGAAATCAAGTCAAAAGTAACTAACCAGATAAAGCAGTTTAATGACAAATTACATCAACGCTGGCTTGAGTGGAATCAGATATTTGGTAATTCTTTACAAGATTTACTGGAAAATCGTACCTATTTCACTATCGATTTACAAGCCGATGCAATTTTGAGTGAAAACTGGCGACGGACTACTGTTATTTCACGGGAAATGCTTCAGCAATTTACAGGGGTTAGTGATACATCTCTACAACTTCACGCTGCTTATAGCAGCTATGATTATCTTTCTGGCTGGAATTCAGCTTGGGGACTAATGAAAGATGTAGAGTTGATTACTGAGAAGGGTTCTGTATATTTATTTAGCACAACAGAAAAAGATTTGTGGCTCAAGGCTTTGGAAGATTTGGAAGTAAAAGGAGTAGGCGATCGCACTTGTGAAGGTTTCGGAAGTTTGCAAATCTGCAACGATTTTCATCTGGTATTGAGAGAGGAAGCAGTATGAGTGATTTTTCAGAGCAACAGAAACAGCTTAAGATTCAAAAGGGCATCCGTCAAGCTGAAGACTTTTTAGTAACTTGGATTCAGGATGCTTTGGATAATAAAAAATCCTATGGTGATTTGGAAGAATCTCAATTTCGCAATTTAGTACGAGTTTCTGATACCACTGAAAGCACGGAAGTTATCAAAAATTTTCTACGCTATCAGGTTGGTAGAGACAAAAAATGGGGGAGAGGAAAAGAATCACTGGCTGAGAAGATTATTGATGATATTAATACAAAAATAAAAGAACGTGCTAAGAAGATAGCCAATGAAGCTAAAACTGAGGATTTCAATTCTATTTTGTTAGAACTAACCCGTCGTTATCTAGGTTACGGCGCTCGATATTTAAAATACAAACGTGAAGGCGAAGTGAATACTTAATTAACTCTGGGAGATTATTTCTATGCCTCGATTAGTCATTTCTACGGTTGGTACAAGTTTACTGACTAATCAAATTGATAGAGAATTTGAAAAAAACTACTACGACACTTTACGAGATACAGTCAATTGTACCCGTGAAGAAATTGATAGGTATGATGAAGATGTTAAAGATATAATTGACACATTAAAAAAAAGAGCCGAAGAAGAACTTAATGGTGATCTTGACGATATTAGAGAAGCTAGTGCTGAATTGAATGGTATTTATGGCTTGTATGACAAAGAAATAGAAAAAGGCAAAGAAGATACTCATCTACTAATTACCACTGATACTGCACAGGGTAGAGTTGCTGCTGAAATTTTAGAGAATTTTCTAAAACAAAAAGGATTGAATAGTACCAGTACTTACTTCCCTGTTGGCTTTTCTTTGAGCAGTAGTGATACTTTTTCGGAAGGAATTGCAAGTTTATTTTCTTATCTTCAAGAAATTATCGTTTCATCTAAACATAGTCAGCATCAAATTTGTTTTAATCTCGTAGGCAGCTTCAAAGCTATACAAGGTTATTTTAATACTATTGGAATGTTTTATGCTGATGAAATAATTTATGTTTTTGAAGGCTCAAATGAAGTGATAAAAATTCCTAAGCTTCCTGTACAAGTTGATAAATCAATTATTGAGCCTTATAAAGTTCAACTTGCTATGATGAATGTTGGCGACATCCTTAAATCTTCGTCTGAGGCGCAAAAAGTTCCAAACGAATGGGTTTTAGTAGACGGTCAAGAAATGACCTTATCAACATGGGGAAAACTTCTTTGGAGTCAGTGTAAAGATTACTTTCTTTCACAAGAAAATTTGCTTAATTTTCCTTATATAGAGTATGCGCAGAGTTTTATAGAGGATTACAAAAACGATAAAAATAAAAGAGCAGAAGAAAAAATAAAATTACAGGAAACTCTTGCTCGTTGTTCATGTTTACTTACTAAAAAGATAGACGGTGTTAGTGCATTAAGACAAGATGGAATTATTAGGTTACGTAGATATGAAGGTAAGCATAAACAAATTGACCATTTTGACTTGCCAAAAGACCGACGTGTAAGTTGTATCGCGAAAAATAATACTCTTTACCTTCGACATTACGGAGAACATGATTATGTCAACAACAACCCATAATTATCTTATGTTCGACATTTTTAAAAACCGCCTGGAAATCACAGGCAAACTAACCACAATAACAGCATTACGTATTAGTGCAGGACGTTCCACCGAACCAATTGGTTCTGATTTACCTGTCATTAAAGACGCTTTAGGTAGACCATTAATACCAGGTTCTAGCTTTAAGGGTGCAATGCGATCGCGCGTAGAAAGTTTCCTCCGTGGTATCGTCGGAAATAACCGCAAACTGGTTGCAAATCCCGCAAACGAGGATGAATGGTCGATTACATCTAAAGAGATATCTGACTTCAAAGAAACTATTAAAAACTTCAAACCAGGAGAAAAAGAAGAACAGCTACATAAATATATAGTAGAAAATACAGATTTAGCTTCTCACCTTTTTGGTTCTCCCTGGCTCGCCAGTAAATTCCAAGTCCGAGATTTAACCATAGTACCTGATACCTGGTTTGGACAATACCAAGAAAGAGATGGTGTCGCCATAGACAGAGATACAGAAACAGCCGCAGATGGTAAACTCTACGATTTCCAAGTCGTTCCTGCTGGAACACAGTTTGAGTTTCAGGCTGTGGTGGAGAATGCTGAAGAATGGGAACTGGGATTGTTGATGATTGGTTTGCACCAGTTTGAAACAGAACAGGTACCTTTGGGTGGTGGGCGATCGCGCGGATTAGGCGTTGTTAAACTGGACATTAACGAGATGCTTTGGTTTGACTATCCTGAAGACCAACCTGAGCTATTACTAGATTATCTCAAAAAATTGGTTATGGGAGACAAGAGTGCTTATGAAGATGCACGGGATTTTAAAGACCATTGGGTACAAAAGTTAATTGAACATATTCAGACTAAAGTACCGAAGAAAAATAACACGGAAGCGAAGAGGTAAATATGTCTTTTAGTAGCTACAAAATTATTGGTGAAGTTCTCAAAGCATTTCAAGTTATCTACACCGAAGCTAATTTCGTAGGCGAAGTAGAATTTAATATCCCAGACTACTTCCGAGAAGACTTAGAAACCATGATGCGGGATGGTGTCGTTGATAATTCAGAGTTTGCTATTTGTGAAAATCTCATTTATCCAGTCCTCAAAGAAGTTTGGAAGTGCTACCGCAGTAAGTTTATTTTATGGAGTCATCACTCACTCAACTATGACGAAAAGCTATCAGGATTTCCTGAGTATATTTTAGCTAAACGTTCTCCTTTAGGAAAAGTTGTTTTTGACAAACCATACTTCATCTTAGTCGAAGCCAAACAAGACAACTTTGAAGCTGGTTGGGCGCAATGTCTAGCAGAAATGATTGCTGCCCAAAGACTTAATGACGAATTGAAAATAATTATCTTTGGTATTGTTTCTAATGGTGATCGTTGGCAATTCGGGAAGCTAGAAGCAGAAGTTTTTACGAGAAATATCACGTATTACACAATTCAGGAACTCGATAAACTCTTTGCTGTTGTTAATTACGTATTTCAACAATGCGAATTACAACTCAACACTCTCATAGCTGCTTAATGCTTTTTCACAACAAACTATAGTCATGCATAAAAGATTTGTTAACCACTGCACAATTAATGTAACCTTAATTCCTGATGGTCCAATTCTGATCAAATCTGGTAAAGAAGGTGCAGATCCAACTAAGCCGGATATGGAATTTGTAGAAACCTATCATGCTGGAGGACGTTCTATATATTTGCCAGGAAGCAGTTTAAAAGGAGCAATTCGCGCTCATGCAGAACGTATTGTTAGAACGGTAGGTAAAGACAAGCGCGATTCTAATAACTGGAATTTGCTTTGGGCTAATGACCCATTAAATGATAAATATGATTATCTGCAAAATAAATCACCTAGCGATATTTACAAACTCTCTTCTTTTACAGACAAAATGTTTGGTAACACTTCCATCGCCAGCCGAGTCAGAATAGAAGATGCTTATCCTGATAAATCTCAACCACTAAAAATTGAAGAACGCAATGGAGTTGCAATTGACCGAGTATTTGGTTCTGTCGCAGTCGGTCCATTCAATTATCAAGTTTGCACTGCTGGGGAATTCCATACCAAAATTCATTTAAAAAACTTCACTCTTGCGCAGTTAGGTTTAATTGGTTTAGTCTTGCGAGATTTAGATGATGGTTGGTTTGGCTTAGGTTTTGCTAAATCTCGTGGTTTGGGTACAGTACAGGTGAAGTTAAATAAAGCTGTTGTCCAATATCCTGGATGTATTTTATCGGAAGATAAACAACAAATTTGTGCTTTGGGTAGTGAGAAAAAATGGTCTAAGACTTTCCTCTTAGGTGCTGGAGAGTTTTTAGAACTTCAAGAAGCACAATTATATGGCTTCCCCACACAAGATCATCAAGATACTCCAGTTGCAGCCCAAGAAATGGATTTGGGTTTTGGAGTACAACTCACCTGGCGAGAAGGTACAGTCAAAGATTTGTTTGAGCGTTCTGTCAAATCTTGGAGTCATTTACTGGTGGGCGCTAAATGAAACCTTTTGTTGGTTATAAGAAAGAACTTTTCTCAGTAGCTCAATTACTAGAGTTAATCCCAAAATTCATAAGTGAACCTAGTTATTATTTCTTACGTTGGACTCATGAAGTCAGTGGAATTGTAGAACAACCACCTGTAGAGAAAAACTTTCCCATGATTGAGGGACAAATGTTTAATCATGAGTGTGAACTGCGGTGGAAGCACAAGCGACAAAATACTTATGAAGTGTTGCTGCTCACAATTGCTGACAATCATGATGAGTTTATCCCAGTCAAAGAAACAATTAACAAAGAAAAAAAAGAACCTTGGCGGATAGAACCCAATAATCCTCCTTATGGATATCCCGCTTATGGGTATCGTCCAGATGAAACTCGTTTCCCCAAAAAGCTAATTTTCCCTAAGAGTTTGGATATTCGACAAGAAGAAAAAAACAATCAGCCAAAATTAGCTCAACGTTATTTTATTGATAATCAAACCTCAACTGTACAATTTATCGCTTTGACTGTGGAGGTTACGCAACCATGACTGGAAATCGTCCACAACCACCTCAACAACCAAACAAACCTAACCGTGCAGCTTCATCAAACCCTGAACTTGCACCTAAACCTTATGAATTCGTCTCTTTTCCTAAAGAACGTCCAAATCTACAGCGTCCCGTTGGACATCACAAATATTTGAGCGATTGCCTCCACGGTACCCTACATCTTACCCTAAAAGTCCAGACATCTCTCCACGTCTCCACAGGAGTCGTTGTCATGGGTAGCGACATTGGCAGTCGTATTCCCCTCATCAAAACAATGATACAAGGTGTTGACCAAAAGCTTACAATTGGTGGCAGTTCCCTCAAAGGTTGCATCCGATCTGTTTATGAAGCGATTACTAACAGTACTCTAGCGGTTGTTACTCCCAAGTATAGAAATCAAATACCTACCGAACGCCTACCTTGTCGCAACAAAGAACAACTTTGCCCAGCCAGTCGGGTATTTGGTGCGTTAGATTGGCAGGGCTTGCTGGATTTCAACGATGCGAAGTGTGAAAGCATGGGCTTTTCCACTGGATTTATGCCTTCCTTGTATCGTCCTCGTCCAGATGAAAGCAGCGCGTACTTTATTCAAGGTAGGGTTGCAGGTCGGAAGTTTTACTATCATACTATCAAAGCAATTGATAAAGGACAAAATGCTGGCATTCCTGTACAACAAGCCGCAAGAGAGTATACTTTCAAAACTGAATTGCACTTCAAGAATTTACTAGCAGAAGAATTAGGAACTTTGTTAATTGTCTTAGGACAAGACTCCAAAAATCCTATCGCCTTAAAGGTGGGAGGCGGGAAACCCATCGGTATGGGAACGATGACAGTTGCTGTGGAAAAAATCTTACAAGCACAAAACCTGAAACAGCGTTACTCGTCTTATAACCTCAATGATTCTGACGAGATGACAGGAGATAAATTAAAACAATTTATACAAGAAAAGATTCAAACAGCCCACTCGCGTTTGATTCAGAAACCCCAACTAGAGGAACTCGCAGCCGTACTGCGCTATCCAACCGACCGCGAACCGCCATCTGGAATGTACTAATTATGACTATGCTTGAATCTTCCTTGGAATCATTGACGGATGCAGAGTGGGATATTGCTCATGCGATCGCTCAAACCCTAGTAAAAGAAGATACAGACATTAACGAATTGGGGAAAGCAGTTGCCTATCTGCGCACTATTGTTGACAAACCAGATGCAACTTCTCGGTTTTTCAAGTATTTAAAAACCTTGGTGAGTAATGGTAGAGTCATTGGACACAGTGGCAAAACTTCAAATTATTACCGCAGTATCGAGAAAGCTTGTAGTGATTCTCTCAAAAGTGTTGGAAATGCTTACACCATTCTGCAAATTTTAGGCTGGGTATCTCGCCTCATGCGTTACTACAAAGATGCTGGTGTTCCCATTGGAGAAATTCCTATTTTTACTGCATCTCCTGTAGAGTCATCCCGTCAAGTAGAAATTGCCAAAGTCGTTCAATCCCAAGACTTTCAAGTTGACCAAATATTAGAGGCAAAAGTTACCAAAATCAATGGTAACAAGGTCACTTATGAGATTTTGGGGACAATTAAATTAACTGAGAAGGAACCGAAGAAAGCTAGTGTTCTTAAGGAAGGACAGACGGTGAAGGTGAAAATTGTGTCTCTCAAAGAAGATGGGAGTATTAAAAGTGTGAAGTGTGTTGATTGATGAAGAGCTTTCTATTATTTAGTTTATTTTACAGCTATTTTCAGGTAAATGAACCATTTAATTAAAAACTTAGAAATGCTGTTTCCTCAATATACCCAACTAAAACTTACATAAAAACTTCACCAAACTCATTCACCATGCCCAAACTTCTCCTCGTCACCGTCGGGGGTTCCTTCCAACCCATCGTCACCGCAATTCACACTCTCCAACCCGAACGCATCATCTTCATCGCCTCGGATGGCGACAAAGGAAGCAAGTCCCAAGTCATTGGCGAAGGAACACCTTGCGAAGTCCGACGCGGAAGCGAAGTTATTGACAGATTACCAAATATTCCAGCACAGGTGGGGTTAGGCGATCGCTTTCAACCAGAACGAGATTTAATTCTCATCCAAAACCCCGACGATTTATCAGAATGCTACCTCAAAATCCACCAGTGCATTCGTCATCTCCAACAACAAGCCCCTGATGATGAAATTCTTGCTGACTACACAGGCGGGACAAAAACCCTATCAGCTGCTTTAGTACTGGCGGCGGTTGATAACGGGATTTCTCTGTATCTTACTATCGCCACTTCAAGGGAAAACTTGGTGAAGGTGGAACGAGGAGAAGCGACGCGACTGGTGGACACCAGTTTTAGAAATCATACTAAACTACCCTGGTTTTAAAGCACGACGCGCCAATTTTACATAAGTCTTCACCGTCTCATAAGGCATTTCCAAATCTTGCGCCACCAGCTGCAATGACTCCCCCATCTCCCGCCGCGCCAGGATTGTTGCCCATTTTGATGCTATCTCTTCTGCGCGATCGCCTCCAGTCCGCTTACGCTGTGCCTTAAAAATGTCTGTCAGTTCCTCAATACGTTTTGCTAGCAAGCTTTGCACATCAGGTACTTCTGGTGCTGCTTGCGATGACCAACCCAACCGTGTTTGACCTAATCCAAACGTTGTTTTATGACCAGTACCACAGTAAGGTGCTAACTTTCCCAAAGCATAAAATAGCTTGCAAAAGTCTGGTTGTTTGGAAGCTTCTTTAGTCAAACCAAATTCTATAGTTCCTGTAAATCCCGTTACCGCACCTTTCTTACCTGCTAGGACTTTCATAGATGTGAGTTGGTGACGGATAATCAAGACGTTATCATCCACCCAAGCCAGAAACGCCTCCTGATCAACAGACATTCCAGAAAAGTCATTCCAACGACGCAAATAACTGTGAAAAACATTCGTTGGCATTGGTAAGGGAAAATGATGACCTTTGCGACGGAAACTGGTTGGGCTGAGAAATTTTAAGGTAACAGTTTCTCCATGTTCAGAGTTTAGCAGTTGAGCATAAGTTGTGGGATCATGAGCAATATTGCAAGAGCGAATCTGCAAGGATGCATTGCGCAAGTTAAGTTCTTTTGGTAAATTTTGCACCCACTTTTCCATCCATTGTGAGACTCGACTCGACAATACTGTGACATACCAGTAGTAAGAGTTGTTGGCGCACAGTTGCACTTGCCTACCACTGCTGACTAATTCTCCATCTAATGCAGAAATTGTAAAGGGTTTTTCTGACTCACCATCATGGAGGTACGCAGAAAGTTCTGGATCATAAGAACGCACTTGGTCAAGAAACCAAGCATGCAGTCCAATAGTATACTGAGGGTAAATAGAAACATCTGCTAGCGTGACGAACTCAAATACTAGCCCGACGAGTTCCGTTTCTGATGACCAGTTTAAGTTAGATTTGTAGTCAATTGTTTTGTTTTCTAATTTGCGAGCCATTATCAATTTTTATAGCGATTCTCGTTTCAATCAAATATACAACGGTGTGTAGAGATCCCTCCGGATTCGCCAGATGCCTCTGTCGGGAGAACGCCACATGCTACCCTGCGGGAAGCCGCCCTCCGGGCGTCTACAAGCCGGGAAACCCGGACGCCAGATACCTACGGAGGGAGACCCTCCTGCAGTACTGGCTCTCCAACGCAGTGGCTCCCCTCCTGCAGCACTGGTCTCACCGTACAGTATGGTTTCTACTGTATTGGACGCAATTGAAAACCGCTATAATTTTCAACAATCACAGGACTTACGCAAAAATAACGTACTTGGGTCATTGCGACGTAAGGAAGCAATCTCAAAGTCAAGTTCATTAGTAACTCGTGCGTAAGTCCTAAATCAGTAAACAATAGACTTCGTGGCAGTTGTAGGGAAAAGGGTAAGGGAGAAAAGAATAAGAAAAAACCTTTCCCCTTTAACCTTTCTCCTTTCCCTACAGGAGTGGCAATTGTTACTTTTGCAATCTTGTCTAATAGTTCACTGATTTCCTCCACGATATCGTTCAAAACTTTTAATTGCCATAACTAAACTTATCTTCATGCGTGTGAAAGCTTCCACCAAACTGCCCACCTCATCGTTAGCTACTTTCTCAAACTCTGCATCCATATCACCAGTACTAACAGCTTCTGCAACACGGACGACACGTTTAATCGGTCGTACAACATATCGCGTCAGCCAGAAGTTAGCCATGTATATGGCGATCGCAAAAATGATAGTCACGATTCCCATCACTAATACAAACGATTGATTAGCTTTCTGGAAGACTTGGCTAGCAGGAATAGAAACTATCTGAACACCATTAATAAGATTTAATTTCCATCCAAATCCATTTTCTGTTCCATAAGTCGCAATCATGTTCTTGGGTGCAACATCTGGTGTGCTGTGACATCTCAAGCAACTAGATTCGGTTATCGCTAAGGGACGCGCAATATAATAAAAATTCTCGTTATCAAAAGGGCGGAATCCTGACAAAAATGGAAGCTTTTTGTCTTGACGGAATTTTTGTATAAGTTCTGTCTCAAAGCTATCAGCTTTATCCCGAGGATTTGTTGGATTCAGCATCGCCTCCTTATAGAAAAAATCTTTATAGGCTTCGTCCTCATTTCGTAGCTTTTCAAAAACTTTCCGTGCTGAGTAAGCAGGGATAGTCTGTGCTGCAAATTCATCCTTTCCTAAGCGTGCTTCCAACTCGGGATTAACTTCATCATTGGTATAAGATCGGACAGAGTTTATAGTCCGAAACAGCAATTTACCATTTGAACTCACTTCATCTTGAGCTTTGTAATTTAGGATCCCAGACAAAGCTATACCACTCAGAGTAATTCCTGCAATAAATATAATGAGCAGTAATACAGTTAGCTTTTTGCCTAATGGAAAATTGTTAAAATTCCAGGAAAATTGTTTCAGCATATTTATTGAAATCCATTTATAGAAATCAACGTTCTTTACTTATATTAGTTTGTTGTACGAAATAGTTCTATGGCTTTACCTATGCGATAATTACAACATTTTGCTCGCTGTTGTTTTTACCACAAAGACGGCATAAGTGGCTGTACTTAAAATCATCACACCCGCTTGGATTTAGAAAGATTCTCAATAATTTTGGTACAATAGGACACTTTCCAAGCAGCCTGCTAGGTTACTTTGACTACATTTTTTTTAAACCCATAGGAGAAAAATCATCTTATGAGCAATCTAGTTTATCAGTTATGAGCAATCCAGTTTCTCAAACAATTATTTTAGGTGGTGGCTTTAGTGGGCTTTTTACAGCGTTACATCTTGCTAACCAAGACTATCCTGACTCAATCATCTTAATTGATAGCAACGAACGCTTTTGCTTTAAGCCATTACTCTATGAGTATTTTAGTGGTGAGATGGATGCTTTTCAGGTAGTACCACGTTTTGCAGAATTACTCAAGGGTAGCGGTGTAACTTTTGTTCAAGATACAGTAGAATCGATTGATTTGCATCAACGACAAGTCAAGTTAACTTCTGGAACTTCCTACAACTACAGCAACTTAGTCTTAGCTTTAGGTAGCGTCACTGGCTACTTTGGTGTTGAGGGAGCAAAAGAGTATGCTTTACCTTTTCGGACGCAAAAAGATGCGATCGCCATTGATCAACATTTGCGTAACTGTTTCCAAAAAGCCGCACAAACCGAAGATCCAGAACAACGTCGTAAACTACTCACAGTCGCAATCATTGGTGGTGGTCCTTCAGGTGTGGAAATCGCAGCCACTTTAGCAGATTTTTTACCAGATTGGTATGCAGCGCTTAAAGGTAACCCTCAAGAAGTGCGGATTGTACTCATTAATAACAGCAAGGAAATCCTTAAAGGTGACAGGGATTCAATGCGTGAAATTGCTGGGAAGAGTTTGCAAAAACGCACTGTGGAAATAGAGATACTTTTGGAAGCAGAAGTCACAGCGATAAGTCCCAGCACAGTTGAGTATAAGCGTGATGGTAAATCTGAGACACTTGTAACATCCACCACAATTTGGACAACAGGTACTGACACCCATCCGCTGATCAAAGACTTACCAATTCCAGATGAAAATCGAGACAAACGCGGTCGATTGAAAGTCACGCAAACCCTACAATTACAAGATTTTCCTGAAGTTTTTGTAGGAGGTGATTGTGCTGTTGTAGAAGATGCTTCATTACCACCAACTGCACAAGTTGCCTATCAACAAGGAATAACAATTGCTGAGAATTTAAAAGCCATTGCCTCAGGAAATGATCCCAAACCTGTCAAAGTAAGCTTACGCGGAACTCTTCTTAAGCTTGGGTTAAATGATGCTGCTGCTAACATTTACGACGTCTTAGAAGTCAAGGGTGAACCTGCTCACTTAATCCGCCAAGCCACTTATTTGAGGTTATTGCCAACACCAATTCATAATTTGAAAGCTACTACTGAGTGGCTAAGTGAGGAGATTTTTCACAACCACATAAATCTCCATGATGTTGGCAAGAAAGTAGTACAGGCTGTGGAAGTTGTTGGTGATGCAGTTATGGGTGCTTTGGGTGCAAAAAAATTACTTCATATGTTAGGAGATGACGAGAAAAAGAATTAATAGGGAATAGGGAATATAGCGGTTCTCATTTGCATGAAGTACATTTTTAACCTCACCACGCCAGGTGCCTCAAGTCGGGGGACCCGGACGCCCTTCGGGTATCTCCTGCGGAGACGCTACGCGTAAGTCCCAAAGGGACACGCTTACGCGTTCGCTCTTAGCGTGCGCTTGCGCTTACGCCCAAGCCGCGTGCGCTTTGCGCTTACGCAGTCGCCTAGGTCGGGAGACCCCTTCGGGTTCGCCAGATGCCTGGCTGTCGGGAGACCCTCCCGCAGCACTGGTCTCACCTCCTGCAGCGCTGTCTCACCAGATACCTAGGTCGGGAGACCCTCTGGGTTTGCGTAGCGCCCCCTATGCCTGCGGCACGGCTACGCCTATCGGGGCTAGTTGCCACAACGCGCTTAACCCGACGCCCTTCGGGTTCGCCAGTCGCCTACGGAGGGAGACCCTCCTGCAGCGCTGGTCTCACCAGATACCAAGTGAGGGAAACCCTCATCAAGTACTGGCTCCGCAAGGCACAACTCTTGGCAGTACTGGCTCCCCACAGCACTGGCTCCCCAACCCCTCTCCTTGCTAAGGAGAGGGGAGCGTTTGCGAGACTCAAATGCGGGGTGAGGTGACGACTATATTGCACCGAAGTGAGAACCGCTATAGGGAACAGGGAACAGGCAAAAGATGTTTCTTCCATAATTGATTGGGGTATCAATCCCCATCCAATTGATCCCTTTGCCCTCTGCTTTCTTCAATGTTCTTGCAGATTATCTTTCACTTCAAAAATTCAGCAAGCTGTTCCAACTTTTTCCAAGCAAGTCCACTTTGGAGAATTTCCTTAGCAACAATAACAGCTTGAGAAAAAGTTTGATAATCATCTGCTTGATCTGGTACTGCTTCGCCCACATACAGTGCAAACGCTGCATTGAGAGCAACCACATCTTGCTGTGGCCCAGTCCCTTTACCTTGAAGAACAGCTTTGAGAATTTCTGCATTCTCTTCAACATCCCCACCCCGTAATTCACTAATGGGAGCAGGGTTTAAGCCTAGCTGTTGTGGAGAAAGTTCGATCAGGTGTATTTGTTGGTTTGACAACACAGCCAAATCAGTTTTATCTCCCAACCCTGCTTCATCTAATTTTTCGCGTCCGTGAAGTGTAATTGCGCGGCGAGTCCCTAATTGATTTAAAACCTTAGCAAAAGTTTCTACCAAAACCGGAGAGTTGACACCAATAACCTGTCCTGTTGGTTTTAAGGGATTAATTAATGGACCTAACAAATTAAAAATTGTGCGTACTTTCAGAGTTTTTCGTAAAGGGGCGAGAACTTTGAGAGCTGGATGCCAATCGGGTGCAAACAAGAAAGTCATGCCAACTGCGCTCACAGCTTCTTGAGTTTTCTCCAGACTTGCTTTAAGATTAACACCCAAAGCTTCTAACACGTCTGCTGAACCAGTTTTTCCAGATGCTGAACGATTACCATGTTTAGCCACTTTTACCCCAGCAGCAGCAGTCACAAAAGCAACAGCAGTGGAAATATTAAATGTTGATGCTCCATCTCCCCCAGTACCACAAGTATCTACAAGTGGTGAGTTACCAACAATCAAATCTCGTTGCGCTGGTTTGTTAGATTGAGAATATAAAACCTCAACCATGCCAAGTAACTCTTCGGCAGACACTCCCTTGGCTTGAATTGCTGCTAAAATAGCACCCGATAACACAGGGGGAATGGCTTCTTGTAGCCAACCAGACATTAAGTTAGAAGCTTGAGATACCGAAAGTGATTGACGCTCTAACAGTTGCTGCAACAAGGCAGACCAATTAGAGGAGTCTTGATCTAATGGATTTGTGTCAACATTAGCTGTTATCATAACTTCGATAGATACAACTCTTTTACGACTGTTATGTTACGTTGGAGTACGTTTTCACCGTAAGGATTTTATCAGAAACTAACATCGCAAAGATATCTCGAAGCTTCTATAGAAGAATTTATCTGTATATTTCAAATCCCCTCACTATTTTGCAAAACATCTTCCAGCAATGGAGAAAGTTCTTTATTTAACTGACCTGTCCGCAGAAATTCAGCATAGGTATCTGCTTCAATAGCCAAAAGTTCTCCTCGGAGTTGTTCAGCTGGAAAGTTGCGGATGTTTGGATGCTCATCCTGTAGCTGGTTAATTTGCGCTTCTAAATTTTCAATTTCTCCTTTAACCAGTGCTTCTTGATAGCGGTAAAACTCTGGGTCTACACCAGGTCTTTGGTCTACTTGAAGGTGTTGTAAGACACGATTGAGAGCAACAGTCCGTGCAACTATTTCTAAATATCGCTCGCGTAAGGACTGGTCACCCAGAAAGTTAAGCTTTTGTAATAAAGGTTTGATACTTAATCCTTGGAATAGCAAAGTAAATAATACTGCACCAAAAACTGTAGCAATAATTTTTTCTCGCTCTACTACAATTGTGGGTACACTCAAAGCCAAAGCAATAGAAACAGAACCGCGCACCCCGCCCCACCAGAGTATAGTTTGTTCAGGTAAAGTAATTTTTGATGCTTGTAAAAGATTGCTTAATTGACTTAAAGACAATATTGCAATTGCCCGACTTAAAATCATTACCCCTACTGTCACTGCAATGATTGTTAAGTTTTCCTCCAAACTGGCATACCGTATCTGATCCCCAATCAACAGAAAGACAATTGAGTTCACAAAAAACGCCAGAAATTCCCAGAACTCAGTCACGATAACCCGAGTACGCGGGTTCATACCAATCCGAGAACCAAAATTGCCCAAGATCAACCCTGTCGTCACAACCCCAATGACTCCAGATCCACCTAACTCCTCAACAATAAGATATGTTGCATAGGTAGAAACTAAAGTTAAAGACTGTTCCACAAGTGGTAAATCGAAACGTTGGGTGAGGTAAGAGATCCCAAAACCAATGAGTCCTCCAACCGCCATACCAATACCAACAACTGTAAAAAGTTCTACCACAATTGGTTTTAATTCTAATTCAGCTGTTCCTAAAGGCAGTTGCACTAAAAAACTAAAAGCAACAACTGCCATGCCATCATTGAACAAGCTTTCACCTTCAATTAATGTTGTCAAACGACTAGGAACGCCCAATTCCCGAAATAAAGCAGTGACTGAAACTGGATCCGTGGCACAAAGACTAGCCCCGATGAGTAAAGCCGTTGTGAGTGAGATTCCTGCAAATTTATTTAAACCTATTGCCATCCCCACTATTGAAATCACAACCCCAATAACTGCATAAAGAGTAATTGGCAACAAATCCCGCTTTAAATTCGACCATTTTAAATTCCATGCTGCTTCAAAAAGTAATGGTGGTAGAAAAATAAACAAAATTAATTCTGGAGAAAGATCCACTAAACGAACATCGGCAAAAGCTAACCCTAAGCCTACAATGACTAAAAGTAAAGTGTAAGGTATTTGCCGAAACCAGCTAAATATCTGTGATATTGTCGCCACCCCTAAAGAAACTGCAAGTACCAAAAGAAACTGCTTTAAGTTTGTAGCAATGACTTGTTCACCAATTACCGAAGCATCCATCATAAAAGCATGATTAATACAATTCATCGTAAATCTTAACCAGATAAGTTGTTAAATAGCACTCATCCTGAGGTGGGAAGTTAATAAGCTTACGAGAGCATTTGTGTGGAACGAACTGTGTAGGCATCCTCTCTGACAAAACTAAAACATCTGTGGAAAGCTTATAATTCTATAAAGTTGGTAGCTGACCCGTGTTTTATGTGTTTAACTAAACAATGGTTAAACTTCGTAAAGCCATCACAACCAAAGGTGTTACATAGCTCAATACTGTGCGATGCTCCCAAAGGGAGCCGCCAAGGGCGATCGCCGTTCGCACAGCATCCGCTTTGCCCTCAGGCGGCGGCTACGGAAGTTTTTTAGCTTGAAAGTCTGCTATGGCAGTCCTATTTCATTTGTGTTGGCATAGCCTGTGCAGAGCGTTCCCTACCTCAACGAGTAATTTCACAACTCCTGCACGGATTGCTATATGGTGCAAGTTGATTAAAGTTTGGTTTACAATTTGGTCAATCATATGATTTTTCCTAACTAGTAACAGCCAATTAAGGCTGTTGCTAATTTTTAAGCTTGACAAGTATGGCAGTCATGGCGCTTGCAGTATCCCTAAAAAATAGGTATTTCAGCACCTGAGCAATCTTTTTATTCTTGGGTATAATTTGTAAAGATATGAGGTTTGACTCATATACGTTTCCTCACCAATTACTGAAGCATCCACCATCAGAGCATTATTAATACAATTCACCGTAAATATTAACCAGATAAGTTGTTAAATAGCACTCGTCCTGATGTGGGAAGTTAAGATGGATTGACTCTTTGGACGTTTCAGTATAGTTTTAGTGAATGTATGGGTAAAACTTGCCTAATTCAATCCAGTCTAGTTGCTGAAAAACTTCAACTCTGGGTTAGAAGCGGAGGAACCAATGTATTGGGGCGAATCTTGAATGGAGAGACACCTTCCAGTCTTAGCCCGTCAGCTAACTCCGTCGGCATTGGAACGAGTACCTATGGCATCTGCTGATTCCAAGCTGTTGTCCCCAGGTTCTCCTTGCTAACATTGCCTTTCATTACTGGCAGTGTAAACATATATCTGTTGATTTCCTTTAGGGAAGAGCCTGTATCTTTTGTGAATTCAAAAGTCAAAAATTTAAGTAATTGTGTGCATCTCTACTAGCAATTCCCTTGACTACGAAGAATCAGCATCTTTCCCAACTAAAGGTTGAGAATTAATTTTAACCAGTCGCACCTTTTATAAGAATTGAGGAGAAAATATGCCGATCAAAAATCATACGTTATATACAGATGAAGTCAACTTTTTTCCCGACCATCAGTTCAGATTAATTGGAGAGTGTGCCGGAAAAAAACTTTTACTGATTGGTAGAACGAAAGCATACAATGACCCAATTGTGGCAACAAGTCAGACTGATGAGCCAAGTCAGGAAGATTTATATGCTTATGATCTCTACGAGTTAATGAAGTCTAGCCACGAGCCAGTAAAAATTCACGGGGAAATTTAAAAAAAATTTGTGGAGCAGATGCCAATATGGCTTTAGAGCGCAGACTCGACACCTTCTCGCTAGCAGCCTTGCTAGTATCCGCGCATTACGGTTTGGGGTTTGTTTTAGGAACCGCTGAGAAATCACTAACTTTAGGGGCTGCTGGCAGTCTCTATACTGTCTCCCTTGGCTTTGGTACAATAGCTCTTTTAGGACTGGCAAAATTTTACTGGAAGCGAACAGAGCCAATTTGGACATTGCTAGGTTCTGCCTACGGAGATGGGGTAAAAGTTTTTGTCAGCCTGATGTCGTGGTTATCGCTGATTGGTATTGAAGCCGTTCAGTTGATTTCTGGAGCTTTTATTCTCAAGGTTTTCGGAATACCCACTCTCCCGACGATGGTTGTTTTGGCTATCCTGTTTGCAATCATTTCTTTACTCCCAATAAAAAAAGCAGGCTGGATATTCCGCGGGTTACTGATTCTGAACTTTTTGGCTTTGCTTTATGGACTGTGGGTGTTACACGCTTTTGGTGATTATGTGCGATCGCCCATAGAATTTGCTAGCTCACTCAAGCATATGAGTTTGCCAACTATAGTGGGCGTCTCATTGTCTACAATTCTGCTGGTACCTATAGATATGAAGTATCAGCAGTTTCTTGTCCAAGCAAAAGATGAAAACAGCCTGTATCGAGGGTGTACAATAGCTGCAATTTTGCTACTACTGCTTGCTTTTTTACCTTCAACAGTTGTTGTCGCAGCACAGAACGCAGGAATTTTGCCTGCTGGTATTGATGGTAAACAAGCTCTCCCATTTATCCTAGCTTGGGTTGGCGGTGGCACCGACAAGCCTTTAGGTATAGTGATGATTATGTCTTTACTGGTTCCAGCGCTGGGTATTGGCAGCAGTATTTTGCGAGTGCAAACCAAGACAATTTTGGACTTCAATATTCTGCCTGCATCTGTTTGGAGTCGGCTACTCGTCACTGCTGCAAATGCTCTGTTTAGTCTTGCCGTTGCTTTGAAAGGTGGGGAGATTGTTAATCTGATTGTGTATTTTTATGCAGCATATGTAGGAGCGGTGTTTGCTCCTTTTGTTGCTTATTTAATCGCTCAAACGGAACGCTATAACTTCTCCAAACAAAGCGTAAAGCTGTCTTTAACAATAAGTAGTTTTTCGGCTTTTTCATTACTCATTATAACACTTATAAGTCCTGATATTATAGGAGGATTTGGTAGCGTTGAATTGAACATCATGGGAATAGGAATTCTAAGTGGGATTTTCTTTTTGTTGGTTGGGGAGGTATTACAAAAGTACTTGCCAACATCCAAGGTTGAGGAAAAAGCTTAAGAAATTAGAAAATATAAAAATATTACAAAATCGCTCCATCTCCATCACTCATCAGGTTTGATTGAAAACAGCTTAACACTACCTTGGGTCTCGCCTTAAAGTGGTTTTTCTAGCAAACTACAATATGGCATTAGCACAGCGAATATATTCAGCGGCTGATGTTTCGGAACAAATCTCGACTGCTGGTAAAGAAGCTTCTGGCACGAGTAATATTAAATCCGGTAACATCTGAATCATTAAAAAACCGCAGAGGCGCAGAGAACGCAGAGAGAGAAGAGGGAGAAATAATTCTGATACAAACGGATTTGATATAAAATGAACTTTGCGATGAATGGCACATTGACGATTGGTACACTGGATGGGGCGAATATTGAAATTCGCAATCGCCCCTTTGGGGCGATCGCGTCGGACACGAAAATTTCTTCCTCTTTGGACTGACGGCACAGCAAGTTTCACAAATGAAAGCTCAAGGCTACCATCCGTGGGATTATTACAACAGTAATCCTCAACTTAAACAAGCGATTGACCAGATTGAATCCGGTTACTTTTCCAAAGGTAACAGGGATTTGTTTAAACCACTGGTAGATCTCTCAAAAACCGAGACGATTTTAACAAAAGAACTCAGGAGTCAGGAGCCAGAAGGAGGCAGCGCCGTGGGCGGTGAGACCACTGCTGCGGGAGGGGAGCCACTGCGTTGGAGAGCCAGTACTGCAGGAGGGTCTCCCTCCGTAGGTATCTGGCGTCCGGGTTTCCCGGCTTGTTCGCATGATTGCGTCTCCCCTTGGGAGATAGCATGTGGCGTTTTCCCGACAGCCAGGCATCTGGCGTAAGCGCAAAGCGCACGCCAAGGGCGAACGCGTAAGCGCAAGCGCACGCTAAGAGCGTTCGCGCAGCGTCTCCTACGGAGATACGCGTAGCGTGTCCGTTCGGCTTTGCCGTGCCCGTTCGCGCAGCGTGTCCCTTTGGGACTCAGGGCTCAGGACTCAGCGTCTCCGAACGCGAGTGCGTGCCCGCAGGGCTTAGGAGATACCCGAAGGGGTTTCCCGACTTGGGGCGACTGCCGTTCAGAATGAACTTCTGTGCGACTGGCGGATGAATAAATGGTGAAACACCACACCAAATTTTCAATCTGGTGGTCTCCAATCAGTGGCGGGTTCTACCGTCTGAATTCTGAATTGCTGAATTCTGACTTCTTCTTCAAAAACATAGATTATAAACCATATGGTGAGGGCACAGCATTGCTGTGCCCTTATAATTAACCAGTGTTCTACCTAATGGAAAAGAAAAATTATTTTTTAATGAGTAACACAGTAAAATAGCCATACTAACAGGCTGGACTGTTATAATAAATCCGCTTTACTAACTGCTTTTTAACCCAATACGGTTCAGTTAAAGCTAAAAATCAACACCTACTGGTAACTGATAAGTGATAACTTTCTTATGGTAGATGACAATAAGCATCATAAAATATAAACCTTAAATAAGGAGATTATTTTCACCAGACACTAAGATATAAAATCAATAAAGTCTTATGAACAAAAAATACCTAAATAATAATCAAAAGCTTATCAAATTAAATATAGATGGTTTCGAGCACAAAAATAATCTCACAAACAAATTCTTTTGTAACAAACCGATAACTCACTTATTGTTACCACTTCTGGGAGTAGGAATTACATTTTTGAGTGCCTGCTCAATAAACTCATCCAGAAACGTGGAAGCTTCACGGGAGACTAATACTGCTAATGCTCAACCAGTCCAACAGTCTGCTACTCCAAATAACCGTCCTCTGACACCAACTCCAGAGGATAATAACTTTGTAGTTGCTGTGGTAAATAAGGTTGAACCTGCGGTAGTGCAAATTAATACTTCCAGAACTGTCAGAAGCCAAGTCCCAGAGATCTTAAATGACCCATTCTATCAACGGTTTTTTGGTCGGCAGATACCAGCACAGCCTCAAGAGAAAGTGGTGCGTGGTGTTGGTTCTGGTTTTGTGATTAATGCTAATGGACAGATTCTCACAAATGCTCACGTTGTCAACGATGCTGATACAGTATCGGTATCATTGTCCGACGGTCGTACTGTTGAAGGAAAAGTCTTGGGACAAGACAAATTGACTGATATTGCGGTTGTGCAAGTTCCACTAAATAACCTGCCAACTGTAGAACTGGCAACATCTCAGCGGGTTCAGCCAGGACAGTGGGCGATCGCAATCGGGAATCCCTTAGGTTTGCAAGAAACGGTAACAGTGGGCGTTGTTAGTGCAACGGATCGTTCTATTAGTGATATCGGTGCATCTGATAACCGCGTTGGTTATATTCAAACTGACGCAGCCATTAATCCTGGAAACTCCGGCGGACCACTGCTAAATGCTCGTGGTCAAGTTATTGGGGTCAACACAGCTATTATCCAGGGCGCTCAAGGAATAGGCTTTGCGATTCCCATCGACACCGCCGAGCGAATTGCCCAACAATTAATTACTCAGGGCAAAGTTGAACATCCCTTCATAGGGATTCAGATGGTATCCCTGACACCTGAACTTAAGCAACGGATTAACAGCCTTTCTAATAGTAACGTCCGCGTGCAAGCAGACCAAGGCATTCTGATTGTCCGCGTTCTTCCTGGTTCTCCGGCTGATAGAGCCGGAATACGTCCAGGAGATGTCATCCGACAAATCAACAATCAATCTGTTACCACTGCGGATACAGTGCAGCAGATAATTGATAAAAGTGGCGTTGGGGCAAACGTGCAAATGCAACTGCAACGTAATGACACAACCGTGCAAGTTACAGTACAACCTGGGTCGAGACCAGCAAATGCGCAATAACTTTGGGAGGATGCTTGGAAGTAAAAAAGCTCCCTAACGTTATCGACAACATTAGGCAATGCTTGCAGAAGTCATTTGGAGTCGCCCTGAATTTGCAACTGGGGCTTCTGTTAGCTGAGTTGCAAATTTGCGAATTTTGCATTTGCCATTCCACAGTACAAACTCCTTTTGACTTCTCAAGTTGCGATCAAAAGGCTATTTTCTCCGGATTTTACTTAAATCCCAAGTATAATAACCAGTTTTTTCAGGAACTCTAGAGAATCTTCCTATCCGGTGACCTCTAGAAAGTTCATTATGCACGGCAGTTTTTATCTCTGCTAGTTCTTCAGCATTGAGTTCTCCATAAAGTCCTGTGATCACATCAGCTACGCTGAAGATTTTCCCGGAATTTTTCTGCAAGAGTATGCAGATGGCATCAATCAAAAATTTACCTTCATATTCAGGTACCATTGATGCCCTTTTTGCCTTGGGGAGTAGGAAGGGTTTCTTCTTTTTAGGTTTGATTATCTTGGATTTGACTTTACCATTTGCTGGTATTATCAAGCTTAAATCCAGAGTATAACACCCTGGCTCATCCGGAACGGCAGCCCAGTAACTCTTTTCTTTGCCGTGTGTCAGAGAGGATTGGATGCGACTTTTGACGATTTTGAACACACTTGGCTCTAAATCGCCAAAAAGTGAGCGCACAACAAAGTCTATATGACAGACACTTCCAGCATTCTCTCGCAATATTTTCTCTATCGCTTGCATTCGCGTGAGAACTTGGAACTGGGGCAGCATTGGAACATCTGTCCCAGGAGAGTAATCGTTATTCTGGGTTGGTATCTCCTTTTGTGGGGATGAAGTGGGTGATGTAACTACCGTGTTTTCTTCGTCGGGTGACTCCTCATCTAAATCTATGTGCTGGTCTTCATCGTCTGGGAGTTCTGAGTCGATCGCTTGTTGTTGTTCAACATCATCCAAATCTACGTCGAACTCCGAGTCTGGGAGTTCTGAGTCGATCGCTTGTTGTTCAACATCATCCAAATCTACGTCGAACTCCGAGTCTGGGAGTTCTGAGTCGATCGCTTGTTGTTGTTCAACATCATCCAAATCTACGTCGGATGAGGACTCCGAGTCTGGGAGTTCTGAGTCGATCGCTTGTTGTTGTTCAGCATCATCCAAATCTACGTCGGATGAGGACTCCGAGTCTGGGAGTTCTGAGTTGATCGCTTGTTGTTGTTCAGCATCATCCAAATCTATGTCGGATGAGGACTCCGAGTCTGGGAGTTCTGAGTCCTTCGCTTGTTGTTGTTCAACATCAGAAATATTCTTGAACTGTTGTGGTGAGAAGGAATCTTGTTGGCTAGGAGTGGGTGCAAAAGACAACATCTCAACGACAGCCGTTAGATCGTCGCGTTCATCAACACCAGACCAGTTGGATAACAAGGCTTCTACATGGACAAGTTGCGATCGCGCAGTTCGCCATAAGCGTTCATACTCTTCAGTAAGAGCAGTATAGTACTCCCGTAATTCCAAAAGTGGCTCCAACAATGTTTGGGGTGGTGGCTCTAGTTTTCCCTTAGTAGTCATATAGCTTCAACTCAATCCAAATCAGTTTTAGATTTATAGGTCATTGGTCTAGGTTTAGCCTTTTGAGGCTTCATTAATGATTTTTTCGGTGGTTGAGGAGGACGACATTGTTCACAATATAACGGTCGAGAACCGTAAGTCTCGCGCTTCGCCGGAACACCGCATTCCTTACAGAGGAAGTTGAAAACCCGCGTATGAATCGTCCGTTTGTGTGCCTTAACAGTGTATTCTCTAACAGAGACTAATTTACTTGCCATAATCAGAATTTGTGAATTTTTGTCCGGTCAATATAGCTATTGGAGCAGAGGAGCTTGCAGAAATATGACGCAAACAGCACGTTTTTGCCACTCATTGACTTAGGGATAGCTTTTTGTGCAACGCCTGACGCAAAACTCCATTTTGTCAAGTCGAAAAGGCTTTCTCGTCGTTTGTGAAGATGAGAAATGGGTTTATAATAAACCCTCAAACACCTTTCTACGACCATATCTTATCCTTCACGCTAGCGCCAATGTTGTCACTCTAGCACAGCATCTTGTACTGACTGTGCCAATATGAGGCAAACACTAAATACGTTTTTTTGGAGAGTGCCATCGTTCTGCAAGATTGTCTTGAAGAGATCTTTGAGGCACTCGGACAGGGTGTAGGCATCAATACTACGAAGTAATACAGGGTTTTAACTACAAACAAGCAATTTATCTACATATTTTAATTAAAGCATTGCAAATTCCCTGTTGGTTCATTTAAGATTCATCATTTCAAACAAAAAAATAAGTTCTACAATTTTCAGATTTCCCTGGTTAATCTTTAGTGCTACTTGTAGCGTAGTTTTCACACACCATCAATGCACCATTACTCTACCATCACCGAATAATTTCGGCGGTATGTTTAAATCTGTCAAGGTTTGCATACATTGTTTTCAGACTTTTATCACATTTTTACTTTTCTCATTGAAGAAGAATTCACCCTATGGCTAACGCCACGCCTTACGGCTATCGGGTGTGCGCAGAGCGCACGCCTTACGGCGAACGCCCTTCGGGTATCTCCTGCGGAGACGCTACGCGTAAGTCCCAAAGGGACACGCTTACGCGTATCTCCGTAGGAGACGCTGCGCGAACGCTCTTAGCGTGCGCTTGCGCTTACGCCCAAGCCGCGTGCGCTTTGCGCTTACGCAGTCGCCTAGGTCGGGAGAGCCGTCATTCGCGCTGTCTCACCAGATGCCTCTGTCGGGAAACCCTCTCCGTTTGCGTAGCGCCCCCTATGCCTGCGGCACGGCTACGCCTATCGGGGCTAGTTGCCACAACGCGCTTAACCCGACGCCAGATACCAAGTGAGGGAAACCCTCCTGCAGTACTGGCTCCGCAAGGCACTTCTCTGTGCAGCACTGGTCTCACCAAGTCACCAAGCCAGAAGTCAGAATCAAATGTATTGCTATTCAAACCCCAACCAATTGTGGACACTGAAAAAGCGCACGCTCGACCAGTCCTTAATGAGGTGGGTAGGTATAGTAAGGAACGCTTAACGCTTAACAGGCGTGTGAAAGTCTGGTGATGTCCGTTTTTTCTCATAAGTTCATGTCCTAATCTACCTGGCAACGGATATAGCTGAGTACCAGGCGATCGCTCTTGCCAAATTATAGATGGTCAACGCCGGGAGGGCAGGGTGTAAGGGGTGTAAGAGGGGAAAAATATAAAAAACCTTTCCCTTTTAACTTTTGCCTTTTCCCTGCAAGAGTGGCAATTGTTACTTTTGCAATCTTGTTTAATTGAGTCTATGGGATGTCACCGGACTTGGCTTAGTCTTGGAGAATCCCGGCACCTTTAGCGTGGTGGGAATGTCAATCAGCATCCTCCTGTAGATTTTGTGCGAGTGTTGACAGCTTGTCTAAAGACTTAGCTACTGCCAGGACTTGTTCCGAAGTCTTGCTGGCAATACTGACAACTTCTAGAATAGATTGGCTTGCTGAGGTTGAAGTTTTTGCTTGGACAGGAGCAGTTTGGACAAGTTCCTCGACCAGTTTTTTCATTTGCTCACTGAGCATAATAATCTGATTGAACTTCTCCTGAGTTTCCTGCGCCAATCTAATCCCCCTCATCGCCTGTTCTGCCCCGTATTCTATAACAGCAACTACTTCATTGGCTTGTGTCTGAATTTCTGGAACGAGTAATTGTACTTCTGCAATACTCGCTTCTAATTGATGCACTTGAGAAAGTGCTTGGTCAGCGAGCCAAGCAAATTGTTCACCACCTTCTGTGGTGCGACTTGCTTCAAGTACTGTATTCATAGCTTGGAGCTTTATTTGAAATGCTATATGACTAATGAGGCCCACGAGCTGGGAGAACTTTTGAAAAGGTTGGTCTAGACGCTCGACCTTCTCGACAGCTTCCATAACCTTTACTTGGACATCACACAAGTTTTCTAAAATCGGGTCTATCGACGAATGTCCATCGTGTACTGCCTGAGTGAGCTGCTGCTCTTGCAGTTCTGCTTGTTGGGCACAAATCAGCATTTCCATAGCCGAATCAACTAACGCTTGAATTTGATTGTAGGCACCAGTAAGGGACTCAACCTGGCTAAGAGCCTCACCTGAAAGGGTTTGGACAGATGTTTGACTACCTCTGAGCAACTCAAGTACCATGAGCTGGAGTGCTTCTTTTTGTTCACGCTGCTCGTAAGAGGTCGCTTCAGCAGATTGGTACGCCTGCTCTACCTTGTTTAGGAGTCTGGCATGGTCGAGAGCAAATCCCACCTGCGTAGCTATTTGGGTGAATAAATCAATTTCATACTGCTGCCAATCACGAGGTCCTGAACACTGATGCGCAATCAATAAGCCAAATAACTGGTCATCTTTGAGAATGGGCGCAACCAAATTTGCCTTAACAGCAAACGGTTCGAGTTGGCTAATGTGACAAGTAGTCAAACCAGCTTCATAAATGTTATTGGTAGCTTGAACTCTACCAAATCGGTACTTTTCCACATAGCCCTCAGCAAAGCAGGGGTCTTTGATTTTGGCTCGCAACGCTTTGGGAAAACCTGGAAGCACTGATTCTGCAATCACAGTTCCATACCAATTGCTGTCAAACCCATAAACCAGTACTCGGTCAGCGCTCATTGCTTTGCGGGTTTTTTCAACAGTGGTTTTGAGGACATCCTCTTCGTTGAGCGATTCCCGAATGGAACGGGTCATGTCCGCAAGCAATTGAGTTTGCACTCCTTCAGCATCGATTCGTTGAACAAGTCTAGCATGGTCGAGAGCAAATCCCACCTGCGTGGCTATCTGGGTGAACAAATCGATTTCATACTGCTGCCAATCACGAGGTCCCGAACACTGATGTGCAATTAATAAGGCAAATAGCTGGTTATCTTTGAGAATGGACGCAACCAAATTTGCCCTGACAGCAAAGGGTTCGAGTTGGCTAATGTGACAAGTAGTCAAGCCAGCTTCATAAATGTTATTGGTGGCTTGAACTCGACCAGCTTGGTACTTTTCTACATAGCCCTCAACAAAGCAGGGGTCTTTGATTTTGGCTCGCAACGCTTTGGGAAAACCTGGAAGCACTGATTCTGCAACCACAGTTCCATACCAGTTGCTGTCAAAGCCATAAACGAGCACTCGGTCAGCGCTCAGTACTTTACGGGTTTCTTCAACGGTAGCTTTTAGGACATCCTCTTCGTTGAGCGATTCTCGAATGCGGCGGGTAATATTTATAAATGCTTGAGCTTGATCGGCTTTTGTATCTATCCGTTCTAAGAGCTTAACGTAGTCAAGAGCAAATCCCACTTGTGCCGCTATTTGAGCAAACAAATCAATCTCATACTGCTGCCATGTACGAGGTTCAAAGCACTGATGTGCAATCAATAAGCCAAATAGCTGGTTGTTTTTGAGAATGGGTGCGATTAGATTAGATTTTACAGCAAATCGCTCTAGCAACCCAATATGACAATCAGTGAGATTAGCTTGATAGATATCATCAATAGCACGAACACGACCATTTCGATATTGTTCGACATACCCTGTTTGGAAACAGGGGTCTGAGATGGTAGTCCATAGGATTTTTGGCAACTCAGGTGCTGCAGATTCTTCTACAAAAGTTCCATCCAAGTTAGAATCAAAACGAAAGATGGCAACGCGGTCAATTCTTAGAGCCTTGCGAACTTCTTCTACAGTGGTTCGCAAAACATCTTCTTGAGTGAGTGATTGGCGAATACCGCGGCTAATGTTGTGAAACACCTGGGAGCGTTCGGCTTCGGCTTCTTGTTTCCAGAGTAAATCCGGAAGCTGTTCTTTGACGAAGTTGATGTTTGTCTCTAAGACAGCCAGTTCATCTTTGCTGACGATGGAGGTGCCAGAATCCGCGCTTTCTCGACGTAACCTATTCACCATAGTGGTAGAGACTGAGGCGGCGTTCAGGATTGGACGAATGGCGCGAATCCCTAAAATTGCAGCGATCGCACCTGCCAATACTGCCGTCACCCCCGTTTCAATTAACAGCAGTGACAGCAGTCTATGTAGTCCAAGTTCAGCTTCTGCCAGACTTGTGGTATCTGCTTGTCTTGCTTGGGAAATCTGTTTGGCTGTCAACTGGCTACCAAAGTAGTAAGTAGTTGTCCCTACTGTCAGCACAGGGAGCATACTCACAAGCATAGCCCAAGCTATTGCCTTGGTTTTCAAACTCCATTCCTGTGGCCTCTGCTTCGGATCAGCAGACTCTTGAAGCCCTTTTGACTGATTCAACTGTTGCTCGGCTTGCTTTTGAGAAGAAGGCTGAGTCATAGAAAAAATCTACTTTTGCTGCAAAAATTTATTGAGGACATAGGTGTTAGTTGCGATATTGACTTCCCCAACTAAGAAGGTAGGGTAACGCACCTTTAGGATTACTGCAATCAACAATTAGGGGTGTTAGGGTAAAATTAATGGCGGCACCAAACCCGCCACGTTATTGTTGACCACTGTATCAAACATGAGGTGAGGGCGGTGAGTATTCTTTTGGCTCTGTTTGCTTGGTGTACAATAAGTACATTTTCAAAGTCCCTCCTAAACCCCAACAAAATCTGCACCTTTGCACCCGCGCGTTTTGGTAAAAGGTAGATTTAAACAGTCGCAATCTTCTCCTGATTTTATCTGGGGCTTTTGTGTAAGAGTGCGCGCTACCATAAGTATCGGTAAAATTTAGAGTTCGGTACAACAAGCGGCAAAGTAACCCTAAAAGTTTGGCATAGTTTGCTTTTCACTCCTTAGGCTTTCTGCCTCTCCTCAAGGATTTGATGTTGCGAGTTAAGAATTTTTATGTATTTAGTATTTTATGCTATTAAAATATATTATTTTATGGATTGATTCAAGTGAATGATATAAATTTGTCAATTTTTTTGTAACTTTTTTAGGTGCGGCAAGTAGCTAGATAAAACGCTGGTTTTGGGGGTAGCTAATTAACTAGTCACAAAGTCATCGGCAAAAATATCATCTGGAAAGAATGCAGCGTCTAATTCTTCAACTGTATTCACCACGAGTGCACTATCAAGAAATTCGTTGCGGCGTTCGCAGGATGTTTCAGCAATTAACAAACACCCGTGACACGCAGAACCGTGCAGAAAGCGTTCTTCGCGGGGGTTCTCCGGTTCGTGTTGAGCGCAAACCGGGTCATTCGAGCAAAGTCTTCCTAACCCCAGGGCTTTTCCGAGATGGTAATCAATGGATGTACCAACTTCTACTAAACCACCCAAAGTCCCTTCAGAACCTGAAGAACCTGTATCAAGTAAAATTCAATACCCAGAATCGCTTGCATAAATGCGTTCACGGATGGCACTCGCAGCATAGCCGCATTCGAGGGATACTGCTGTAATCAACAAGTGAGATAGCGAGTGCAGCATGATGTATTTTACACCTGGGAATGTGGCTTTATCCCGGGGAATTCCTTTGCTATCAAGCCATTTGAGAAAACCACGGTTTAAATCTTCCGCCCGCTTCTTCACCGCATCGCGCTTGAACCATTCCTCTATGACTTGCTTATGAAACGAGATAAAGACACCTTCGCCTTTGTTTTCAATGGCAGGTATCCAGCTTGTTTCAAAATCAAGGGCAGCGCGACGGACATTAATCGCTAATTCGTCGATTTCACCCTCAATATTTGGCATTGCGGCTTCAAAGCGGGTAAAACCAGTGAGGGCTATGACTTCGCGCAGGCGATGGACTAGCACTACGTGACTCAGCAGTCAGACCTGAAGCAAACAAAACAGTTGTTTCCCAATTACAAGAATGTTTGGGTACAATCTCAGCAAGTTAATCTACAACGCTTGAATAAGGCTTGGAAGAAATGGTTGTTTCCCGACAAGAGTGGCAAAAGGGGAGGCAGACCGAAGTTTAAGAAGTCGGGACAAATGCGTTCTTTCGTGTTTCCACGAGTCAATAATCCCAAGGCAGGGGCTTTTTTAGAGAACGGAGTATTGCGTTTGTCTAAGATTGGCTTAATGCCCGTAATCATGCATCGACCATTACCAGTCGGGTTTAATCTCAAACAGGCAACGATAGTCAAAAAAGCGGATGGTTGGTATGTGTGCTTGTCCCTAGAAGATGACACAGTGCCATCACCATTGCCATTAGATGAAGTGAAATCTACTGTTGGCGTGGATGTAGGATTAAAAGAATTTCTGACCACATCATTGGGCGAAACAGTGCCCCCAAGCAAGCCATACCGCACTGCACAAAATCATTTAGCCCGACAACAAAAATTTTTATCCCGCAAGCACAAAGGGTCTAATGGCTACAAGAAGCTGCAAAACAAGATTGCTCGCATTCACCAACGAGTGGGGCGGGTGAGAGAAAATTTTCACTACAATACGGCACACAAACTGGTTAAACGCTATGACTTAATTGCAGTTGAAGACTTGAATATCCGAAGTTTAGCTCGCACTCCTTTGGGTAAATCAATCCTAGATGTGGCTTGGGGTAGTTTCATTAACAAGCTGGAAGCAGTGGCAGTCAGATGCGGCGTTCACCTTGTTAAAGTTAATCCTTATGGCACAACTGTGGATTGTTCAAATTGTGGGGCGAAAGTACCTAAAACCCTGTCGATACGTACTCATGAATGCCATAAATGCAATGCGGTCATCGACACAGACGAAAACGCGGCTCGTAATATCTTGCAACGAGCATTAAACGCCGTGGGACTCATGGTGTCTGCTGGTGGAAGCTTAGGGGATGCCCAGCCTATGAAGCCAGAAGCTTGGGGTTGGAATGGAGTACAGACAACTTAATTTTGACTCTTAGAAGCTCCCGTTATATCATGTCCGCATAATCGCTTACGAAAAAAAAAGAAAGTAAAAATATGACTTATGCCAAAACGAATCAGTATAGCCGAGCATTTAAATATCTCTGAATTAGAGCAACTTTACAAACAAGCTAAGGACGGAATAGAAAGTCGTAACGCTCGCCGCTTGGGTTGCTTCCCCCGGCAGACTTTACGTCAGTATCAAATTATATGGTTACTAGCGCAAGGCAAGAAAACAGAGGAAGTAGGGGAAATAACGGGCTATAGCAGAACATGGATTTACGCACTGGTAAAAAGGTATAACGAGTTGGGTATTTCTGGGCTGTGCGATTCGTTGATATCTGAATCACGGTTAAAATCCGCAAAATAAGATATCCAGTCAATCATTTTTGACTGAACTCTAGACAAAAGATGTAGGTGAAAGCCCTATCCTCCAAGTTCAGGAGTGACTCCTTACCTGTCCACACCGAGCAAACTCGGAATTTTGCAGAGTGAAGCTGGAAGCAGGGCGCAATCAGACGGCAGTTATGGGCTGACACTGGCGCTAACAGGGAGTGTACAAGGTGAGACAGAACCTAAAAAAGCAACCCAAAGTAAAGCAGGGCATAACATAAAAACCCCTGACTTCGTTAGAGACAAAACCCCGTCGATGTTAGTCCAGCAAGCGACAAGAACAAGGGGTTCTAACGGTTGAAGTGGTTACACCTAAAATACACAAAACAATCTAATCTAGGGAACGAAGAAAAACGGGTTAGGAGTCTTGAGAAAGGTCGAAAACTCAGGTAAACCAGACGAGAGGTGTAAACCTCCTAACACGGGTAGGATACGGCGTAATTGCTGTAAGGTGTTCAGAAAACATTCTTAGGAGTCAGAGCATGATTAGACACAGTAGCAATACTAGTGAATCTTGGAGCAAATTACCCTGGAAGAAATTCCGGCGCAATTTATTCCGCCTACAAGTTAGAGTGTTCAAAGCAGTTAAAGCAGGAGACATGCGGAAAGCGCGGTCACTTCAGAAACTGATTCTGAAATCCAAAGCTGCACGGCTATTGGCTATACGTCAAGTAACTCAGCTTAATGCTGGTAAGAGGACTGCGGGTATTGATGGCAAAGCGTCCCTCAACTTTGAAGAACGCCTTGCACTTGAGGAACACCTCAAGCTCAATTACTCTAATTGGCATCATAACAGATTACGGGAAATCCCGATACCTAAAAAGGACGGAACATTCCGGACTTTAAAAGTCCCCACTATCACAGACAGAGCATGGCAATGCCTTGCAAAGTTTGCTCTAGAACCAGCACATGAAGCAACATTCCATGCACGGAGCTATGGATTCAGAACAGGACGCTCAGCACATGATGCACAGAGACAAGTCCTCAACAGCCTAAACTCCTACGCAAATGGAATAGAAAAGCGAGTAATAGAACTCGATATCGAAAAATGCTTCGACCGGATAAGCCACACAACTATCATGGATAACTTGATAGCACCAAAAGGGATGAAAATTGGTATCTTTCGATGCCTAAAAGCCGGAATACATCCCAACTTTCCAGAACAAGGAACCCCCCAAGGTGGTGTGGTAAGTCCCCTACTAGCTAATATTGCACTCAATGGAATAGAAAGTGTCCACAGGTATCACAACCAAGGGTCAAAGATAACCGATAGGACATCTCCTAACAAGATAATAGAACCAACCGTCCGCTACGCTGACGACATGGTAATTTTTCTTAAACCCAAAGATAATGCAAAAGAAATACTTGAAAAGATAAGCCAATTCCTAGCAGAAAGAGGAATGAAAATCAGTGAGAAGAAAACCAAGATAACCGCATCGACAGATGGTTTCGACTTTTTAGGCTGGCACTTCAAGGTACAGAACAACGGGAAAGTAAGAAGCACTCCCTCGCTGGAGAACTTCAAGAAATTCCGTCAAAAAGTAAAAACTATCGTCAACTGCTCTAATTATGGTTCCGAGGTAAAAGCTGAGAAATTAGCCCCCTTGGTTAGAGGATGGAGGAATTACCACCGCTTCTGCAAAATGGATGGAGCACGGTTCTCACTATGGTTCACCAGACGCAAAGCATTCAAGGTATTCAACAAAGAAACAAAGAATGACAGATGGTCATGCGCAACGCTGACTAACAAAGCATTCCCAGCAGTTTCTTGCTCCGAAAGAAAATATGTCATGGTCAAAGGTAACAAATCACCGTACGACGGAGACATCCAGTACTGGAGCGAGCGTAACAGCAAGCTCTACGATGGCGAAACCTCTAAAGCCTTAAAACGGCAAAACCATGCATGTGGTCACTGCGGCATGAAGATGCTACCAGGTGAAACAATCCACCTACATCATGTAGATGGTAACCACCAGAACTGGAAAGCAAACAATCTTCTAGCCATACATCAAAGTTGTCACAACTACATCCACATGAGCAAGGGGAAACCTTAGAACATCGGGAGCCGGATGCACGGAAACGGGCACGTCCGGATCTAACTGAGAGGGACGGAGCATAATAGCTCCTCTCGACTCAAACCACATTGCTCTGTTGTACCCAACTTAGGTAGTGTCCAGTGAAGGCGTTGCTTGGCAAATCGATACCAGTGGTCCACGGCAAAGCGACGTAGATACTGACGCCAAATTTGGGATAATTCGGGTATTCCCTCACCTACCCAGATCAGCCATAAAGGTTTAGCTGTTCGGATGAGCCCTTCGTCAAGTCGCTCAACTTGAATCAAATCCATGTTGATCTTGGCAGAGTGTTGGAAATGGAGATTGCACCATAGACGTAGGCGCATTCGCCCCAATTTTAGGTCGAGTATCTCTAACATTTTGTCAGGTCTCCACCATGAAGTTTCGTCGTTGAGTTTAAATTTATTCCCATGAAGACGAGGACGACCAATACGCCGCGCTATCCTTCCCTACCCCGCCTGCGGCTGAGGGTAGGGAAGGATAGCGCAATACGTTCAAGGAATTTTCTGATCAGGCTATTTGTATAGAAACTGAGATGAAAAAGGGGTGTAAGGCTGTAGGGGAAATACATTTTCATCTAAGGTTCGTGAGATTTTCCCGTGATTAGCTGACATGAAAAATCAGGGGCGAGAGGCGATCGCCTCTCGCCTCTGGCTTATCGCGCAATGTTCTGGAGAAACCGCCTCAAGAAAGTAACATTTGGTTCAATCCTGGCGATTATAAATCGCGGCTACACGAGACAAAACCCCTCCGGGTATCTCCTCTGCCCAGACGCTACTTTGTAAGTCCCAAAGGGACACCCTTACGCGTATCTCCTGCCCAGACGCTACTTTGTAAGTCCCAAAGGGACACGCTTACGCGTTCGCGTTCGCGCAGCGTGTCGCTTTGCGACTCAGCGTCTCTGAAAGAGATACGCTCGATTCGTGCGCTTGCGCTTACGCAGTCGCCTAGGTCGGGAAAGCCGTGATTCGCGCTGTCTCACCGCCTGTGCGGGTTATTTTATTAAGTCCACGTAGGTGGACTTGGTTTGTGTAGTAGCGATTTATAATCGCCCAATTGTTTCCAAATTTCTCATGTTCGCCCAGCGTGCCCGTAGGGCTTATGATTTAGGATTGCTATAGTACGTCACCCTGGCATCACGCCCGAGGCTTATATCCCTTTCCCCTTCCCTCGGTTATGTAAGACTTTGGAATAGAAGAATTTTTTATTTTTATATGTATAAATAAAAGTAAAAACCATAAGTAAGACGACTTGAAGTTTAGATGAACTTCAGAGTATAACCAGAAACATATTAAGGACTTGAGCAGGAATAATCTCATGAGCACATCACTCAACGCCAAAATCAGTTTGAATGACTTTCAACTTCGGGATGGCATTTATTTTCCTAACGATTACGAACAGTTGAACAGTACTGAACAAAAACAAAGATGGGACGAAATTGGTAAGACGTACTACGGTTCTCAAAAAATTGAACAAGCAGAAGAAACATCACCACTGAAACAAGATTACACTCTTTTAACCGGAAGACCTGGAGGAACTTGGAATAAGTTTCCTATCAATAAGTCTGTGGATTCTATTCTGGAAATTGGCTGTGGGTATGGTCGAATTCCTTTGTTTCTTTCAAAGGACAAAAATTTGAGGTGTCAAAAGTATTATGGCATTGATATCTCGGAGTCTTTATTGCGACGGTTACTAAAGTGTAAGCAAGAATATGATTTTTTCCCTGGAGCAGAGTTTTACATTATTTGTGCTTCTGCTGAATTACTGCCTTTAGAAGATAATTCTGTAGACTTGATTATTTCTAACTGTGTATTTATGCATATACCAGAAGCACAGATTAGAAACCTCTTGGTTGAAGTATCTCGTGTACTCAAGCCAGGTGGAACTTTCGTCTTCAATCATTCTTTCCACAACAAGTCTTGTCCTTCTCATATAATTCATAATTTAGTCAGAAGGTTAAACCCAAAACAGAACTCAGTTTATCTCAAGCAATATTCATCTGCAGAAATAAATGCAATGTTAACTACTTCTGGAATGAAAACTAAGTGTCCACAATACATCGTAGAACCAACACAAGAATATGCAATTTTACCAGAAACCATCAAAGGAATCCAGATACCCTTTGCTAATTCAATTAACAGAAGTCTCAAGCCGTCGGCTGCGATGAAAGAAACTCTAGCTTATGGCTATAGTGCTTACAGTAGTCAACTATAGGAATTCGGTTTGATTTGGTGAACGAACTCGTAGGGGAAGGGAACGCTTAACGCTTAACGCTTAACGCTTAACAGGAAAGAAGAAATAAAGGTGTACCTAGCTTCGTCAAAACTCAAATAGGAATCCTATATTTGATTTGTGTGAAAGTGCCTGCTCAGATTCCCGACAACTTTTAAAGGAGTCGGGAACCTTGTTATTCAGTGGGCTATTTTACCCCCTTTTTAACTCTGTCGCCGCAGGCGGGGGATCTTATCCGATCCCAAGCATCTAATCCTACTAACCCTGGAAGTAATTGTACTTGTCCACCACAGACAAGTCCGAAAAAACCAAAAGCAAGATAAATTGCTCTCTAGTATAATTAGGTAGTGACCCAAGTGCCTTGTATCAGGTGTGTCTACCAAAACTTTGCTCAGGACATCCGGAATACGGTTGTTTCGTTTTGTATATTAATTTTATTACTATAGATATTGGAATACTTCCCTTCAACAGGGATTGCCTTGTTATCTTTAGGGTTAAGAGTGTTATTTTGGTACAACAGAAGTGTTGAGGAATAGCAACACGATGCTGCAAACGCAACAGGTTATACATAATCGCTATCAACTGAAAGAAAAGCTGGGTGAAGGTGCAGGTCGTCAAACTTGGTTAGCACTGGATTTGTCAACACAAGACAATATTGTGGTGAAACTGTTGACCTTTAGCGACCAGATGCAGTGGGAGAGTTTGAAACTCTTTGAGCGAGAAGCACAAGTTTTGAAACAGTTGAACCATCCTCGCATTCCTGACTATCGTAATTATTTTTGCATTGATGACCAGTTACTCTACTTTGGGTTAGTTCAAGAATATATTCCTGGTACATCACTCAAGCAATTACTCACTAAAGGTCAAGTGTTTGCAGAACCAGAAGTTCGTAAAATTGCTGCTCAGATTCTAAAAATTCTGATTTATTTGCATGGTTTGAGTCCTCCTGTGCTGCATCGGGACGTTAAGCCTAGCAATGTGCTAGTAGGTAAAGATTCTGGTATTTATTTGGTTGATTTTGGTGCAGTACAAGACCGCGCTGCAAGAGAAGGTGCTACTTTTACAGTGGTGGGAACTTATGGCTATGCACCACTCGAACAGTTTGGCGGAAGAGCAACTCCAGCATCTGATCTCTATGCTTTGGGAGCAACATTGATTCATTTGCTGACGGGTATTTCTCCAGCAGATTTGCCTCAGAAAGATTCTCGCTTGCAGTTTGCTCACCTTGTCAGGCTCAATCCTGGGTTTGTCCGTTGGTTAGAGCAACTGACTGAGCCTAATCTTGAAAGACGCTTTAGTAGCGCTCAACAAGCACTTGACGCTCTTAGGGCTAATCAAAATGCGATCAAAATTGCTAGTCCACGACTCCCGGAAAGTTGCATTTGGGTGGACAAATCACCAAGGCGCTTGCAGATTCAACTTCATGTCCCTTGGTACAAGGTAATATCTACCCCAAGAAATTGGCTTGTACTGACGGGGTTGGGACTTTGGTTATTTTGGCTGTCGATGCTGATCAGCGGTTGGGTTTATTTGTTTTGGTTGGCAGGTAGTCTTGTATTGGGGGCTTGGTTTCTATTACCTGTGTTTGCCCAAACCAATATCAACTTCGATCATCAGCAATTTGAAATTGAAGTGAAATTATTAGGTTTTTGCATCAAACGACAGCGAGGAAATGTCTTAGAGATTGATAATGTTTTTAAAAGTGACTCTGGCGGCTATGGTAACAAGAAAATTCCTGAGGTAACTTTGGCTGTTGGTGTCGAAGAGTATTCATTTGGAAGATTGAAACCACCTCTTTCTCATCAGGTATGCCGTTGGCTCGTAGATGAAATCAAGCATTGGTTGGGACTTTAGATTTTAAGCTTTTGGTTATGGCAGAAGGTGGACAAGTTCTTTGCATTCGCGAGGCGACTCCCCAGGAGTCTCGTTATCAACTTAAAGAAAAATTAGGGCAAGATGCTAGTCGTCAAACTTGGTTAGCAGTAGATTTGCATACACAGCCTCAAGAACAAGTGGTTGTCAAACTGCTTGCTCTGAGTCCGCAGATGCAGTGGGATGAACATAAGCTGTTTGAACGTGAAGCTCAAGTGCTGAAAAATCTCAATCATCCCCGAATTCCCAAGTATCGGGATGACTTTGTTTTGGAAAAGCAACCTGGCTCAAGATTTCCCTGGTTTGGGTTAGTGCACAGTTACGTTCCCGGAACATCATTCCAGCAACTGCTGAATCGGGGGCATCGGTTTTCTGAGTCACAGGTGGAAAAGATCGCAACAGAAATTTTGAGCATTCTTGTTTACCTGCACGAACTCAACCCTCCTGTGTTGCACAGAGATATCAAACCCAGCAATTTAATTTGGGGTGAGGATGAGCGTGTTTACCTGGTTGACTTTGGCGCAGTGCAAGATCAAGCGGTGTTAGAAGGTGCGACTTTTACAGTTGTAGGAACCTACGGTTATGTACCAATGGAACAGTTTGCAGGTCGTGCTGTTCCCGCTTCTGACTTGTATGCTGTAGGTACAACCTTAATTCATCTCCTCACCGGAACGCCTCCTGCTGATTTACCATACCAGAACTCTCGCATTCAATTTGCTGATAAAGTAAGTGTCGATTTGGGTTTTGTGAATTGGATTGGTAAACTGACAGAACCAAATGTTACAGAGCGACTGAGTTCTGCACGCCAAGCCCTAGATACGCTCAAGAATAGACACGCACTCACCCCACCACTCACTAGCCGTAAGCCCACAGGTAGTCTGGTTCAAATCAAAAAGTCTGCTCACAAAATAGAAATTAAAATCCCCAGACGCGGAAGAAAAACATTTAAATTATTCTATCTTCTAGGCTTAATTATTCCTTTTGTCTGGCAAATACCACAGTGGTTTAATTTGCTCTCAACAGGACTTATCTACCATTCGATATTATATATTATGCCTCTTTTAGCATTAGTATTTGTCCTATTCCAAGCAACAGTGCTACCTGCTTTTAGACATACAGATATGTACTTTGATCGTGAAGATTTTGAGATTCGCTGGAAGTTATTTGGTTTATCTTATTGGCGGTATCGAGGAAAAACTCCACTGATTTGTAGAGTGTATGAAGAGATAGTTCAACAGGGTTCTGCACCTCGGGGCGTGACAATTGAATATTCTGATAAACAGAAGCTCACCTCTAGTCCTTTAGCAACTGTGGAACGCCATTGGTTAATTGACGAGATTAAGGATTGGTTGAAATTAAATCAGTGAACAGTAAACAGTGAACAGTGAACACAACGACCACGCTCAGTGGATCGCAGTGAACAGTAACAACTGATAAGTAGCTCAACCTAATTAAACGTAAAATGTCATTGCGTTAGCGTAGCGGGCAAGGGAGGGCATACGGAACGTAGTGGAGGGAAGCAATCGCAAGAATCGTATTTTATATTTTTTATGTTGACCTACTTAACTGATAACTGATAACTGGTAACTGATAACTAAGGAGAATCCGTCCTAAGCAAGTGGGCTGTAACTTGAGCTTTAGCTAGTTCTATAATAAGTCGCTGAGCTTGATGCTTATAAAGTGGTACATGTAATGTTTCTGGTAAGTTTTTCATCACTGTTCTCGCTGTGTTGAGACTGCATCCCGAAATGCGAACAAGAACATTCGCCCCCTCAAATTGTGCTTCCTCTGTCAAAGCTTTTGTAATATGTACTTGCCAGGTTTTTGATGTGGCGATCGCAGATCCCTGCTCAATCCGCTGTAGACCATCGCTTGTTGCTAACACTACCATGCGATCTGCGCTCCGCGCAGCAGCGAAGCTATCGCCCACAACTAAACTAATATCCTCAGAAGGCATAAGCTTAGGCATTTCTGTTTCTTTTTGGTAAAGAATTGGAATAACTCCATAGCCATAAGCAACTTCAGATAGCAGTAAGCCATTGAGCGTATCACCTGCTTCAATTTGGTATTCTGTGACCAAGATAGTTTTGTGATCAACGCGGAATAGATTAATAATATTTTCCCCAAATGCAGCCCCAGCAAAAGCTTCAGCGACTACAGCATAGACACACAAAACTTGAGCATTCGGCAAGAGTTCAGCCAAATTGTCACTTAAACTAAGACCTGTGGTGCGGATAACCAAATTGCTTTCTGGATTTGCATCATAAGCCATTAAGCTGACTTCCAAATTCAGCATCTCATCATCAGTTACCACAACGACACTTTTTGCTGTCTGAAGATTTGCCTTGGAAAGAGACCTCTTTAACGAACCAGTTATGAGTGGCATCTCTGGTAGAATTGTCATGTCAAAGTCTGTGTTTAGGGTGATGCCAACAAGTGGTTGGTTGAATTCTTGTAAAATCTCCACAATTCCCTGACCCATCCGACCGAGTCCCACCACGACGACATGGTCTTTTTGAGGAACGGGTGGACGTCGTTTATTCAACTGAAATCTGGCAGCTAAAAGTCTTTCTGTCAAAAAACTATAGAATATCCCCACAAGGATTGTACCAGTGATTGTCATTCCCAAGCTAATGAACCGCAACCAAAAGGGAACAGGAAGTGTGAAATTGAACCCACCAAACAAATCACCAAATCCCCCTAGAAGTAGCATCATTGAGGTAAAAAAGGCGTCTATCAAGCTGATTTGGGGATAGCTTAACTGATACAAAACCGTTCCCAATAGCAATAAAAAACTGACAATCACTCCACAGATAATACCTAACTGCTTAAATCGATTTTCGTCAGATTTTCGCAAAAATGTGATAAATTGCTGCTTAATAGTTAACCAGTTAAGGTGTTTTAGTGTTGTTAATAAGTGCCAAGGATTATACCAGGTATTTCTTACCAGTTTCTTAGAATTAGTAGAAGTTGGTTTTATAGTCTCAATATAAACAATCGTATCTCCCGGCATCAGACGTGTATCTGGCTCCCATTCATGGAAAGCTTTGGATAAAGAAGTTGCACCAGATGTGTGATAGAGAATCCGACGCTTGTGAGTATTCAGTTCGTACAAGGTAGAGTTGTTGCACCAACGGTCTGTTGGTGATAAAGTACGTTTGACAACTTGCAGCCACTGTCCTTGTAAGTGAAATAATCCTAATGTCTCTGTACCAAGAGCAGCAAGAGCAAAAGCTGGCGCAGGTAGTTGAGTTGGTTCAAAGGCAACAAAATTCCCTAAATGTTGACTCAATAATTCATTGAGATTTTTTTTAGATGAACGAACAATTAAGCGGGTTTTGGGATTAAGTTTCCGCACCGCTAAAGCTGTCTCTGCATTCACTTGCTCATTACTAGTGACTATGATGGCAGCTCGACACTGTTGGATTTTAGCTTGCTCTAGAACACTGATTTGACGACAGTCACCAACGAGTACATTATCTAATAAATCTGGAAGGTGAGAAAATTCCCAGTCTTGGGGCAGGTTTTTGTCAATCGCAATCACGCTGACTTCAAACTGTTTGAGGGCGACAACACAATGTTGACCTAAACTCCCCAATCCGCAAACTAAAAATTGATCTAAGAGCACCTGAGGTTGTACCACGTGATGCACCTGTATTACTGGTTGTTAATAGATATTTACAATTATGGACTACTAATTTATAGATATTAATTACTGTGCGTAGAGAAATTCCCATATCTGCTAAAAATTTCATGATGCTTGTTTTTCAGCATTTGTGAAAGAATAAACCCGCTCTTGAGTCAACCAAGCAGCATAAAGGAGAGATTGCCGAATATCCTCTGGTTCTAAATCAGGGTATTCTTCTAAAATTTCCTCTACGGGTTTCCCATTCGCCACCAAATTGACAACTAACGAAACAGGAATTCTCATTCCACGTTCGCGTCAGCGTTGCGAAGCAATATACAAGCTTGTCCAGCCATGATGCGGGCATCGAAGGTAATTCTGTCTAAACCTAACATAAATCAACTCTCCAAAATACGTCGTCTAAACTAAATTTAATTCCTTGCCTGACCAGAAAAATCTTGAGTCGTGTAGTAGTGTAGGGTGGGCACTGCTAGTCAGATCCTGCCAACCATATAAGGGTTTTAGTGGCAGTGCCCACCTATGTGTGTTTCTAAAACTAACATAAATCAACTCTTAATACCTCGTCTAAACTAAATTTAATTCCTTGCCTAACCAGTTCGCAAAACTGGAATGATACAAACTATAAAAGATTTCTTCTCCTCTGATTTCCTCATATAAAAATTCCAGCCAATTTTCCAGCACTTTTTCTACTTCGTATTCATCTTCATCAACCATTTGGGCGATTAATTCTCCTGAAAGCGGTTGCACAAGCTGTGCTAGACATTTTAATACGGCTAATCCCACTGAAGACAAACCCTTACCCTTGATGCGCTGGTAATGATTCTTGTAATACGCTTCTAACCCTGGAGGCAGTGGTTCAAATTGGAAGGGTTTAGGATAAAAACCTTGGGAGATTGCTTTTAAGATGTGGTTGAGATACATGAAATTGTTTTCGCTCTTGACTGTTAGCTGTTGTGTTAGCTGTTGGCAGAATTCTTGTTCGCTGATAGAGTCATTGGTTATCCACCCAGTGTTTTTAAAAAAAGAGGGTGTGACTGAAATATATTGTTGTATATAGGTCTGCACATCTTCTCGGTTTTGTTCGGAATATGCTTCTAAATCCAAAATTTGAGCAGGGGTTTCGATTAATAAACCAGATTTTTCGCTCTTGAAGGGGCGACGGGTGAGGAGAAAATAAACTCGCTCTGGGAGATATCTAGGAAGGTAAAATAGATTTGAGTCTGGGGATTGGTTGTTGAGGTCGATGCGATCGCACCCATCAATCGCAATAATCAAACGCCCATCTGGTTCTAGTAAATCGCTCACTTTCTGAAGTAAAAGCGAGAAAAACCAACTTCCCTCAGTCGCGTTATCAGGAAGCGACACATTTGTATCCCCCATTTCCCCCATTAAAGCCTCGACTCCGCTCACTTCGGCTACGCTCAGTGACCTCGGCTTTAACCCTGAGCGTAGCCGAAGGGTTAACTGAGTGCAAACAGTTATGAGAAATTCCTCCGCACAATTTTTTCCTTCAACTTCCGCACTGTAATAAACAACAGAAGGATTTTCCATCACATACTTGGCGATGATGGCACTTTTGCCACTGCCAGGTGTGCCCACAATGGTAAAGTAACCACAGGGTTGCTGATTGAGGAAGTCGGTAATAGCAGCAAAGGCAAATTCACGACCAACAAAATTGCAGCTTTTCTCGTGAATCAGTTGCTGGAATTCTTTTTGGGAAGCAGTTGGGGGGCGAGGTGTGATATTCATAAACCTGCTTCTAACTGGAGGAAATGAATCTGTCCTGAACTATCCCCTGCCGTAATTGTCATGCCATCCGGTGCAACAGCACAACAATATACTGAATTATCAGCAGTAAAATTGGTAATAACTTTACCATCAGCCAAGTCCCAAACTTTGAGAGTCCCATAGGAAGCAGAAATCACCCGCTTGCCGTCTGGGGTGAGGGCGAGTGCGTTTACCCAGTGGTTATGACCAGTAAGTGTGAAAACTTCTTTGCCATCTGCCAAATCCCAAACAATGATCGTGCTGTCATCGGAAGCAGAAATCACCCGCTTGCCGTCTGGGGTGAGGGCAACTGCGTTTACCGAGTTGCTATGACCAGTAAGTGTGAAAACTTCTTTGCCATCTGCCAAATCCCAAACAATGATCGTGCTGTCATCGGAAGCAGAAATCACCCGCTTGCCGTCTGGGGTGAGGGCAACTGCGTTTACCGAGTTGCTATGACCAGTAAGTGTGAAAACTTCTTTGCCATCTGCCAAATCCCAAACAATGATCGTGCTGTCATCGGAAGCAGAAATCACCCGCTTGCCGTCTGGGGTGAGGGCAACTGCGTTTACCGAGTTGCTATGACCAGTAAGTGTGAAAACTTCTTTGCCATCTGCCAAATCCCAAACAATGATCGTGCTGTCATCGGAAGCAGAAATCACCCGCTTGCCGTCTGGGGTGAGGGCAACTGCGTTTACCGAGTTGCTATGACCAGTAAGTGTGAAAACTTCTTTGCCATCTGCCAAATCCCAAACAATGATCGTGCTGTCATCGGAAGCAGAAATCACCCGCTTGCCGTCTGGGGTGAGGGCAACTGCGTTTACCGAGTTGCTATGACCAGTAAGTGTGAAAACTTCTTTGCCATCTGCCAAATCCCAAACAATGATCGTGCTGTCATCGGAAGCAGAAATCACCCGCTTGCCGTCTGGGGTGAGGGCAACTGCCGTTACCGAGGAACTATCACCAGTAAGTGTGAAAACTTCTTTGCCATCTGCCAAGTCCCAAACTTTGAGAGTCCTGTCAGATGAAGCAGAAATCACCCGCTTGCCGTCTGGGGTGAGGGCGAGTGCGTTTACCCAGTGGTTATGACCTGTGAGAGTACGAAGCAAACGCCCACCGGGAGGAGTTAAGCTAGGTGTCAGGGGACGCAACCAAGGATTATCTTGCCACTGCTTTGCCTGTGCTAATAATGCCTGAATCTCAGGTTGGGGAAAAGACAGCAACCGCCCTAATAATTGCCCTGCCAGTTGCGTCTGATCCTCAGCTAAAATATGCGCACAGAGACGCAGCGTTCCTTGAATCCGTTTCAGCGTTTCTACTTCATGGGAGTTATCGTCTGAGTGAGTTGCCACCTTTGACTCGTCAATCAAATCGTAATCTGTAATCAGCGCTTGCACTCCAAATTCAGGACGCTTAATCTTGGCTTCTAAATAGTCGAAATCAGTCAAAAGTTTGTAATACTCTGCAAATTTCCCCGACTTCACTTGACTTTTTACGGCACTGCTTAGATAGGCGTTTTGGAAGTAGAGAGGTTGTGCAGCTAATTTGTCGGCAAATTTCCCCATCTTACGCCATCTCCCTGATGAAATATTCAGCAATTTTTTGGTTAACTTCGTCAAATAGTTTCCGGGTTTTCTTCAGATCCCGTTTGCCTTTCAGGAAGTCAAGGAAACTTGTATGGTAGATGCTATAACAGGTTTTTTTATCTACTTTTTGGTCTTTCAAATACTCAACCCACTGATCCAAAACCTTTTCCACCTCATATTCATCCTGGTTGGTAATTTTTGCCATCATCTCACAGGGAATAGGCGTACTAATTTCCACTAAAATAAATAGAATAATCACCATCTTTTCCTTAGGTTCTGTATCCATACCCATTCTCCTCCAATGGGTTTGATAGTATTCCTTAAGACCTTTAGGAAATTTTTCTAAGGATAGGTCGTTGTATTCTCCTTGAGCAATTCCTGGCAAGAGATGATACAAATACATAAAGTTATTTTCACTTTTTTCAGCTACCTGCTCAACAAAAGTGAAAGCAGCTATTTGACGCTCCTCAATCCACTTCCTGAGACTATCTTTAAATTTAGGATTTTCTTGGATAAAGAACCAAATATAATTTTCAATATCCTGACGGCTCAAATCTCCATATTCCGGATTTCTTAAATCTAACTCCTCTTCAGGAACTCCTTGAGTGTATAAGCGCTTGTTATCTGCAATATAAGGTCGTCTCGTCAACAAGAAATAAACTTTATTGGGGAGTGTCGTCGGTAAATTCAAAAGATTTTTATCTCGGTCTTCTTGCTCCACCTCATCAAGCGCATCAACCACAATCACAAGGCGTTCGTCATCTAACAGATTATCGCTGACTTTTTGAAGCAAAGTTTGTAAATTATCATCCTTAGCATTCTGCAACCAATAACGATTAATTAGCTGTTGACGAATACTTTCCAAAAACAACTCAGGTTTATTGCGACCTTCAGAGCGAATATTGAAATAGCAAGGAAATTTATGATCCCAAATAAATTTAGCCGCTATCGTGCTTTTTCCCATCCCTGCATCTCCCACGATAGTAAAATAACCGTTAGAGTTACGGTCAATAAACTGTTGTATTTGCTTAAAAACAAATTCTCGACCGCGAAATGACTCTATTTTATTCTGTATTAATGCTTGAAACTCTTTTGGATAAGGCGAATATTCTGAAATTTTAGTAGAATCTGGATCACTTAAAACTTGTAGAGGAGATTTAGTCCATTTCGTAACTTGAGTGTAAACACTAGAAAATTTTTGAATCTCTGCTCTCAGGTCAAGCTTTTTTTCTCCAAACTCACGCCACAACCCCCTGCGAATAATAAAATCTTTTGCTAGTTTTAAAAATTTTGCTAAGTCATTAGCATTATATTTTTCTACAAAAGTCTTTTTTATCTCGTCTTCACCCAACAAATCTATCATCAGCTGCATTCCTTGAAACTCCTGATAATACTTGACGATACTCCAAGCATAAATAGCATCAGGATTTTCAGGAGGCTGAGTCGGATCTAATCCCCATTTCTGTAATTCTTTAATAAGATTTGGATAGTTCTGAGCTTGTGTGCGGAGTTGACCAAGAGCATCAGCAATCTTGGGTAGCTGCCCAATAAGTTCTGTAAAGATCATAATAAATGGTTGTGTAATAAATGACTGGATATTAGCTACAAATACGATAGCAGTGTTTCCAGAAAATATTTACTCAGATCTTGCACCTCCACCTGAGCACACCTTGAACTGAAGTTCAAGGCTAATAAACCAAGTCCGTTAAAACGGACTAAAAAACTTACTCAGTCCGTTTTAACGGACTTGGACTTTGAGCCAAGAAATTTATTTCTTGGCGGACGAAAAGTATGGTGCAAGATCTGAGTTTAGGGGATACGGTGTACACACAAGTTCTTGAATTACCCGCTCATTCCCTCGAAACCTCACCCTGCCCTATCGGGCATCCCTCACGCCAGGTGCTACAACGGGGGGAACCCCCGCAACGCACTGGCTCTCCTTATTAAGGAGAGGGAAAGATTTTAGCGCCGATTCAAGCGAGGGTGAGGTGAAAACGAGATGTGTGTACACAGTAGTTTATAAGGGGCAGGGAGGTTTTGGCGTTAGACAAAACGGGGGTGGGGTTAAAACAAAGTAGAGTTAACAATAATTGTAGGTTGGGTTGCGCTTCGCTTAACCCAACAAAAGTGAGGCAGGTGTTGGGTTTCGTTCCTCAAACGCCAGACTTGCCGTGAGAGCGGAAACCCTCCTGCAACGCTGGCTCCCCAACCTACATAATTTTATGTTTTTTGCGCTAACTGAACCGTATTGGCATATAGATAGTATTATTTATTGGTAGTAAAATCAGTGTGCAGTCATGCCTGGTACTCGGATCGATATCGTTCGTCACCTGGATTATGCAGAGTTAACGATCGCGCTACCGTTTATCTTGAATGCGTTATCTGCCGCAAAGATTTTTTTAATTAGTATAATTTTTTCATAATAAATACTGAAAAGCTATAATTCCAAGATTTTCTCAGGTCTAACAATATGAACTTATGTTTATTTGTCATTGATCTTCAAAACGGATTCATAACTCAAAATACAAGTCATGTTATACAACGGATTAAGTCTCTATTAGAGCAAAAGATATTTGAGTACGTTATCTTCACAAGATTTATCAATACCTTTGATAGTCCTTATGTAAGATATCTAAATTGGAACAAACTTTTTTCAGACACAGAGCGCAAACTTGTTGATGAAATTGAACCATTTGCTAATGTTGTTTTTAATAAAACTATATACACTGGCTGCAATGAAGAAACTCTTATATTTCTTAAAAAAAGGGATATTGATACAGTCTTTATTTGTGGAATTGATACTGAAGCTTGTGTCTTAAAAACTGCCATCGATTTTTTTGAAAACAACATTAATCCTTATATTTTAGAGTATTACTCAGCATCAAATGGAGGTGATAATTTTCACCAAGCAGCTATTTTAGTTTTAAGTCAGCTAATTGGAAGAAGTAATATTATAAGTGAACCGATAGATAAATTTGATATCAGTAAATATTTATAATATTATATCCGACAAATTACTTGTCAAATAATTAGTTAATGTACATAAAACGAGCGCGGAGGGATTTGAACCCCCGACCCACAGGACCGGAACCTGTTGCTCTATCCACTGAGCCACGCGCCCTTAAAGTAGTAAACATCAAAGTTTGCTACTTTAACCTATTATAGCATAGCTTTGACTTGCGACCAAGATCTTTATTCCGTCCGCTACACCAGATTGTTAGACTGCTGCTTGGGTTGCAAAGACACCAACTTTCTAGGGCCTTCTTTCGTTTGCAGGAAGTGCGATTGCAAGAGAGTGCGGTGTTATGCAGGGCGATCTGCGCGGAGCGCAGCAGCGAAGCGATCGCCTAATTTGACAAAAACAAGCTCGGATTACAGCGGTTTTCATATGAATAGACCACACATTGTAGGGTGGGCATTGCTCATAAAAGCCTATGTGATAGAGATTTGAGATATTGGTGAGCAATGCCCACCTTACAGAAAACCGCTGTAACTTGGAAAAACTCCCCTAAAGCCTCAGCTTGTTCTTTACTGATTTCTAGCTGACCATTGACTACTTCGGTAGTTACGTCCCTCGAACCAAAAATTTTCACTCTTCTCAGCTTTTTCCAGACTCCTAGCCTCTATCAAATGAAGGAGTCTTGAGTGTGGCGTTGAGGCATTAATCTCATAGTGCTTATCTTCAAAATCCTCAATCAGTCTTACCAATAGTTCCAACACAGCATCTTCTTCTGGAGTCAGCTTAGCACGAGAAAGCAGTTCTTCAACGATTGCGAGAAATTTCTCGTTTTCCTCTTCACTTTTGATAATTCGAGGTTGATGTTTAGATAGCAATTCGCTGTAAATTATTGGATTAAAAGTAAGGGTCATTTTTCCAGTTATCTTTGTCATATATAGCAATCCTAAATCATTTGTGAAAAATCCAACTCATCGATAAGCTTGATATAAGCAGTATCAACAGTGTGCATATAGCGATCCTATTTGATTTGTGAAAATTGAAAGCCACAGATCCCCGACAACTTTTACGAAGTCGGGGATCTTCGAGGATCAAGTTTGCTCACGTAAGCGCAAAGCGTGCCGCTGTTCCCTATGCACAGCGTACCCGCAAGGCTTATGATTTAGGTTGCTATAGATGCATAATGTGCAGCAAAATATAAGAAGAAATCGCTGCTCATTTTTCCCTGATGTTCTGGAAGTTGAGCTTTTTTCATGCTCTTGATATTAGATTTCCCAGGGTATGGTCGGAAATTTCATGACTGTTATTCCCGGACACGATGTCATCTCAGAGTGGACGATTTTTCTAATTTGTTCGCCAGATACTATCAATAAATGCTCGCCATGTCAGCATTAACTCAAATATATTGCCTAACGAGGTTGTATGAGCATAGGCAGAGCAATTCTCTTTATTGCCTTGGTTATTCCAGGTTTATTGATAGCGGGATCATCGCTTTACTCGTTTAACACTGAGTATACGGAGTTACAAAGAACTGAAAGATATGTGGACAAGTTAGCTAGGGATGGAAGAACCAATAATAGACAGTTGGATCTTGCCTATCATCGTAGTTTCGTTCATCGGATGAATGCATTCACAAATGGGACTTGGGGTTTTATTGGTATAACGATCGCAGCGATCGGTATACACGGAATAGCTACAACCAACGACGAAACAATTCAAGACCAGCGAAGGATATCAAAATAGTCCTGAGTTCTGAGTCTTGATGAAGGACAAGGGGACAAGACAATTCAAAATTCAAAATATGCCCAACGGGCACGCTGCGCGAACAGAATTCAGAATTAGAAGTCTCTCCCTGACTCAGCACTTTACTGCTGAACACTGTTTATCAATTCCTTCAAGTCAGCCAAAGCGCGATCGCGATAACGTCCGTAACGCTCTTGTTTATTTTTGATTTTCTGACCCAATTCTGGTAATATCCCAAAATTAGGAGGCATCGGTTGAAAATGCTTAGGCGAAGCGGAACTGATAAACTCAAACAGTGACCCCATCATCGTCGTCTTGGGTAGAGTCAAAGGTTCTTTCCCCAAAGCCAGCCGCGCTGCATTCGTTCCCGCCAACCAACCACCGGCTGCGGCTGCAGTATATCCTTCAGTTCCAATTATCTGTCCAGCAGCTAGTAACGTTGGACGGTTGATAAATTGCAAACTAGGCTGCATCAGCACAGGCGCGTTGAGAAAGGTGTTGCGGTGCATGACTCCCAACCGCACGAACTCAGCATTTTCCAAACCAGGAATCATTTGGAAAATACGCTTTTGCTCACCCCAACGCAGATTTGTTTGGAATCCTACCATATTCCAAAGTTGACCTGCTTTGTCTTCTTGCCGCAACTGTATCACAGCATAAGGGCGTTCTCCGGTACGACTATCCGATAACCCGACTGGCTTAAGAGGACCATAACGCATCGTGTCTTCCCCTCGGCGTGCGAGTTCCTCAATTGGTAAACAAGCTTCAAAAAATTTCGCCGTTTCCCGTTCAAAATCCTTCAATTCCACTTGTTCAGCAGTACGCAGTTCTTGCCAAAACTGCAAGTACTGCTCTTTATTCATCGGGCAGTTTAAATATGCAGCTTCACCCTTATCGTAACGAGAGGCGAGAAAAGCAATATCGTGGTTAATCGATTCTCCCACAATGATTGGGCTTGCGGCATCAAAAAAGCTGAGGTATTCCATCCCTGTGAAACGGCGTAAATCTTCTGCCAATTCCGGACTTGTTAAAGGACCAGTTGCCAAAACGACAATTCCTTCAGGGATAACACGTAATGCCTCTCGACGCAGTTCAATCAGAGGATGCTGAGCGAGAGTTTGCGTCAAATCCTGACTAAATTGTCCTCTATCGACTGCAAGCGCCCCACCAGCGGGAACTGCGTGTTCATCCGCTTTTGAGATGACAATAGAATTGAGTTGGCGTAGTTCTTCATGCAAAAGACCAGCGGCGCGATCGCTTGCCATTGCCCCAAAAGAATTGCTACACACCAATTCCGCTAAATGTTCCGTGTGATGTGCACCACCGAAGCGATTTGGGCGCATTTCCCACAGAACGACCGATATTCCAACAGAGGCTATTTGCCAAGCTGCTTCTGTCCCAGCTAGTCCACCTCCAATAACATGAATTGTTTGTTTTTCCATATTTCTTTCCATATTTATATTATTTTAAAATACTAAACTTTCATAATTTTATCCTACGGCAAAATCAGTATATTTACGCATAAACGGAGATTTGTATGCCAGAACAATGTTGTCTTTGGGAACGCCTAACTCCACTAACTCATTAGCGATTCCATCTTCCGTGCCATCGTATTGAATCCAAATTTGGTCGCTTTTGATATCAATGTGGATTAAGCATCCATAAACGCGACGACGATTTTCCCAGCCAACGCTAATCACCTGATAGTGATCTTGCTCAGTATCAAATGCAGTATAGCGCTCAATCTCGCCAAAGGAAGGCTTGATCTGACTATAGCGCGTCAAAATTTGCTTGATTGCTTGACGGTACTGGTTTAGTTTATCCACTGTGTGATGACCTCCAGTTCAGGATCGAATACCAAAACCTTGATCTGATATTCCTTTAGACTAAGCTGAGGGAGTTCTTCAGAAAAAAAATCTTCATAAATGTCCAGTGGGACTGCTAGATAGAGAATTCGTTGTGGCTGCTTCAGACGTAAAATAAGTCGGTAGTTCAAAAATTGTCCTAGCGCCATATGAAACTCGGAAACATTAGAAGGCGCGACAAAACTCTTGATTTCAACAGCAATTTGCTGGTTATCTTTCTGTGCAGCAATTAGTTTTTCTGCTCCAAGATCAACATGCAATTGGCGATCTCGCAGATCCAAAGTTAGGGGATCGTGGGTAATGACCCAATCATCCTTATGAAGTGCATTTTTGACCAGCATTATGGAATAGATCTCTAGCGGGCATCAGACAGGCTCTATTGCTTACAGTTCGGCACAGTTCAATATTTTTATTCGGTCGCTTCTTAGCTGCTTTTGTTGGTCATTACTCCGCGAACAGCCTCAGACTGGTGTTTGAGCATGTACTCCCGAAGGACAAAGTTGATCAGGGTCTGATAGCCTCGTGACTGTCGGTTCTTTAACCAGGCTACCACATCGGCATCAAGTCGCATATTTAGGGAAACTTTCAGTACCCGTGCCATCTAATTGTAAGCTATCGTACTTAAAGGCAGTAGTCTATTGCTTTCCCACACGAAGGAATGCAGTGTTATAAAAAGAGAAGAGAGCATCGCATCTTATGGATTCGACGCTAAGAGTATCCGTGCTTACTGCCGTGTCATTATATAGTTATACCATTCGTTTTGCCAAGCAGGTGAAAAACTCTCTGTTCACTTGCACAAACAAAGGAGTTGGGCGATTAGGTTGTATGTGCCAAAATTTAAGAGAATTCATTTTGTTCTTGGTTAAATAGTAATGCTTATCGGTCAAATTCTCCGCCAGCGCTACAAAATTGTCAGACTCTTAGGAAGCGGTGCCTTTGGAGTTACTTATTTAGCTGAAGATTTAGATTTACCCGATCATCCTCTGTGTGTTGTCAAAAACCTCAAGCAAATGCAAAATCAAGAAGATTTGCAACTTGCCAGAGTGTTATTTGACAGAGAAGCAAAGGTTTTATATAGCTTAGGCAATGAGTCCAGTCAAATTCCGCGACTTTTCGCCCACTTTGAAGAAAACGGCGAATTTTATTTAGTACAAAAATTTATAGATGGGCACGATTTAAGTGGGGAAATTTTTCCTGGTAAGAGGTTAAATGAAGCTGAAGTAACACAGCTATTACAGGAAGTTTTACAAATTCTTACATTTGTTCACAATAAGAATATCATTCACCGAGACATCAAACCACAAAATTTAATGCGGCGCAAGACAGACGGCAAGATAGTATTGATAGACTTTGGCGCTGTCAAGCAAATTAGCGCATTAGTAGTCAATGCTCAAGGGCAAACAAACGTCTCCGTTATTGTTGGTACTTATGGCTATATGCCCAGCGAGCAATTGAATGGGTATCCCAAGTTAAGCAGCGATGTTTATGCAGTGGGGATGCTGGGAATTTATGCTTTAACTGGGATCAGACCTCAAGAACTGCCAAAAAACTCTGAAACTTTGGAAGTCATTTGGCGAAATCGGGCTTCGGTTAGCCCTAGACTGGCAGATGTATTAGATAGAATGGTGCGCCATAACTTCAATAAACGTTATCAAACAGCATCCGAGGCGTTGCAAGCGCTAAGACCATCTTCATTACCCTCACCATCGCCACCACCGGTACCACCATTACCAACCCCAACACGACGAGAATTGAAACTTTACCAAAAAGTATTAATTGGTACTGGAGTTGGCGTGGGTGTGCTAATCGGAGTGGGATTGTTATTTATGAGTTTTTGGAGACAACCCACAATCGATCTAGAAAAACCCGTCGCTGATTCAGGACAACCCACACCCGATTCACAAAAAACCGTCGCTGATTCCAAACAACCCACACCTGACTCGCCACAAACCACATATGACGTGCAACTGGTTTGCCCAGAAACACCAATACTAGCTCAACCAAGTACGCCCGGTAGGAAAATTGGTTCAGCCACAGTTTATGGTTTCCCAAAGAATTCACCACTGACAGGCAAAGGAATCATAGTCTTTCCTGATCGCAAGTTGGGTGGATCTTCTCGATATGATGGAGAACTAAAAAATGGAGTATATAGTGGTTGTGGAAACTTGGTACGTGGAAATGGTGAGCGTTACGTAGGTCAGTTTGATAAGAATTCTTTTCAAGGCACAGGAAAATTTATCTACAAAAATGGTTGTCAATATATAGGAGAATTCAAAAACAACCAGTTTGATGGTCAAGGTACGTTGATATCTAAAGACGGCTTGCGTTATAGTGGAATTTGGCAGCGGGGAAAATTGCAAGGAAGTAATAATATTGTACGCTGCCAATAATTTTTAATCTTATATTACGTCAGGATACATTATCCGAACCAATGTTTAAATAATCAGACAAATAACTGAAAATTTTTCTATCAATTAGGAAAAGCATAATAATCAAGCTAAATGAATATTTGAAATTGATTTTAGCAAAAATATATCATAAAATCATAAACTTAAAATTGGACTTATTACGTTATATTTTTAGTATCATTTTACTTAAAAAAAACGAAACACAAGTACTTGAAGCTAAAAAACATGAGATTATGTAGAGTGTGTTAAGCGCTGCCGCAATGCTTATAAACGCATCATTCGGCGAGCTGCTACACTCCAAAACCGATTTTACAAGCTTTATTTGCTCATACCTTTGGGCTGTCTACCTTCTAGCTTCAAGTACCAGCCTGCGATCCGTCTATTTATGTCTTCGGTGTGTGTTGATATTTAGAGGAGTGATAAATGAATCAAAAATTACTTACAAAGCTGAGATTAGTTTTGTCTAAAACTTCTTTACTAGGTATTACGAGTTTAGCTATTTCTCTACAACCATCCTTAGCGCAACCTTCAGCTGTTAATCGATCGCCAACAACACCATTAACCTTACCACCTGCAAAAAATCCGATCAGCCAAACACCTCCAGAAAATCCCGTCAGCCCTACCCCAACACCTTCACAAAATCAGACACCTAGTCCTACACCTCCAGAAAATCCGCTCAGTCCAAGCCCAACACCTTTACAAAATCAGACACCTAGTCCAACACCTCCAGAAAACCCCCTCAGCCCAACACCTCCAGAAAATCCGCTCAGCCCAACCCCAACCCCAACGCCGACTTTAACACCAGCGCCAACGCCAACTCCAACCCTAACGCCAACTTTAAGACCAACCCCAGCGCCAACTTTAAGACCAACCCCAGCGCCAACTTCAATACCATCACCCGCGCCAACTTTAAGACCAACCCCAGCGCCAACTTCAATACCATCACCCGCGCCAACTTCAATACCATCACCCGCGCCAACTTCAATACCATCACCCGCGCCGACTTTAACACCAGCGCCCGCGCCGACTTTAACACCATCACCCGCGCCAACTTCAATACCATCACCCGCGCCGACTTTAACACCAGCGCCAGCGCCGACTTCAATACCAGCGCCAGCGCCAACTTCAATACCTTCACCCGCTCCGACGCCACCAATACGAAACGGAGCATCAGAACTGTTACCTGTTAGAGCAACTCGTAACTATATCGGAATCGGTCCAAATATTGGATTCAGTGGCGGCGATACTGCTCTAGCTGAAGGTGCCTTCACTATCTTTAGCAAAATTGGTATAACGAAAAACTTTTCTTTTCGCCCTGCTGCTGTATTCAGCGATAATGCTGTGTTTCTTCTGCCTGTAACATTTGACTTTCCAATTAAACCAGTCACAGACTTTGAAGAAGAACAAATAAATTTTATTCCTTACGTTGGGGCAGGAGCGGCAATTTCCACAAGTGGAGATAGCAGCGTCGGCTTTCTTCTGACTGGTGGTGTGGATGTGCCCTTATCACCTGAGTTTACCGCCACTGCTGGTCTAAACGTTGGTTTCCTTGATCAAACTGATGTTGGGCTAGTGCTTGGTGTTGGTTACAACTTTTAAGCACTTCACCGCGCACACTAAGCTAAGTCTTCTCCTCCTGCACCGGGTGCACCCGGTGCTTGTTGGTCAACTTACGGCTACGTAGCTTTACAAAAACTCGTTTAAATTTTTCAAAGTCTTCTGTACTCAGTTCCGTCTTTTGCCATGCTTCTCGCTGCATCAAGCGCTCAAACCAGTCATTTAGTTTGGGGTAATGACTAAAAGAAACGCCTAACTTAGGTAATAAAGACAAATCACATCCAGCGACAATATCTGCTAGAGTTAACTGTTCGCCACCAAAATAAGAACTATTTCCTAAACAATCTGTCAAAAATTTTAGGACTTTATCTATATGTTCCTTTGCTTGTAAACATTTTGGTGAATCCTCAGTTTCAGAAATTAAAGAAATCATTTTTGGCAGTAACTCATGTGTCGCCACCATTTGAACCATCCTTACTGTTGCTAACGCCTCAGCTTCTTTAGGCAAAAGTGCAGGTGTGGGGTACTTAGCTTCTAAATAGTCCAAAATTGCCAAAGATTCTATCACTCGTAAACCGTCATCAACTATCACTGGAACATGATGAAAAGGGTTAAGGTTCAAATACTCTGGTTGCAATTGGTCACCATTTAAGCTCAACAAAATTGGATCAAATAAAATTTCCTTTTCGAGTAAAGTTTGCCATACACGACGAGCCATAGGTGAGCGGGGGTTGTAGTAAAACTTGAGCATTGATAATTTCTCCTAAACTCATTAGCAAAAAAACCGTTCGGTCTGTAAATGAACAAAAAATTTTCTCTTTCTCTCAACAAAAGAGTCTTGAGATAGCTTTTCATTCCCATATTTAATAATTTCTATCGTGATAAAGACGCAGTGCAAAAGCTCCTGCTGGGGTTTCGCGGAATTTCTTAATCTCAGATACCATTTTGGATGGCAATTCCTCCAAGCTAGCAGAACTCATTGGATGTTCTGGTGGTCTAACAACGGGAGTAGCAAGCGCCGCAAAGGTGAGATCAGCAGCAGAAAAGCTGTTTCCAACTAAATAAGTACGTCCATCTGCCAATAATTCGCTCACTTGCTTAAAAATGCTCTTGATTTGTTCGTAATCTTGTGCATCAGACTCTTGAGTTATGTTTAGTTTCTGCCGAACAATTGAGCGGACAATAGGAAAAACGACTGGAAATAATACTCCTTCAACAAAAGGCACACCATTACACCATGTACGTTGCATCAACTTGGAGTTATTCATGGTGTGAAAATAAATCCAACGGCGTGTAGCAGGTCCAAGTTGCTCGTCAAATAAATCTTCTAGTTGTTCTACTTGTCGCCGTGAGTCAGGGTGAGTGGGGTATAACTTAGCGTTATCAGGGGCAACTTTGTCTAGGTAACGTAAGATCTCAGTTGAATCAGTGAAAGTACTAGCTTCAGTAATAAGAACAGGAGTTGATTTTCCACCAACTCGACCAGTTGCTAATAGATGAAATAGTGGTAGATGAGGCTCTTCAATGTAAGGAACTTTCAGTTTTGTAAGTGCCCATCTTACTTTTTCACAATAATGACTGACAGGAATTGTAATCAGACGAAAGGGTTTTTTATTACCAGTCAGGGAATTAGACAACATATTGTTGATGTTAAATTTGAGATTTTGGATGAGTTACTGGCTACTTTGGTTCTTTTATGTGTTCATAAACTTTGCTTTACCCATTGAATGAAATTTTGTAATTCTTCTTGCACCATGTGTTGAACATTTTCGTCTGATGGAAATATCTTTTGCTCAACTTCTTGTTTGTACTGTTCTATTGCTTGAAGAGTTAGAGTTTGGTAATCTTGATACTTTGTTGCTAGTTTAAGTTTACGAGGTGTGATTCCTAAAATGTCGTTAACAATGAGAACTTGTCCATCAGTAAACCGACCTGAACCAATGCCAATCGTGGGTATGCTGACTTTTTCTGTGATTATTTGACCTAGCTCTTCAGGAATAAGTTCAAGTAAGAGTACAGATATCCCAATTCTTTCTAGGGTTAGCGCACCTTCAATTAATTCTTTAGCTTGTTCAAAGCTTTTTCCTTGTACTTTCTTCTGTTGTTGAGTTTGTGGAAGTAAGCCAAGATGACCACATACATTTATATCATGCTTAATTAGATGCTTGACAATTTCTTCTCGAACACCTTCTAACTTAATGATATCGGCTCCATTTGCTAAAAGTTTTCTGGCATTCTCTAAAGCTTGTTTTGGAGTTTCATAAGAAGCATAAGGCAAATCAGCAAGAATATATGCTTGCGATGTTCCTCGTCGAACAGCTTTAAGATGATGGACAATGTCATCCATCGTGACTTCCTGTTCACTGTCATAACCTAAGATGTTAGTTCCTACACTGTCACCAACAAAAATGACATCTACTCCAGCTCTATCTTGCAGCAGCGCAGTAGGATAGTCATACGCTGTGAGTGCTACTATTTTCTGATGATTTTGCTTTTTGGCGAGCAAGTAAGCTGAGTCTTTTTTCATAGGAAACTCTTCTGGTTTAACGTTGATAGGTAAATAGCTCAGGTGTTCTCAGTATACATAGGCTATCTCCCATTCTCTACCTCCCACAAACTGTTAAACTATGATTTTTCATGATTTTTTCAGACTGAGCGGTCTTTTTTTAAGCAAAGGCAATTTAAGCAAGTGGACTTGCTTTAAATGCGCAATTGGCTATCGATGTAATTCGTCAAATGATTGATTGCTCGTTCAAGATGAATTGAGTCACCATAGAGCTTGCTCATCATTGCAGCCCCCTCAAGTGTGGAAATAATAATGGTGATAACTTGATCAGCGTCAACTGTTGAGCGAATTTCACCTTTTTCTATTCCTTTTTGGATAATTCGATAAAATAGCTGACGCCAAGAGTTCATCGCCTGTTGAGTGCGTTTGCGCAAAGCAGGATGAGCATCATCACTCTCAACAGCAGTATTCAGCAGCGGACACCCTCCCTTTATGATTGGGTTATTTATATTGCTGTGAAATACATCAAAGATAGCTTGCAGGCGCTCAACTGCATGACGTTTTGTTCCGACTGCGGCTAAATAATGTTGTCTGAGTTGGGCGATCGCAAAATCAAATGCCTGTAGTGCTAGCTCATCTTTACTTTTGAAGTGGTTGTAAATTCCTCCCTTCTGTAATCCTGTAACACGCATAATGTCTGAAATAGACGAGCCAGCATACCCCTGTTGATTAAACAGTTCGGCTGCTTGTTGGAGAATTTTCTCTTTCGTTTCTTCGCCTTTAGACATTTTTTTAGACCGATTGGTCTTTTTTACTATAACTGGAAATATCAGTAAATTGAAAAGTTTTTCTTAAAGGAGCGATCGCAAGGGAGCAAGAGACGTCAAAAACGAAGCGTAGTTAAAAAGTAAAGGATTAGGGGGTTGGATGAAACGGATTGGTGGTAGGATGTCCTGGTAAATCGATTCCGGTTGCTCATCTTTAAGGATTTGGAAGCAACCTCATTTTGACTGCAATATCGCACGGTTTACCGAAGTACGGTGAACTTGTGACTAAAATATCTACACCAGTGCTAGCATAATCCTTTATATTTTCAGAGGTAATACCACCAGCCACTGCTAGTTTTAAGTTCGGATACTGCTGCTTCAACTTCAAAACCAGAGGCTCAAGATCTGAGATCGCAATTTTATCAAACTGAATTAAATCTACACCTGCTTGAGCAACCATCCAGGCATCTGCTGGTGTATCTACTTCAACGCAAATATGTTGTTCTTGAAACTGTCGTCGCAGTTCATTCATACGCTCAGTTAGCCCAACTATACCTCCCAGGAATATCAGGTGTTGGTTAAAGATTAAAACTGTTTCAGATAATCCTAAGCGATGAAAAAAGCCCCCACCAGCTAGAACTGCTTTGATGGAAAGCGCTCTAGTACCTGGAAAACACTTGCGAGTAGTCACAATAGAAACAGACTGATTTACTGTTTTAGCAGTATCTACCAATACTCTGGTACGCGAAGCAATGCCAGAAGCATATTCCATCAAATTCAAAGCAACTCTCCAGCCACTATGCAAAGCGCTCGCAGTGCCACTAGCTTGAAGAATTAATTGCTTTTCCTGGCAGACTGTACCACTTTCCACTTGATAATGAACTTTAGCACCACAATATTCTAATACTCTGGCAGCTTCTTCAGTAGCGCTAATGGTCATCGGATGACGGGTAGAAAACTCGATTTCACCAAGCTGCTTGCCAATGCCAAGTCCGTAAGTTGTCAAATCTAGGTAAGGAACATCTTCCTGAATTAACCTAGCGATCGCCTCATCTGAGAAGAAAACACTCATTTTAGTTTTGCGACGAGCGCGTAAATATATAAACTCTACTAAGATTTACATTCAACTTAATATCTTTTCATAAGACAAATTGTAGAAATCACTACTATTGTGCGCGATCGCCATTGCTACTTTCATCTGTTGCTGGTTCGATGGTTACTGTAGCCCTTTGTGTTGGAATCAATGACCCTTTTACCGCCATCAGGTGGATTGACCGACTCAGCGCCGGACTTTCGCGCCTAGCCCAAACAAATTTTCCCTCACCCTACCGCTACGATAAAGAGGTTTTATATTTGGATTAACAGATGTAGCGTTATTTATAGAATGAGTTAGAGAATTAAAGATGATTATTGAGCCAGAATTTGACAAAGAAACTTTTTTTGAAGCAGGCAATCAAGAAGATTTTTCTAAATTATTACGTGCTTGTGCTTACGCTCTTGAAAAAAAGATGTCACTTTATAACGCCATAGAAGAAACAAAAGTGAAATTTCAAATTATCATGTGTTCTATCGTAAAAAATGAAGCAGTCAACGATGAAGGAAAAATTGAGGAAACCGAAGCGGAATTTTGTGAGAATTACCAGTTACAAGATTTCATAGAAGATATTCCGTACGGTGTTCGGCTGGCGTTTCTTGGGGCTGAATGCACAGCAAATTTAATTCGCTGCGTAAGTATTTCTGAGAATGAAGAAAGTCGAATTTTGTATGAGCATATAAAAAAGAGTTTAGAAGAAGAGAACGTTTGAGCTATCTGCTAAAAGCAGCAGCGCTAGCCCCGCTCTGAAAGTGCCGTGCCGTAGGCATAGGGGGCGGCGCATTCAAAGGACGCAATCGTCCGTACACGCCCAAGGGTTTCTGGAGGAAACCCCTTCCCCATATATTCGATGAAAGCTTACGAAGTCCAGGAAGTATAGCGATTTGTCAACAGCCCTTCGGGCGGGGAAAAGGTTAAAGGGGAATAAGGGGCAGGGGGAAGGGGAACCCCATAAAGGCTATTTTGGATGTGTGAAAGGGGTGAGCGAACGGGTAAAGCCTTTGATAAGTAAACCTTTTGAAGATTTTTTGAAAGCGGGTGATGGGACTCGAACCCACGACATTCAGCATGGGAAGCTGACGTTCTACCACTGAACTACACCCGCAAGTCAAGGTTAGTGCCCTTGTATAGTGCTAATCTTACCAGATATTTCGACCAATGACGGTTAAGGTAGAAGACGATCGGGGGAGATTTTTACTGGCATTCCTACACGCAGTGCTCTGCAATTGTAAATGCCCAAAGCTCCACTTCCCGACTTTTTTCAGCCAGGATTATTTACAACACTAATTTTCAATCAAACTTAATTGCGACAAAAAATTAGGTGATGCGTGCAATGGTAAATCATTAATCCTAATGCTGCAATTTTGTTGGCTTGAAGTTTCTTTCTTTGTTGTGTTGTTTTTTGGTCGAGTGGAAAGTCCCATTTCCTTGAGCAAGCGATTAATGTGGCAAGCGCTAACTTTAATTCCCAATTCTTTTGTCAGATGCTTGCTTAACCATTGCGCTGTCCAGTGTTGAAATGGATAGCCATACTCACGCGGACTATGGCTTGCCAGTTCTTTCAAGCGAGCGAGATATTCCTCATTCACAGTTTTGGGGCGTCCCATCGGGCGATCGCTCCAGTTATGAGCTAACCCGGCTTGTGCCATAGCAATCCAGTAGCGTGCAGTCTCTTGAGAACACCCCAGAGTTTCACAGATTTGTGTCTGAGATTCACCCGCATCTGCTAATAGCATGATTTCAACACGACGGCGATATTCTGGACGTAAGTCGGTTACTAGACTCTTAAGCAGAAACTTGCGCTGAAAAGGTGTTAGGTAAAGACTTTGGTTTTCCACAGCGATTCCTCTTTGTAAAACTTGGGGGTGTTGGAAGTTCGTTTGGGTGTTCCTTGCGAACCTCTGCCTACTTCTCGGAATCAAAAGTCTAGTATTTCCGCAACTCGTTACAAAAGTTCACACTAATTGGTGAACGGTCAGAAGTGCTGCTTTTGAGGCGTTGGTGTTGTGACAGGGCATCAAGCACCATCTGCAACCAGATATATAGCCTCATTTTTAAACTGCATTAGTCAGAGTAGTTCAATACATCACTACACTTGAATTTTAAAGGCTCAAGTAACATTATTTGGGGAGATAAAAGATTGGAAACATGAAAACATAACTCATGGATTTATGCATAAATAAGAAGTTTAAACCCCTTGCGATACTAGATTTTATTTCAGAATATAGAAGTGTGATTAGCGAAGAGAAAGTTAATTACAACTTACCAATTAATGGCAATCGATAACTGAACAATTCACACTTAATTAGGAGAAAAAAGATGAAAGACAATCAACATGAACAACTGTTTACCGAATTAACTGCGGCAGAAGCTGCCGTTGTTGAAGGAGGTGGTAGTTTCGAGTCCACTATTAAGTTTGATACCTTCCTCACCACACGAGAGTTCTATGTGCAACCCGGTGGAACAATCAAACTCACTTCCAACACCAAATCGGCTACGAATAACCCAGACTTCGGTGCAATTATTAGAAATGTAAAAACTAATAATTCAAATGGAAAGATAGCCAGTGTTGGTAAAGATACCACTACATGGACTGATATACGGGGAGGCACTTACGTAATCGACTTTAGAGATAAAGAAGACGGTGTATTTGTCACTGGCGACATAAGAGTTGACTACACCTCCTGATGCAGCACTTTGCTAAACGCGGCAAGTCTTGTAACTATTGCCAAACACTCAGGACGCATCTTTGCCATTCGTTTGGTGAAGAAATGTTACAAGAACTAATGGTTTGCATAAAACACAGACGTAATTCACCGAGAAGTAGGTAGCAGATCAAAACAACAAGTTTTGCGTTTGCTTTCCAAAACTATAGTTCCTCAAGGAACGACACAGAACAATTCACACTTAATTAGGAGAAAAAAGATGAAAGACAATCAACATGAACAACTGGTGACCGAATTAACTCCCGAACAAGGAGCTGTCATCGAAGGTGGTGCTTGGCTTTACTTGTATAAAGCCACTGCAATTAAAGCAGGTGCAGACTTCGGTTGGAGTAACGGAGACGACGTATATGCCAGGATAAATGGAGACCAAACCAGTACAACTAACGACGTAGATACTGGTGAAACCGCCAATTTCTTCAAATGGAAGCAATTTAGTGGGACTGCAAGCATTAATCTGTTTGATTCCGACGGCGGTTTGGCTGGTGACGATGACTATCTAGGCGGTTTTACTGTTGGAACCACTCCTACAAACGGTTCCAAAACACTACGCATTAGTGGAAGTGGCTCTATTTATGACGTAACCTACGCGGTCTATGCTTAAAAAGCACTCCTGAAAACTTTGGCATCGTCAATAACTCCAGGGTCAAACTTTTGGTTCTCAGGAGTTAAATATTCAACATTGTCGGGGCTTTCTGCCCCGATTATCTTGCAGATGATCAAAGATTCCATATACAAATTATGAAATACCCAATTATCCAACAACATAGTGAAGAAGACTGTGGAGCCGCCTGCCTAGCCACCATTGCTAAATATTACGGACGCACATTTACCCTCAATCGCGTCCGGGAATGCGTAGGCACAGGTTCTAGGGGAACCTCCCTATTGGGATTAAGCCGGGGTGCAGAAGCCCTCGGATTCAATGCCCGCCAAGTCAAAGCTTCCCCGCAATTGCTCGACTCTTTGCACAAAATTTCGCTGCCCGCCATTATACACTGGAAAGGCTACCACTGGGTCGTTTTATACGGGCAAAAGGGGAAAAAATATGCACTTGCTGATCCAGGTGTTGGCATCCGTTACCTCACCCGCGAGGAGTTAATCAAGGGTTGGGGCAATGGTATCATGCTGTTGTTAGAGCCAGATGACAGCCGCTTTAGCGAGCAACCTGAAGATAAAATTGGTGGCTTTGGACGCTTTATTGCGCGTGTTTTGCCCTATCGCAACATTTTAGCTCAAGCGATCGCCATCAATATCGCCATTGGACTGCTGTCGCTTGTCTCTCCCTTGATGATGCAACTGCTTACGGATGACGTGCTGGTGCGGGGAGATACCCAACTGCTGACGACAGTAGCAATTGGGGTCATTGCTATGAACTTATTTAGAAGTGCCATTGGTTTGGTACAATCTCACCTAATTGGTCACTTTGGCCAGCGGCTGCAATTAGGACTGCTTTTGGAATACGGTCGAAAACTCCTGCACTTGCCCCTAGAGTATTTTGAAGGACGGCGCAGTGGGGAAGTCGTTAGCCGCATTGCCGATGTTCATGCCATCAATGCCTTAGTTTCTCAAATTGTCCTCGGTTTACCCAGCCAATTTTTTATTGCCGTGGTTTCCTTGGGCTTGATGCTGTTCTACAGTTGGGGACTGACTCTGGCTTCCTTAGCCGCCTTTGTCATCGTCACAGGAATCAACCTGCTTTTTCTCCCCGCCTTGCGTCAGAAAACCCGCAACATGATTGTCTTAGGTACAGAAAACCAAGGCTTTCTCGTTGAAACTTTTCGCGGTGTCCAGGTGCTTAAAACTACCCAAGCGACTCCCCAAGCTTGGCAAGAGTATCAGACTAATTTTGGTCGTCTTGCTAACTTGGGCTGGACTACGATGAAGTTGGGGCTTTACAGCAGCACAATCACCGGTATTCTTTCCAATTTCACTAGTATTGCCTTACTTTGGTTAGGTAGCTATTTAGTGATTAATCGCACTTTAACCATCGGTCAGCTGATGGCGTATAGTGGCTTGAGTGGCAACTTTCTCGGCTTTCTGGGTTCAGTCATCGGGTTAGTTGATGAGTTTATCACCGCCCAGATTGTCATCCAACGTTTGACAGAGGTAATTGACGCCACTCCAGAAGACGAAAACGACTTTAAAAAGCCACAGGTAGAAATTCCTGGTGATGCAGATATTACCTGCACTAACCTCAACTTTCACCATGCTGGTAGAGTTGACCTTTTGGAAGATTTTTCCTTAACTATACCAGGTGGTCAAGTGATTGCCCTGATTGGTAAATCTGGCTGTGGCAAAAGTACTCTCGCCAAAATGATTGCTGGTTTATATTCTCCCCAGTCTGGTAATATCCGCTATGGCATCTATAACCAGCAAGACCTCTCCTTGGAATGTCTGCGACAGCAGGTGGTGCTTGTGCCTCAAGAACCGCACTTTTGGAGTCGCTCAATTATTGACAACTTCCGCTTCAGCTATCCCCACATATCTTTTGAACAAATTGTCAGGGCTTGCCAGATTGCAGGTGCAGATGAGTTTATCAGTAAACTGCCCGACAAGTATCAAACCGTTTTAGGAGAATTCGGCGCGAATCTCTCTGGTGGACAACGGCAGAGATTAGCCATAGCAAGAGCGATAGTTACTGAACCGCCTGTACTTATTTTAGATGAATCCACTGGCGCTCTCGACCCGGTGAGTGAAGCGCAAGTGCTAGATAAATTGCTGTACTACCGAACTGGGAAAACCACAATTATGATTAGTCATCGCCCAAAAGTGATCCAGCGAGCTGATTGGATTGTACTGCTCGAACTTGGGCGCGTGAAAATCCAAGGAACTCCCCAAGAACTACGCCATCAAAGAGGCGATCACTTAGATTTCCTAGACGAAGTTGCCCCGTCAACAAATAATTTGGTAAATGGTTTGGTGTTTCCATCCTCCAAATCTGATTCTAACGGCAAATCACCCGCAATTAGCTTTTACAACCATGATGCTTAGCCACTCCAACTCAGATTCTCTTCCCCTAATTGAAGAAAACGGTTTTCTACCACCTATTGGTCGTTGGACGACGGTTGGGGGAATGGTTATGCTTAGTTTTATGGGAATAGCGATCGCTCTTGCTTCTGTTACCCAATACAAAGTTACCATCAAAGCACAGGCTAACTTCCGTCCTGCTGGTGAATTGCGGATTGTTCAAGCTGCAACAGAAGGTCCTGTTATGGGTGTCAGAGTCAAAGAGAATCAAGTTGTCAAAAAAGGAGACATCATTGCCACTATCGACGACTCGAAGCTGCAAACGAAAAAGAGTCAACTGCAAACCAACATCCAGCAGAGCCAGTTACAAATCGTTCAACTGAATGCTCAAATTAGCGCCCTGAATAACCAGATGAGAGCCGATAGCGATCGCGTTAACCGTGTTGTTGCTGCTGCTCGTTCTGAACTACAATACAAAAGCCGAGACTATCAAGACAAGCAAATTACTACCGTTGCGGACGTAGCAGAAGCCGAGGCAAATGTCAAGATAGCTCAGAGAGAATTGCAAAAAGGTGAGGCAGAGTTAAGGACAGCTTCTGCAAATTTAAAGTCAACGCTAGCCGCTTTATCAGCAGCTCGATCAAAGCGGAACCGATATCAAAGTGTAGCAAAAGTTGGAGCTCTTTCTTGGAATCAATTTGAGGAAGCACAACTGGCTGCTGATCAGCAAGAACAAGCAGTGGAGGCGCAAAAAGCAATCATTGAGGCGCAACAACAAACAATTGAGCGTCTACAACAAGCAGTTTCGGCAGCCGTAGCTAGAAAGGAACGCGCTGCTTCTGCCCTGAATCCGAGTCATGCAGAAGTGGCGATCGCCGAGTCGCGGATTGCCCAAGAAAAAGCTTCGGGGGAAGTCAACTTCGCTACATTAGACAAAGAACGTAAAGCCCTCATCCAGCAACAAATTGAAATTCACAAACAACGAGAACGCGACGCCCGCGAACTCCAACAAGTGGAAATCGACCTCAAGCAGACTGCCATTACTGCCACAGCAGGCGGTATTATCTCCAAGCTAAATCTGCGAAATTCTGGTCAAACTGTACGTCCAGGAGAGGAAATCGCGCAAATAGTTCCTAGTGATGCCCCGATAGTGGTTAAGGCAGCGGTAGCACTTGAGGATAAAAGCAAGTTGAAAGAAGGACAAAAAGTACTCGTGCGGGTTTCTGCTTGTCCTTATCCAGATTACGGCACCCTAAAAGGTAAGGTCAAGGCGATCTCTCCAGATGCATTCACTCCTCAAGCAAATGGTGCAACTGCAGGAACGTCCCCCACAGCAGCAAGCCAGAAGGCGGCTGTTGTTGCTTTTTACGAGGTCACAATTGAGCCAGAAAGCCTTGGACTATATAATGGCAAAAAACAGTGTTCCATTCAATTAGGAATGGAGGGCACAGCCGATATTATTTCTAAAGAAGAGACTGTACTGCAATTCTTTTTGAGAAAGGCAAGGCTAATCGCAGACGTGTAATACCGTTTCACTTTAAGGTTGATACAAATGGGCAGCAGGGGAGCCAGTGCGTTGCGGTGAGAAGTTTGAGCGGAGGTTTCCTCCGCTCAAAGCTTCGGAGGGTTCCCCCCGTTGTAGCACCTGGCGTGAGCAGGGGACACCGGAGCTGGGGGAAATAATTCCAGAAAAATCATTTGTATCAAGGATTTCGTGAAATGGTATAAGGTTAGTAATAGACATCTCCGAAAAATCCCAATACCAATCTCTAACTGAGCTTCAAGCTTGCGATTCCTACGGAGAGCTACGCTGAACGCCCATGACAAGCATCAGCCAGTTTCAGAGGATGTTTGTAAAGTATCCATTCCCCTCTGAACGGTTACTGTTACTGTCCCAAAGTACACTGGAAAAAACTCATTTCTTATTGCTCTCAATTGTTACCTGCCAGGTATCTAATGTGGTTCCTACAGTTTTATCAAGGTTCGTCAAAGCGTTGAGATATTCAATAGTTGCATTAAGTTCTGCGTTTCTTGCTTCTACCAAACTATTTTCCAAACTCACAATTTCAAAAACTCCAGATCCTCTGCCTAATCGCTGCTTTTCTCGTTCAATCTCTAGTTGTCGTTCCGAAGACTCCCTCGCTTGTCGGGCAAGTTGCACCTGAGAGAAACTCAAATTAGCATCTCTAATCCTATCTGTTACCTGAATTTCTAAACTTTCACGCTGATCGTTCAAATTGTTTTCCGCTTGCAATTGGTTAACTCGGCTGCGCTGAAACCTCTGTTCCGGTGTGAGATCGCCCAATGTTTTGCTAAAACTTAGTCCGGCTCTCACGTCTGGTGTTGCGTTGTCTCCTGTATTGTCATAGCTGACATTCAAACCCAAGTCCCAGCGTCTGTTATTTTTTGCCTGCAACAGGTCAAGTTTAGCTTTGTCCAGGTTTAGCTGTGCCTGCAAATATTCTGGCTGACTTAAGAGCGCTAATTGCCGAAGTTTGTTCGCGTCTAGAGTCACGGGTGACGCCTTTGGAACTTCTGCAGCCATAATATTAGTGTTTTGATCAATGTCAAGAATCTGAAGTAGAGCTAACTTTGTTGACTCAAGATTATTTTGAGCAGCCACCAAGCTGACTTGTCGATTAGCGATCGCTGTCTGACTTTGGATAATGTCAACCGGTGCCAACCTACCCGCCTCAATCAGAGCTTGGTTTATTTCCAGAAGTTCTTGAGCACTTTTCAGCGAAAGCTGCTCAATTTTTACCCGTTCCTGAGCGCGGAGTAAATTCAGGTATTGTATTATAGCATCCGTAATGGTGTTTGTCAATGTCGATTTTAAACCCAAGACGTTACTCTTTTCAGTAAGTCGAGCCGTCTTAATCGAAGCTGTGTTTACATCGATTCCAGCTCCTCTTAGTAGAGGTTGATTAAAAGTTATCTTTGGCGTTAGAGCGTTAGCTGTCAAGCCAAAACTCAGTTCCCCCCCGGTGGGAATCTTCATTTTTGCCTCAAGACCGACTTCATTAGTCGTTGTTGTGCTTGCACCTGAGCCGGATGATGCCATCGACGTTGACAGGGTAGGTGTAAAGTCAGGAGCAAATTTATCTTCTTCCACTGCCAAGTCTTGTTTTTGAGCTATTCTTTCGAGATATGCGTTTTTTATAGATCTATTGTTTTGCAAAGCCAAGACGACAACATCAGAGAGCTTTAGTGCAACAGGACGTACTTTTGGTAATGGTTTGGGTTGACTCTGTTTCAGACTACTTTGAGTTACTGTATTTGCTTGTTCTACTTTTGAAATTTGGTTCTGATACGAAGTTAGATTCTGTCGTGGTACTTGAGGCGTTTGAGAGAAGACATGGTGAAGCGGCTGTGATGACATGGAGAGGGAGAGACTCGGTGACGCGAGAAAAGACGCACCCGCCCTAAAGTTACTCTGCTTGCGGGGCAACATCGGCTGAGTCTCCTGTTTTGAAGGGAAATTTGGTGGGGTGGGAAGACGTGATGACGCAGAGATATCTCTGTGTCCTCTTTCCTCGTGTCCTTTTGTCTCTTTGCTTTCTAGTCTTTGCGTCCTCGTGTCCTCTTTTCTCGTATCTTCTCGTTCCCAGGTGGAACTTGGGAATGCTTTACCAGAGACAGAATCTTTCATTTCTGGCGTAGGTATCGCCAAAGCCTCTCGTCTGTCATTTTCTGGTTCTTTGTGTGAACGAGAGGTTGAGGGTGATGTAAAGGCGACTTGCGATTCCACGGAGTGCAGCGCTTCAGAGGGCGATCGCGTAGCGTCATTTAACTTCCAACTTTTAACAAGCAGTTGGTTGTTTTGGCTCTGAGGTTGGGAATGAGTTATGGGTGTGTTCGCGTTTACCGTTGGCATTTTTGAAGCGTAGTGTGTCGGTTTTTCGCTCTGAGTTTGCTGTGGGCGTTTCCACTCTGTAGGAGTTTCCGAAGGGTTTTTCAAAGGTAAGACAATCGCCTCACCCTTGCTAAGTTGCTGATTGTCTTTGCTTTGGTGTTTGATGTTTTCACCAGCCACAGGTTGAACGATTAACCGTTTGACAGCTGGCTCAACGCTGACTGCTGGTTGAAGTATCTTTTGGGATTTCAAAATTGGGGTGAGAATACGAGCTGTACCCACAATTACAGTTGAAACAACGACCACATTAAGTAACAAGAAGTTAACGGTTCGGAGAAATTGATGCTCGCGTTGGTTTTGACGTTGAGAGTCTTGGTTAGATGGCTTCTGCATGATGACTTGAATTTAGTAAATTGCTCTGCTTAGCCTGACTCTTTGGGATTGAGATTGATTTGGGACACCACCAGGACAAAGCCATTAGCTTTGAAATGAACGGTCAGGTCTTTAGACACCACCGCCACTGTTAGATTGGCGATGTTAGATTTGGGAGTTGCATCAGGCAGTCATTGAGTTTAGTAAAACTCATTGCTGCTGTCTGAATTATTGCCTTGATTTTACTTTACACTGCTCATCTTACTTTCTGTGTAAGTTTCAAAAAACAAAAGTGCTTTAGTTTTGAGCGGAAAAGATGATTTTATTAATCATTAGCTTTCTTAAAAGCCAGAAGCACTCTAGATATTAATATTTAGCACACTTCTCATCTTGATTCTTTAAAAACTTAACAAAATGAAAACATAAATCCTGTAGTTATGTTTTATAAACAAGCTGCCTCCCCTTGATTTTCTAAATTTCATCGGATAAAAATTGGATTAAGTAGATTAGGCGTTGACAAGTTAGTTCTACTTGATAAAAGTAGGTGAATAAAAACTAAAAATCAACCGAAAATTCTGCTAATCAAACATCCAATTTTTTGTCAGATTTTGAATTAACTTTCAAATTGAAATTACTGCACCAACAAAATTAGGATGCAGATTGTTTTCATTCTCTCAATGTGTAAATCCCAAAGGAGATAAATATGTACGCCAAGCTCATCAAAGATAATTTCGTGAAATTAACTAGTATGGCTGCTATCGGTACAGCCGCAGCATCTCTTTCGCTTGTTAGCACTATCCCACCATCATTTGCTGCTCCTGCGCCAAGCTGCATCAGGGTAATAAGTCAATCGTCAAGGAGTATAACTGTGAGAAACGATTGTGGAAACCAGCAGCGGGTGAAGCTCATCATTGCCTGGGGACCGGACTCAGGATGCAACGTTCTCAACCGTGGCCAGCAACGTACCTTTACATGGACGTTAGGTAGATTTGATAGACTGGATAGATGCTGATTTTATTTCTCCTATACAGGACAATTTAAGGTCACATCTCATTTGTCAATAAGTAATGTTACTTAAAAATTCCTCTGAGCGCGTAGTGGAGAACTGACAATTTGGGAGCTTTGCGTAATATTTACGCACATCGTTCTATCTTGCTGTTAAAAGTCATAGCCAAGGTTAGTTTGATACCTGCACTCCGATTGAATATTCTGGACAATTATTTATTGACAAACGCAACGCTATCTAAACCAGCCACGGATGCCCGCTTCCAGTACCTACAGCGCCATCCCTCCGGCGGTCCGCTTGATCACCAAGCTTCGGTGTGCAGCTGGTTACAGCGGCATACCTGCTTGGTAGCGCTCTAAAAAGCTATCTCAAATAAGTGTAGGACTGCCCCCAATAGCTTGCCACTTGGGGGCTTATTAATTGACTGCGATGCTTGCGACAAACACTATGTGCTACGCAAAGCTGTAACAGGATTTAGGTGGCTAGCTCGTAGAGCCGGGAGAAAACCAGCGCCCACCCCCACCAACAGCGCTGAACCTAAGGACAAAGCGGCTGTACTGCTTTCAAATTGATAGGGCAAATCAAAAGTACCGGCAACCACCAAAGTTAACCCATGCACCGAGGCGATCGCCACAGTTCCCCCCAATAAGCTCAAAAGCGCCGCTTCGAGAATGAACTGGAACATGATGTCCTGCTTTGTTGCCGTTGGTGGGGTGGGAAGACGTGATGACGCAGAGATATCCCTGTATCCTCTTTCCTCGTGTCCTTTTGTCTCTTTGCTTTCTAGTCTTTGCATCCTCGTGTCCTCTTTTCTCGTATCTTCTCGTTCCCAGGTGGAACTTGGGAATGCTTTACGAGAGACAGAGTCTTTCATTTCTGGCGTAGATATAGCCAAAGCCTCTCGTCTGTCATTTCCTAGTTCTTTCTGTAAACGAGAGGTTGAGGAGTGTGATGTAAAGGCGACTTGCGATTGGGCGGAGTGCAGCGTTTGGGAGGGCGATCGCATAGCGTCATTTAACTTCCAACTTTTAACAAGCAGTTGGTTGTTTTGGCTCTGAGGTTGGGAATGAGTTATGGGTGTATTCGCGTTTACCGTTGGCATTCTTGAAGCGTAATGTGTCGGTTTTTCGCTCTGAGTTTGCTGTAGGCGTTTCCACTCTGTAGGAGTTTCCAAAGGGTTTTTCAAGGGTAAGACAATCGTCTCACCCTTGCTGAGTTGTTCATTGCCTTTGCTTTGAATGTGTTTGATGTTTTCACCAGCCGTAGGTTGAACGATTGGCGGTTTAACTGCTGTTTCAACGCTAGCAGCAGGTTTGAGTATCTTTTGGGACTTAAAAATTAGGGCGAGAATACAAGCCATACCCAAAGTTACAGTTACAACAACGACCACCTTAAGTAACAAGAAGCTGACGGGTCGTCTAGATAGATGCTCGCCTTGGTTTTGACGTTGAGAGTCTTGGTTAGGTGGCTTCTCCATAATGATTTGAATTTCTGAGTAAATTGCACTGCTTCGCCTGAGTCTTTAGGACTGAAATTAATTTTCGACACCGATTGGACAAAGCTATTCGCTTTAAATTGAACAGTTTAAATTGAATGGTCAAGTCTTCGCCACCGCCACTGTTAGGTTGGTGATGTCAAACTAGGGAATTGGATCGGGTAGTAGTTCAGTTAAGTAAAAACCATTGACGCTGACAGAATTTGTGTCCTGATTTTACTTTAGACTGCACACCTTACCTTTTGTATAAGGATCTGAAACAAAAGTGCTTTAGTTTTGAGCGAAAAAATTATAAATTACTGGGTTAATGTCTACAGGACTTACTCAACCAACTGGACAGGCTGAACGCTTGGTACCGTTTCTAATGACATGTCAGCTTAAAGGTTAAGACGGAATTGAGAACTTGGGTTCTATTGCCAAAATGAAACTTACGAATTTCTATTTACTTCTGGCTCCAAAGTCTAAATAATTATATGTGGCTCAAAACAATTTCACATTAATTTGGTGAACGCTCGCAAGTGTGGCTTTTTAGACAATGATGCTGTGACATTGTGCCAAACTCCATCTGCGATCAGAGACATAGCTCAGTTTCAAATTGCAAAATTCAGAGTAGTGAGAGCACCTCAATGGATTTTGTTTTACCATTTTTTACATATGATTTTTCAAAAAAAAACATAAATGCTTGACTTATGCGTAATCAATGAGTTTAAAACCCTTGAATTTGTAAATTAAATCTCAGAGTATTGAAGAAGAAATAGGCAATCTATAAGCCAGCGAATCAAACACAAATCCTGGATAAGTACGATGGCCTTGACAACAACAAATTTCAATTAATTGAAATAGAGGTCAAATGGTTGACCTACATAATCACAATCAAAATAAGGAGAAAAGAAATGTCTCTCGCACGAATTGGCCGCTTAATCTTGACGACGGGTGCAGTCACTGCGGTGGTGGCGGGCATGGGTACTCTGGCCCACGCCCAGAGCTGGGCGTATTGGACGGCTGCGGAGGGCTCCGACTACGCCGGCGTCCGCATCGACAGGAAATACATCGGTGCCTGCGACCTGGAACAAGATGGAAACGGCGTTTACGCTGAGTACAACGTCAGCGGCAGCTCAAGCACCTTCAGGATCGGGGACGGGAACGGGTCGCAGGCTGGGTGCGGCGTCGCCACACCCAGCCGCAGCATCACCAGGTTCCGTGTCTGCGAAGACGATACAGGTTCAGACACCTGCAGCCCATGGGAACCTGTTCCGTGACTGGCGTAACCGCCTGAATTAGCCTCATAAATAACCTCTTACGACACACTTTCACAAGGCATGGTGAAGCTCCGCCGTAAGCACCCTCTTACGGGGAGGACGAATTTTCCAATGTCAGTCTGTTAAGAGGTCTACGCACATCAGGTTCAGGAGTGGCCCCCTGTTATGCAGGGGGTCACTCCGTGTTGACGACCGTCCGTAGCTGCACCGGGCGTTGGGCCTGCTCCGACACTGACTTTTCACGGCAAGTCCTAAAACCCCTTGACAACTGGCTCACAACCTTAACTTGTGACCAATGGCCCCCAATAGCTTGCTATTGGGGGCTTATTAATTTACCGTGATGTTGTAACAAATACTATGTGCTACGTAAAGCTGTAACAGGATTTAGCTGGCTAGCTCGTAGAGCCGGGAGAAAACCAGCGCCCACCCCCACCAATAGCGCTGAACCTAAGGACAAAGCGGCTGTACTGCTTTCAAATTGGTAGGGTAAATCAAAAGTATCGGCAACCACCAACGTTAACCCATGCACTGTAATCAGCGCCACAGTTCCCCCTAACAAGCTCAAAACCGCCGCTTCAAGAATGAACTGCAACATGATGTCCTGCTTTGTTGCCCCAATCGCCAGCTTCAGACCAATTTCAGAAGTACGCTCTGCTACAGTGGCGATAGTAATATTAGCAATGCCAACACCACCCACCAATAAAGAGATGACTCCCACTGCTGCCAGTGCCATTGAAACGGATTCAAGGGTTTTCTGTTGCTCCAGGATGTCTTCCACATTGTTAGCAACATAAAATTTTTGACTTGGAAAGCGCTGCTCCAACAGTTTTTTTGCCTGGTCTTCCAAGTTCTTCAGGTCTTCGAGTTTGCGGGGACGCATCCAAATAGTTCCAATATCGCGACTACCCATTAAAGCGTTGTAAACTGAAATCGGCACTAGTAGCTGACCCTCAGGTGCTTCGTTGTTACCGGAATTAGTCTTTACCACCCCCACAACGATATAGGGTCGGCGATTAGCATAAATGCGCTTACCCGTTGGCTTTTGACCTTTGAAAAGTTTATCCGCCAGAAATTGATCAATGACCACCACAGGTCGATAGCTGGCAGAATCTGCTCTTGTGAAGAACCGTCCCTTCACTAATTGCTTAGCCGATGTGAGCAAGAAGTTTTGGGAAACACCCAACATCAAAGAATTCTTCGCCTCCTGATCTTGAAATACGGTTTGAGAAGAAGTTGGGGAACTGGACGCACTGATTGCTTGTAAGCCCAAGAGCCGTTTTTGCAAGAATTTCATGTCTTCTAGCCGAAGAAATCGCGACTCTGGGTATACTACGACCTGAGGGGCATCTCGCTCTGCCATTTGACGGGCAATCACTGCCCGACTGATGCTGCCGACCTGAAGCGTCGCTGTCACCGCAGCTACACCCATGAAAACGCCTAGGGTGGTTAGGGTAGAACGCAAGGGATTGCCGCTTAAAGAGCGGGAAGTCAGAGCTAGTAGGTCGAAAGGTGTGAGACTCATACTATTCGCTGTTACCTTCTGTCGAATTGTCTTCGGGAACGGTTGGCGTTCCTGGTTCCGATTTGGAATCAGCTGCGGGCAGCACCACTTGATCCCCAGGGCGCAGACCAGAGGTCACTTCCACATTAGTCAACCCCTCTAGCCCTAGAGTGATGTTTTTTTTCTGAGCCTTACCTTGTTTATCCCGCACCAATACAAAGGGCTTTTCTTCAGAGCGCTGAATCGCTTCCGTGTCCAAAACCACCACGTTCTGCCGCTGTTGCAAAACAATCTCGACATTTACCTGGCTGCCAGGAATCAGCTTGCGGGAAGGGGTATTAAGTCGCACTTTAGCAGATACCGTTGCTTGCCCCGCTTGTTGGCTGCTGCTTTGGCTCTCGTTCCCACTAGAGGTTGTTGCTATGGGAGACAAACTTTGCACCCGCCCCTCGAATGTCTGAGCATTGGGACCGATGACACTGATGCGGGCTGATTGGTTGACCCGGACTTTAGCCGCATTCAGGGTGGAAAGCTGGAGCGACACCAGTTCTTGGGTAGAGTCGCCTAGGGTGAGCAGATCAGTACGCACCTGAACCCCTTCCCCATCCTTGACTTTGATGTCAAGAACGTTACCATTAATTGGTGCAGTCACGACGTTGTTCTGGAGTTGCTGCTGGATTTTTTGCAGTTCAAGCTGAAGGCGCTGAAATTCACGGGTATCGTTGTTGACCGCTAACTGAGCATCCTGCACAGCAGATTCAGCCTGCATAATTTTATCCCGCGTTTGCTGTTGCGTATTTTGGATCTCAAGCTGAAGGTTCTGGAGTTCGATGGTATCGCTGCTGACGGTTAACTTCGCCTCCCACAAAGCAGTTTTCGCACGGCGAACCTGTTCCTCCTGCGTCCGAAGTTCATTTTTGGGAATGAAGCCCCTTTGATCCAAAGCTTCAAGCTCTTGGAGTTTCTTTTCCTCAGCTTTGAGTTGTTCCTCAGCTTCGACAACTTTCTGGCGGTTACGTGCTACGGTGAGTTCCTGTTTTTGAATCTGCAACTGCTTGTTTGTCTGGTTTTCCTGTTTAGCTACTTTTAGCTTTTCCTCGGCTTCAACAACTTTCTGGCGGTTACGTGCTAAAGTGAGTTCCTGTTTTTGAATTTGCAACTGCTGATTGGCGAGGATAGTTTGTCGGTCGGGGTTACGCAGTATAATCAGCGGCTGACCGGACTTGACTTGGTCTCCAAGCCGCACTAGCACCTGCTCAACTGCGCCTTCTGCTGGAGACTTGAGGGTCTGTTGACCACGCAGTTCAAGGGTGCCGCTCTCATTGATTGTAGTTTCAATGTTGCCGCGTTCTACGGTGACAACAGGCAGCGCCACCGATTCTGCAGGTCGATTCCGAGTCTGGATGTAGACCAGCCAGCCCCCGGTGCTAACCAGAGCCAAAACTCCTGACCAGGCTAACCATTGAACTCCAGATTTGAATGTCTTTAGAGTTGGCATTGAGATAAGCACGCTGCCAGTCAATGAAGTTACTTGTGATGGAATTAGCTACTTTATTGTCTAATACCTCTTCAATATTTTGATATTAAATCTAGAAATTCAAGGATTTGAAACTTATTTTTTATGCATAACTCAAGTAATTATGTTTTTTATTTTAAGCTTTCATATTTAAAAACAAAGGTACTTTTATCTTGCAAATCACAGTGTAGTGATGCGCTCAACTATTCACACGGGCTATATCTTTGATTGTAGATGCTGCCTTGTCACAGCCTCAACATCTGATAAAGCGACACAGGTGACTGCTACCAAGACTAATGTGAATTTTTGTAACGAGTTGCACAATTCCTGGACTTTTGATTCCGAGAAGTAGGCAGAGGTTCGCTGCGGAGCATTCAAACGAACTTCCAACACCGTCAATTCTACCAGGAGGAATTGCTGTGGAAAACCAAAGTCTTTACCTAACACCTAGAGAGCGCAAGCTGCTGCTGAAAAGCCTAGAAGCCGAGTTACGTCCAGAATATCGCCGTCGTATTGAAATCATGCTACTAACAGATGCGGGTCAATCTCAAGCACAAATCTGTGAAGCACTGTTGTGCGCTCAAGAAACTGCACGGTACTGGATTGCTATGGCACAGACAGGTCAGGCTCATAACTGGGGCGATCGCCCGATGGGACGCCCCAAGACTGTGAATGAGCAATATCTCGCTCGGTTGAAAGAACTGGCGAGCCATAGTCCGCGTGAGTATGGCTATCCATTTAAACGCTGGACAGCGCAATAGTTAAGCAAGCATCTGGTGAAACAATTGGGAATTAAGGTTAGCGCTTGCCACATTAACCGCCTGCTCAAGGAGATGGGGCTTTCCACTTGACTGAAAGACAACACAATTGAGAAAGAAACCTCTAGCCAACACAATTGCGGCAGGGTGTGGTCAAAACCTCTTGCTGAATGTAAATATTTGTAACAAATACTCTGGTTTTGCGTAAAATGTTTAAAACGAGTGCGAGAAGGAGTTAGAGGTTCACTTCAGCTCTTGAACAAGATTTGGAGTCTCAAGTAATGACCAAAGATGAACTTGATTCGTATCTGCTACAGCTTGCTTGTGTTGCACAGCGACACCCGCCGCATTCTCAGGAACGGCAAATCGCCTTAACAAAGCTAATTCACAGCATTGTGCGCTTTGGCAATCTTTGGTATCCATCCAAAAGTCAATTTTTCAGCAATGTTCAAGATATTTACAATGAAGCACGTCAGGAACTTTTTCTTTATATTTGTCAAAATATTGACAAATATAACCCGGAACGCGGTACGGTTTTGGTATGGGTCAATGTTCTTTTGGAACGACGATTTTTTAAAGATACTCTTCGTAAAAACCTCAGTCATAGTTCTGTGACAAAAATGACTCTTACAGACCTAGACAATCTTGCCTTACCTGAAGAATCAAAAGACCTCACAGAAATCGTCAAGGAATGTATAGAATCAGACCCAGAAGACATTTTTAAAAATGAGTATATGGAGCAATGTCCCCAAGCAACGTTTCAAGCATTAGCTATGCTCAGAATGTCTGGGAAATCATGGAAAGAGATTTCAGCAGAATTTGAAATGAAAGTTCCTACAGTCAGCAGCTTCTATTACAGATGTCTAAAAAAGCTTTCTCCTAAGTTAAAAGAATACTGTGAAAATCAGGTATATTAAGGAATAGGTATACAAATGAGAGGAAATTTATCAGAATCTTTAACCTTTACGGTACCGATAAGCTTAGAAGCTCACGCACTTGCAGAACGTTTCCGAAACAAACACAGGAATCCTCAGAAAGCCAAACAGGTTTATCTCAATACTTTGGCAGTATTTGCTGTTCAATTTTATTTGCGTTGTATGGGAATTAAAACTTCTTGGCAAGGAAGTTTAAGTTGGAACCCTCTCATACAAACTCTTATGGATATTGCTGATTTAGAAGTTATCGGTTTAGGGAAAATAGAATGTCTTGCGGTGTTACCTAACGAGCAAGTTCTTCATATTCTTCCAGAAGTTTCCTCAGATAGAATTGGCTATGTAGCTGTACAGTTTGAGCAATCGCTTGAAGAAGCAACACTACTAGGATTTGTTAAAACAGTTCCTGAAAATGGTGAGTTACTTATAAGTCAGTTAAACTCGCTTGAAGATTTGCTTATACACCTGAACAAACCAATTGAAAAAATTGAACAGCCAATTCACTTGAGCCAGTGGTTGATGAATGTTGTTGATGCTGGTTGGCAAACTATAGAATCGCTTTTGAATCCGCAACAATCAGAACTAGTTTTTAGATTTCGAGGAACTGAACACACTTTAGTTCACCCAGAAAATTCAACATCTAGTCTACAGAAAGGCAAACTCCTAGACTTAGGACGAGATTCCAAAAGTCAAATCATCGCTTTAGTGGTAGGACTGATCTCAGTCTCAAGAGAAGAAATAAATGTCGGTGTAAAAGTGTACCCAACAGGTGGTAAAAATTATTTACCAAAAGAACTTGAACTGATAGTATTGGATGAAGCAGGGATACCCGTGATGCAGGCAACCGCGAGAAACACAAAGAGTATTCAATTAAACTTTAGTAGCGAAATTGGAGAACGTTTTAGTGTTAAAGTTGCTTTAGGTGATGTCAGCTTTACAGAGCTTTTTCTAACCTAAAGATCACTAGACAAAATGACTTGTGCTTTTTGGAAGAACTATGTTTAAATTATTAAGGATTTGACGAAGTGTAAAACAAATGACAATTGTTTAATGTTATTTTGACACTTCAAAATCCCAAATTTCAAATGGGTCTATGGCGAAGTTAGTTGTTCTTAAGTTAGATGGTGATTTAGAATACCAGGGATTTCGGGTGACACTAGAGATTGGCTCAGATTTTGCTCCCCCAGAAATAGAAATCTCTGGCAAATTACCACCATGTCTCGACTTGGCTACCTACCTATGCCAGTGGCAACACAAGTATCGCAGTTTAGGAATGCCAAGTCGCATCAAGCCACAAGAAATTATTTACGATGGTTCTATCACAACACGAATTTCAGAATGCCGCCAAAAAACTAAAGTATTAATTGACTACTTACAAAGATGGTTTGATTCTCAGGAATTTCGCTGTATAAACAACACATTACGCGAGGAATTAAAACGAAACGAAGCTATTCGAGTACTCATTCGCACAGATAATCCGGAATTACAGAGAATTCCTTGGCATTTGTGGGATTTCTTTGGTAGATATTCGTTAGCAGAATTTGCCTTAACTACAACAGCATCACAAACCCCTCCAAAACCACCGCGTAAACCCAAAGTAAGAGTTTTGGCGATTTTGGGAAATAGTAATGGAATTGATGTTCAAATAGACCGTCAGTTGTTAGAAAATTTACCAAATGCTGAAACAGTTTTTCTGGTAGAACCACAGCGCAAAGAGCTAAACAATTATCTTTGGCAGCAGTGGGATATTTTATTTTTCGCCGGACATAGTGAAACTGCTGATAATACTGGTCGGATTTATATCAATAAAACGGATAGCTTAACAATAGAAGAGTTAGAGTTTGGTTTAAAAAGAGCGATCGCACAAGGTTTACAGCTAGCAATTTTTAACTCCTGTGATGGTTTAGGATTAGCATGGCAGTTCGCTTCTTTAAATATCCCGCAAATGATTGTCATGCGGGAACCCGTACCAGATGAAGTGGCACAGGAATTTTTAAAGCATTTTCTGGTCGCTTTTTCAAGTGGTAAGTCTTTATATCTGGCTTCACGGGAAGCAAGAGAAAAGTTGCAAGGCTTGGAGGATAAATTTCCGAATGCGACTTGGTTACCAGTGTTAATCCAAAATCCCAGAGTTGTCCCCCTGACTTGGCGAGAATTAAGCACTCAAAAAAGCGATTCATTACGTCAACTTCTGACTGTGCTTATGGCGAGTGTCCTTGTCACAAGTATAGTCATGGGAGTGCGCTATTTGGGAATGCTACAACCTTGGGAATTACAAGCTTACGACCATCTTATGCAACTGCGACCCCGAATTGAAAGCTCAGATCCACGTCTAATGATAGTTACTGTTGATGAAGCAGATATTCGTTATCAGAACCAGAAGGGGATGAAAAGGACAGGATCGCTTTCGGATAAAGCACTTGCTCAATTGCTGCAAAAACTTGAGCAGTATCAACCAACAACTATCGGTATAGATATTTATCGGGATTTCTCTGTAGACCCCAACTATGCAGATTTAATCACTCGCCTAAAGCAGGATGACCGTATTTTTGCAGTGTGCAAAATTCCTGCTGATGCTGATGACGCACCTGATGGTATTCACCCTCCTGAGGAAGTTCCAGAAGAACGCCAGAGTTTTAGTGATTTTGTGGCAGATTCTGATGAAGTCGCACGTCGCCAGTTATTGTATCTCACCCCTCCGGCAAAGTCTCCTTGTCAGGCAGAGAATGCTTTGAGCCTTCAGCTTGCACGTCACTATTTGCTTGACCAAGGTATCAAAGCAGATATCACCCCACAAGGGGACTTAAAAATTGGCAACGTTTTGTTTAAACCATTAAAGGAACACACTAGCGGTTACCAAGCAGTGGATGCATCAGCAGGATATCAAGTGCTGCTGAATTATCGTTCGCTGCGTCCTCAAGAAAACATTGCTGAGACTGTATCTCTTAGAGATATACTTAGCGGCAATAGCCAAATTAACTCAAAGTTATTAAAAAATCGTATTGTCCTTATTGGCGTTACAGCCCCAAGCACTTCTGATCATTGGAAGACTCCTTCCCACAACAAGAAAATACCAGGAGTGTTCGTGCAAGCGCAGATGATAAGCCATATCCTCAGTGCTGTTGAGGATGGTAGACAAGTTTTGTGGTGGTGGTCTGGGTGGGTGGAAGTACTCTGGGTTTGGATATGGTCGTTGCTAGGAGGAATGATAGCTAGGTGCTACTCAAAGCCAGAGTACCTTGGGTTGGCGGTAGCAGCAGCGCTATCAATATTATTTGGAATTTGTTTTGTCATCTTTACACAAGCTGGATGGATACCACTAATTCCGCCTGCTTTGACATTAATATTAACAGCTATGGCTGTAGTGTGGAAAATACGAGGATAAAATTCCGGAATACAGGTATTGCATCTTGATGTTATATAGTAACATCGGCATATGGATATTTAATTATGAAACTTGCTGGCGTTATCCCTGTGATACTCCTTTGTCTTGTGAGTTACTCTCCACAAGTGCAACCACAGGTTGCTCAACCAGTCAAGAATAAGAATGCAAATACACAGAACCGCCTTGAGAAATTGAACTTTCCACGTAGTGGTGCACCTGTCGGTCGCCGCCAAGGAGGGGCAAGACGTAATGGCTGTCCAGACTTGAAACAGCCCGTGACTGCATTAGTTCCAGGTGAGGGAACTGTCAATGAAGCGATATCTTTCTTATCATTAACAGTCTCCGAGTATCCAACCTTTTGGGTTTATCTTCCCGACTTACCCACTAACTTGCGTTCTGGAGAGTTTGTGTTTCAGGACGAGAGAGGCAAAAATATCTACAAGACACCTTTGAAGCTGCCTGATAGGTCTGGTATCATTGGCATTACTCTGCCACAAAATCCGCAATATGCGCTCAAGCAAGACAATAAGTATCAATGGTACTTCAAAGTTTATTGTGGCAACCCGGAAAACGCATCTGATTACTATTACGTAAAAGCATGGGTGCAAAAAGTTGCGCTTACCCCAAATCTTGAAAATCAGTTAAAAGCGGCAAAACCGAAAGAATACCCTGTCTATGCTGTTAATCAAATTTGGCAGGATGCTGTTACGAATTTAGCTGATATGCGCCGTACTAATTCAAGTTCATCTACACTTGCACAGGATTGGACTGATTTGTTAAAAGCCGTTGGTTTGGAAGAGTTTGCTACTGCGCCGATTGTTGGGCGTTATGGTATGGAAAGATAATCGTGATTTTGCACTCATGTAGATAAACAGAGTGTTATAATTTTGATAGAGAAAATGTTGTAGCATTAACCTATCATAAGTACAGCCCACCATAAATGAGGTACGGAATTCGCTGCTTAAATGAACTTCGTTCAAAGTCATCAGAATTTTGATTTCCAACCCCTTTTTGTGGTGAGGTGTAATAAGTATTTTATCAATTAGAACCAAGCACTTAACAGGGCGCTGACTTAACCAGAACTTCTTAAATGAGCCATATTTGAGATGAATCGATATTGGCAGGGTTGGTGTTGGAGGTTGGCGTTAGAGAATTTGTTAGTGGTGGGGGGGCGATAAGCCAGAGGCTTGACGCAGAGCGTATCGCGCAGTTTTGTACCTTAACCCAGTTCACCTCCAATGCTAGTCAAGATAAACAAATCTCAAATCTCTCTCTACACATCAAGTAACTCTAACGGAGTTGAATCACTAATTAATCAGGGAGTAATGAACGTGGAAACTATTAAAGGCACTTCTGGAAACGATAACCTAAACTATAGTGTACGAAAAGATGACCTATTAATATACGGCTTACAAGGCAATGACACTATCACAGGTGGATCGGGGGACGATACCTTAGCTGGGGAATTTGGCGATGACATTCTCACTGGTGGTGCGGGTCGTGATATCTTTGAACTTTATTACTCAGGTGGCGGTATCGATCGCATTACAGACTTCAAACCTGGTGAGGATCTTATTGTTGTTAGGACTGCCCCGCATAATAGCAAGGATGATAATGATAATTATCAGCGATTATTGTCCGTAACCAAAGATGTACTGAATGAAGGTGTTGCCATCAACTCTACTCAGTTTACAACTCCTCCACTAAACATTGGCTCGAGTAAAAGCGTTGTGCAAGTTAATAATGGCAGTTTAACGTACCATACAGACACTGGTGCTCTATTTTATGATACGCAGCAGATAGCCTTGCTAGCTCCTAAGCTTGGCTGGGGTGATATTACTTCTTCTATCGTGACTACAACAAGCCCAGTTTAAGTACTTTCAAGGGCTAGGAGATAAATTCTGTGACATCAAGAAGTTGGCTCACTCAGGCTTACCAGTTAGGATTGTCAGGCTTGCTGATTCTAGTTGGGTTGCTCCCAGGAAAAGGGGGCGATAGCACCTTAGCTCAGGTAACAGCCGATCCCTCTTTGGGAACTCAAGTTACAATCAACGGTACTACCCTGGAAATCACGGAGGGTAAAACCGTTGGCAATACAAATCTATTCCATAGTTTCAGCAACTTTAGTGTTAAGAATGCCGAGGTAGCCAGTTTTCTTAATGCCTCTAACATCAAAAATATTTTGGTACGAGTTACAGGGGGAAACGCCTCTGACATCCAGGGAACACTTCAGGCGAAGGGTAAAGCTAATCTCTTTCTCATAAACCCCAGTGGTATCTTATTTGGTCGGGATGCCCAATTAAGGATTGGCGGTTCATTTATAGCAACAACAGCCAATGCTATCCAGTTTCCTGGCGGTGGAGAATTCTCTATGACTTCACCCGTCAATCCGCTTAACCCCTTGCTGACAGTAAATCCCTCCGCATTTCTATTCAATCAAATTCCATCTGGATCTACTAGCTCGATTCAAGTAAATAGAGCAATTCGATTATTTGTTCCTCAAGGTCAGAGTCTACTACTAGTGGGTGGCGATGTGAAGTTGGACAGAGCGATACTACGGGCAGAAAGTGGTCGAATTGAATTAGGAGGATTAGCAGGAGTAGGAACAGTAGGGTTAAACATTGATAGTAGCAATGGTCGCAACAATTTCCGCCTAGATTTTCCCCAAGGAGTGCAACGAGCAGATGTCTCTCTCACCAATGCAACTAGAGTAACCGCTACTGGCACAGGCGGAGGCAGTATTCAGCTTTCAGGCAAGCGTATTATACTTAGCAATGGTTCAGAGGTTAGTGTTAATAACCAAGGCTCAGAACCCGGAGGAACATTAGTGGTGAACGCATCAGAGTTGGTAGAACTTTTGGAACGAAGCCGTCTGTTGGCTGAGACACTAGGATCTGGAAATGCCGGAGAATTGAGGATTGAAACTGGGCAGTTGATTCTTCAGGATGGAGCACAAGTCTCAGCTATCACTAGTAACAAGGGACGGGGAGGAACTTTGTCCGTGAATGCAAGGGACTCTATCCAAGTTATTGGAATATCGGCTGAAGAACGTAGTGGCTTGTTTACTTCAACAAGAGCGTCTGGAGATGCCGGAGACATAAGGATTGAAACAGGACAGCTGATTGTTCGGGATGGAGGACAGATAGCAGCTAGTGCTCGTATGCGTAGCCAAGGCAAAGGGGGAACGATTGACGTACGCGCCTCTGACAAAGTGGAACTGAGCGGAACGGCACCAAATGATGGCGAACCCAGTGGCTTGTTTGCTCGATCTCTAAGTAGCGGTGTTGCTGGAGACATAAGCATTGCTACTGGACAGTTGATAGTTCGGGATAAAGCTCAAGTCACTGTAAGTGCGGTAAACTCAGGGAATGCAGGCAACCTTCAGATTACATCTCCCTCGATCCGGTTAGACAACAAAGGAGCCATTGTAGCTGAAACCGCATCCGGTAAAGGTGGGAATATTACGCTGCAAGGTCTGGACTTATTGCTCATGCGCGGCAACAGTCAGATATCTACTACAGCAGGTAAAGCTGGTGGTGGTGGTGATGGTGGCAACATCATTATCAATGTCCCCAATGGTTTCATCGTTGCCAGACCCGGTGAAAACAGTGACATCACCGCTAATGCCTTTGAGGGCAGTGGTGGCAGAGTCACAATTAACGCTACTGATATTTTTGGAATCGCACCGCTAAGTAGCCAAGAACTTAAGAGGTTGCGTCCTGACGATTCAGACCCCACTAAATTACAGACAAACGACATCACTGCTATCTCGCAAACAAACCCTTCTTTAAGTGGCACTATAGAAATCAACACACCCGATGTAGACCTCAACACCGGCTTAGTCACCTTACCATCAGTACCAGTTGACACCAAACTCGCCCAAAGCTGCAACTCCCCCAACTACGCCCAAAGCAGTTTCATTATCACCGGGCGCGGCGGCTTACCTCCAAACCCCAAAGACATTCTCACACCTGACGCCGTGCAAGTAGATTGGGTGACTCTCAACCCAAACAGTGACAAGAGCAACACTCCATCTGTTTCGACACCAACAAAGCCTACGCCAGAACCCATAGTTGAAGCAACTGGGTGGGTGTTCAACGCTAAAGGCGAGGTAGTCTTCACAGCTGATGCACCCACCACCACGCCTCGCAGTTCTTGGAACAAGCCCGCTAAGTGTCGTACTTAAATTTTCCTTTCATGAACTTTTGTTAAGAAATAGAAGTTTTTGCATAAAACTCGTGTATTAGAAACCGAGAAGCAAACAGAGGTACTTTGAGTAGCACTAGATGTGGTTTACTTTGTACTAGTGCCATAACCATTGTTTAGCAACGCCAAACGCTTGGGGGGAGTGCAATGTCCGGAATGATTACTCGTTGGGGTTGGTTCTTAGGTATTGCCATAGGTGGTGCGTATGCTTTCTTTGCAAATTGTGCTCTTGCCCAAATCACTCCAGACGGCACTTTACCTAATAACTCCAACGTCACAGAGTCGGGGAACACCAGCGTTATCACTGGAGGAACGCAAGCCGGAAGCAACTTGTTCCACAGTTTTAAGGAGTTCTCTGTTCGTGCTGGTGACACTGCTTTCTTTAACAATGCTGCGGATGTTCAAAATATCATTAGTCGGGTAACGGGTGGCTCAGTATCTAATATCGATGGGTTAATTAAAGCTAACGGGACAGCTAACGTGTTTATAATTAATCCCAATGGGATTATTTTTGGTCCCAATGCCAGTTTAAATATTGGAGGTTCGTTTATTGGTAGCACTGCCAGCAGTATAAATTTTGCCGATGGTACTAAATTCAGTGCCACTCCATCACCAGATAAACCCCTATTGACGATAACTGCACCTATTGGACTCGGTCTGGGCACAAATCCAGGGGAAATTAAGGTACAAGGACTTGGGCACGAATTTGCATATGATTCGGCTATTATCAAGTATAGTTTTGCTGCTGATCCAGGAAAACCCCGTCCTCGTCTTAACAGTAGCGTTCCGGGATTGGAGGTAGAGTCGGGAAAAACTTTAGCTCTGGTGGGGGGTAAAGTATCTGTTGAGGGTGGTGTTCTCAAGTCACCAGCAGGACGGATTGAAATCGGCAGTGTTGGCAGCAATGGGGCTGTGAGTCTCGTCTCGGTACCAGAAGGTTGGAAGCTGGGTTATGAAGCCGCTCCCAGTTTTGCAGACATCCAATTCTCTGGGAAATCGTTCGTAAGTACTACAGGAGTGGGCGGTGGTGCCATTGCGATCGCCGGTAAAAACATCAATTTCACCGAACAGTCCATTCTACGAGCTGATACGCTTGGTGACAGAAATGGAGGAGAAATCAGCTTTGTCGGCAAAGAGATAGTTATCAATCAGTCTGACATCAGCTCTAATAGTTTCAGTTCGGGGAATACCGGACAAATAATAGTGGTTGCTAACAACTCTATCAGGCTTGAGAATAAGGCTGGTTTGGGTACTCGCGTACAAGAATCGGGAAAAGCTGGAGACATTACCTTACAAGCTGATTCTATTTTTATCGGTAACTACAGTGGGCTAAGCAGTAATACTGATGGTGCAGGTAACGCCGGACGGATGGAAATAAAAGCTAATTCTTTAGTGATTGAAGACCGATATGGTTTGGTTAACGGTACGGGGAACGATAGCACAGGTAACGGCGGAGAAGTCAACATTAATGTCGCAGGTCCTATGGAGCTACGGGCTTCAAGTATAGATACTTACTCTTTTGGTCAGGGTAACGCTGGAAAAATCGACATGAGCGCAAATTCTTTGCGGATTGAAGGCGGAGGGGCGATCGTTAGTCGTACAGAGAAAAATAGTACAGGTAAAGCCGGAGAAATCAACATTAATGTCGCAGGTCCTATGGTGGGAAATCGAGCAGGTATAGTGACCAATACCCAGACGGGTAACGCTGCAAAAATCAGCATTACTGCAAATTCCTTGTTGATAGAAAATTCGGGAGTCTATAGTCGTACGTTTATCACAGGTAACGCCGGAGAAATCAACATTAATGTCGCAGGTTCTTTTGAGAGCAAGTCTTCAGGTATATATACTGACGTTTATGGCACGACGGGTGACGCTGGAAAAATCAACATCTATGCAAATTCCTTGCTGCTTGACAGTTCGCGGATCAATAGCCAGGCGCTTCAAGAATATAGCACAGGTAACGCCGGAGAAATCAACATTAATGTCGCAGAGCGTATGGTGTTACGGAACCCTAAAGGTATTTTTACTAACTCCGTTGGTAAGGGTGACGCAGGAAAAATCAGCATCTACGCAAATTCTTTTGAGCTTGAAAATTCGCCCATCAATAGCAGTACAAGTAACACCACAGGTAAAGCCGGAGAAATCAACATTAATGTCGCAGGTCCTATGGTGATAAACACAGCAGATATCAGTACCAACACCTTGGGCACGGGTAATGCTGGACAAATTACAGTTACTGCTGAATCTTTGAAAATCAATAGCGGTGGAATTGTTGCAACAACCTCAGGTAGTGGCAATGCAGGAAACTTGAGTGTGCGAACAAAAACCTTGGTTATTGACAATCAAGGGAGATTAGAAGTTAAAAGTACTGGTGATGGCAATGCTGGTACTTTGAATATCGTGGCAGATACCATTCAACTTGATAATCAAAGTCGGATTAATGCAACGTCCACAACGGGTAAGGGTGGAGATCTTCGGCTACAGATAGGAAACTTACTTTTATTGCGTCGTGGAAGTTCCATCTCCACCTCTGCGGGTAATGATAACAAAGGTGGTGATGGTGGTAACATTACTATCAATGCTCCCTCGGGCTTTATCGTTACCGTCCCTAATGAGAATAGTGACATCACTGCCAATGCGTTTAGTGGCACTGGTGGGAAAATCACAATTAACGCTACTGATATTTTTGGAATCGCACCCCTCAGTAGCCAAGAACTTAAGAGATTGCGTCCTGACGATTCAGACCCCACTAAATTACAGACAAACGACATCACTGCTATCTCGCAAACAAACCCTTCTTTAAGCGGTACAGTAGAACTCAACACACCCGATATTGACTTAAACAGTGACTTAGTCAACTTACCATCAGTACCAGTTGACACCAAACTTGCCCAAGGTTGCAACTCTCCCAACTACGCGAAAAGCAGTTTCATTTACACTGGACGCGGCGGCTTACCACCTAACCCAAAAGATATTCTTACACCTGACGCCGTGCAAGTAGATTGGGTGACTCTCAACCCAAACAGTGATAAGGGCAACAGTCCATCTGTTTCCACAAATCCAACAAACCCCACGCCAGAACCCATAGTTGAAGCGACTGGGTGGGTGTTCAACGCCAAAGGAGAGGTAGTTTTCACAGCTGATGCACCCAATACCACGCCTCGCAGTTCTTGGCAAACACCAGCTAAGTGCCGTAGCTAGATTTTAGATCAACATAATTCATAACCGAGTTCAAGATGGAGGCGCTAACAGCGTTACTAGAAGGTTCAGAAGTAGAGAATGCAGTATTGCTTCTAGAATAAAAATACGTTCGCACACAAAATATGGTATTTAACAATAAATGTGTCATTAACGCCAGAACTTGAGCAGTTTGTTCAAACTCAGGTAGAAAGTGGTAGATACGCCTCTGCACAAGAAGTCGTCCTGGCGGCTTGGCATCGCTAAAATTTTAATTGATGCGATTCTACCGTACCTTAGGAGAATATTTATCATGAGTCAATATGTTTTACTTCGGATTCAAGCTATTCAAGAAGAATTAGAAGCATTAAAAAAAACTGTTATTCATCAACTTGAAGGTTCTCGAAATAAAACTCAAATCAAAGGGTTGTGGAAAGATGTTCTTGTCACTGATGAAGATTTAGAATCAGCTGAAAAAGCAGTTTTTCGGGATGTCATTCAGTGGGAAGATTAGGTGATAAATGGATACTTATGTGGTGGATACTCATGCGTTAGCTTGGTTTGTCAGTGAAGATAAACGATTATCGCCAACAGCAACACAAATTCTCTGTCAAGCTGAAACGGGAGAGGTTCAGGTTTTAATCCCTACATTAGTTCTCGCAGAACTGACTCATATAGCTCAAAAAAAGAAGATAGCGGTTACAATTGAAACATTACTTGAAAAAATTAATCAAGGAGATGGATTTAATATTGTCTCTTTTGATTTTCCTATTTTTCAGACAATGCTGCAACTACCGGAAAATTGGGATATTCATGATCGGATTATCGCTGCTACAGCGAGTTACTATCAAGCTATCCTGATTACGAGAGATGAAATGTTACGGGATTCTTATGAAGTTAAAACTGTTTGGGATTAAAATAAACTGCAATGCAATAAACAGTTGAAGGGATATAGGATTCCTATTTGAGTTTTGACGAAGCTAGGTACACCTTTATTTCTTCTTTCCTGTTCCCTGTTAAGAGTTCCCTGTTCCCTCCCCCTACGAGTTCGTTCACCCTTCGGGGAGAACCTCCGGTTCCGCTGCGCTAACGCCAGATGCCTACGGAGGGAAACCCTCTCCGAAGTTGCCACAACGCGGGGAACCCGCGCAAGGCACTTCTCTCTGCAGCACTGGTCTCACCAAATCAAACCGGATTCCTATATATAAAAATGGTAAAATTGAGCTTGGGGACTTCCAAAAAATAAAATAATCAAGCCATGAAAATGATAATCATTTGTACTAAATATACCCGCTTCCTTAGTGTGTGACAGTTCTGGGTGCGGAATGTGGGTTATAACCAATTTCCCAACAACACATAAGGTGCCCAAAAATAAGGACTATTCTCCTTTTTAAAAACGGCAAGTTGAGCAAGCTGGAGTGCTTCGGCTTTACTTACCCCATTATTTAACTGTCGATAAAACTCGCTCATCAAATCTGCGGTAGACTGGTCATCTACTGACCATAAACTTGCCAGTGTACTACGTGCGCCCGCCCGCACAGCCACTCCCGCTAATCCCAACGCTGCACGTTTGTCTCCTAACGCCGTTTTGCACGCACTCAGAACAAGTAATTCAATGTTACTAGACCGACTAGATTCACTCACTCGTAGTAAGCTATCAAATTCCCTTACCTTAAGTAGTTTATCCCAAGCAAGAATAAACGTTTTTTCTGGATCAGAACTGAACTCGCCATGAGTCGCCAAATGAACTACCGAGAAAGGATCTGATTTTAGCTCGTTTTGCAAGTTGTTTTCAGTAAACTTCTGATTCAACAGTTCTTCACTCCTGGGAACCTCAGACTTGATTTCTTCTAACTCCCGTGGCACATTCTGCAATGCAGGAAACCCAAAGCGTTGTTCGCCAACTCCAGCAGTTAAAGCATTTAACTGTACCTTTTGCAATGGTTTGGGTTCAAAAAGTTGCAAACCTGGCGTGAGAGCGATCGCATATTTTTCTATCAGATATTTCTGCTGCTGTTTATCATAAAGAACCCCCATCGGGATATTTTGCAATTCACTATCTAGTACAAACACTAAGGTTTTAATTTCATTCTTGGTTAACTCCCCTGACATTGGTCGAATTAACCAATCATAAATTTCCTGAGACTGCTCCTGAACCTGAAAAGTTTGTTCGACTTGCAATAAGTCTTTTCGCACCGAAGCGACAGTGCTTTCTACTTTCTCCCGAGGTATAGCTGTTGTATATTTACGAAGTTCTTTTTGTCCAGGCAACGTGAGAATAACCTCAATGCGGTCTGGTAAAATGATTGGATATATAATTGCTGCTTTTTTGTCTTGTCCAAGCGCAGTGTCAATCGTTACCCTAGGCTCCACGCAAGGTGAGCGGAAGAAGTTGTTCAGTTCCGCCTGCTGAAGCGATTCAATCACGTTACGGGCTTGCGTAAGATTGTATTGCGTAGTTTCAGCGTTTCCCTTGCTTTGCAACTGCAAATCCACCAATCCCCGATAGACAGGTTCCACACTTTCCCGGAAAGAAAACTGAATTTCCGGATTCATGGCGACTAAATCCCGACGCAGAGACTCAAGGGTTTTGAATGCTGAATCGTATGCTGCAGTCGCTCCTTTTATATCTCCCTTGACTTTGAGTAAACGTCCCAACTGCCATTGCCATTGATAAGCTATGTCCTGAGGCTCAAGAGTTTGAGCTATAAGTAGGGCTTGCTTGGTAAGGTTTTGTGCCTCAGAGAATTGCCCTGTTTTTTCGTACAACCCACCTAAAGTACCGAGGGCATAAGATTCTGCTCGTTGGTCTTTTAAGCTTTGCGCCTGCCCAACAGCACCCGACAACATTTGAGCAACATCCAGCCATGAAGGATTATCTGTATTAGTTTTCTGTCTTAATTGTGTTATACTTTGGGCATAATTAATCTGGGCATATACTGACGTTCTGCTCGGGGACAACTTACTTATTTCCGGTTGAATTTGAGATGCCAAAGCCAAAGCCGCAGGAAATTGCTGATTTTCCAGAAGTAAACTAAGTTGATTGAGTTGTGCTTGGATGCGCGTTGTGGGTTGTGCGACAAGGGCAGCTTGTTGGTAGTATTTTAATGCTGCTTGAGTTTGTTTCTCAGCTTGGGTTGTATTTCCCAGAGTGAGTTGAGTTTTTCCCTGAGCAAGAGCCGTGTTACCTAGACTGAGCAAAGTCTCACCGCTCGCGATTGGAGATTGCACCCGCTTTGCTACAGCTAAACTTTGCTCTAAGACATCCCTAGATGTGTTTAAATCACCAACAATTCGCAAGATATTGCCGAGACTACGCAATCCTGTTGCTTTAAGTGGAGAGTCTGGAAGCTTTATGAGAGATTGCTGAACCTCAATTAAAGTCTTGCTCGCCTGATGGTAAAGCCCTAAAGCTTGCATCGCTTGAGCTGTATTAATGCGGTTGCGGGTTAATGTCGCTTCATCGCCTATTTGCTTGTAAATCTTTGCGGCTTCTTGCCATGTAGAAAGTGCAGCTTGAGTTTGTCCTCTTGCCAATTGTAACCGCCCTTGTACATCTAGAGCTTGGGCGAAGATTGCAAAACGCTGTTTTGAGTTGTCGTCATTTTTTAAGAGATTTAGACTTTGGGTAATTGCATCTTCAGCTTCAGTCCACTGTCCCAGTTGCTGATACACTAGGGAAAGATTGCTCAAAGTCATTGCTTGATTGAGTTTATCGCCACTGGCTTTAAAGGCAGTTGCTGCTTGTTCCAAAACTTTAACTGCTTCAGCAAATTGTCCAGCCTCATACAGTGCTTTACCTTGTTGCACAGAGTTTTCGCTTTGAACCGTGTGACTTGCTGGACTCTGGGTAGTATAATTAACAGCAACAACTGCTGTCACCATTGGTGAAAGTACTATGCAGAGAAACGCAGTCAGGAGCGTCAATCCAGTCTGAGTCAGCCACCTTCTACGTGAACCTTTGAAGAGCATCAAGGGTTGTATTGTATGGAAAAATACAGACCGTTTTCTTGCCATGTTCTTTCGCTTGAATCAACAGAGATTAAAGGAACACCCCAGTCAAGACGAGCAGTAAAACGCTCTCCCTGTGACCAGCGTAATCCAAGACCGACGGATGCTAAAGTGTTAGGGTTTGGATTGTCTCTATTTGAACTGTTCCAACCAACACCGAAATCAACAAAAGGGATGATTTGTAAAACACCATTTATCTCGCGTACCCGGAAAATTGGGACTTGAACTTCAGCAGAAGCAAAAGCGCCATTATCTGTAAGTAAGAAATCTTGACGGTAGCCGCGAACATTATCCAAACCGCCTAAACCAATCTGCTCTAAAGGTAAAAGTGCTCTTGATGCCAGTTGCATATCTGCACGCAGTAACAGTACGGTGTCAGGAGCCAAAAGACGTACCCACTGAGCTTGTCCTTGCCATGAGAAAAAGCGGCTATCGGGAGGGTTACTATTAATTGTCGCATCTAATGCACCCAGTCCAATGTTAAATTGAGAGCGAGCGGCGATAACTTCACGGCTGTTACGAGAAGTCCATTCTTGAAAAAATCGTAACGCTGATACGCGAGTGCGTCCCTCCTCATCAGCGCCAGGCGAAAGTAAATTAGGGGGAACTCCCTCTTGTTGGAACAGCCGGGAAGAAATTTCACTTTCTCGTCTGGAGGCGGTAAAGCCAAGAGCAAATTCTTGTGTGGGAGTTTGGATGACTGGCTGGCGGAATGTGAGTTCGTAGTAGCGGGAAGCTGATTGTATATCTAGGGAATTGAAAGGACGTTCAATGATTTCGCTGGATGTCGTACCGTAGTAAAAAGAGAGAGTGCCATTTTGGGGATTGAGGGGAAACGTGTAGCTACCATCAAAGGCGTTGCTGCCATCGGTGTTGGTGTATGCTAAACTCAGACCATCTCCAAATCCGAGTAAGTTAGCTTCGTTCACTTGTAATCGGCGGCGGAAACTACCAACACTAGGCGATCGCCTATTATCCAAAACAATTTGGCTACTGAAAGTTTTTGCTTCTTGTATCTGGATTTGTAGTATGGTTGTACCGGGACGCGTTCCAGCGGTGAGTTCAGCAGACAGGTTTTGAATCAAAGGGTTTAGTTGCAGCAGTTGCAAAGCTTCGAGCAAACGTTCTCTATTGAGAGGTGGCGAAGTTGCTCTCACCAGTCGGCTGCGTACATAATTGCGTTTGAGTCGCCTGGTACCTGTGACTTGGATGTCTTCTAATTTACCTTCGATTACCTGGAGTTTGACAACACCATCTTGCGTTGTTTGAGCAGGGATATACGCTCCAGAAGTGATGTAACCTTTTTTGATGTATAATTCTGTGATAGCGGTACGAGCCTGATACACTTCAGTCAGTGAGATAGGTTTGTTAGTAAAGGGAGCAAGTACCTTGGCTAACTCTTCGGGACTGAATACGGTACTGCCAATAACTTCAAATCGTTTAACAATGATAGTTTCAGGAAACTTGCCAGGAATTGGTTCACTCTTGTTGGGAGTTGGACGAGACGGTGGAAGTAAGTCTTGTGGTGGAGGAAGTGGCTGTGGCGGTTTGGGTGAGGGAAATGGAGAAGGTGGAGGTGGTTGCACATCCTGCGGTGAAGGGAGTTGTTGGCTTTGGAAAGAATTGCCGTTTGGTAGTTGTACAGGAGGTACAACTTGTGCATATAGGCGTTTCGGAGTGAAGCTCAGCAATGCAAATATACTTATATATAGTAGCATCTCACTAAATTTTTGATACAAGTGCACCCGACTACCTTTGGCACCCCTCTCCTTAATAAGGAGAGGGGCTGGGGGTGAGGTATAAGTCATGAATGCAAAGCGCGTATTACTTTTCATGGCACTTTGATGGTGTTTGCCAAGAACTCTGGTGTTGTGTTGGGGCTTGTGCTGTAAATATGACTTCGCCCTTGGGACCGAATACCCAGCCAGTCGCTTCTACTATTGGGGCTGGTGTGGTAGGATTTGGAAGTGTAGAAATATTTGTTCTAGAGTTTTTCTCTACTTCAGGGTTGAGAGTTACCCAATCCACTTGAACGGCATCAGGCGTGAGAATGTCTTTCGGGTTGGGGGGTAAGCCGCCGCGTCCGGTGATAATGAAACTGCTTTTCGCGTAGTTGGGAGAGTTGCAACCTTGAGCAAGTTTGGTGTCAACTGGTACTGATGGCAAGTTGACTAAGTCACTGTTGAGGTCAATATCGGGTGTGTCGATTTGCACGGTACCACTTAACTCAGGACTTACCCCTGTGGCAGTGATATCACTATTGGGAGTAGCTGCATTCCGAAATTGTGTACCAAAGATACCAGTGGCATTGATTCGCACATTCCCACCACGGAAGTTAGCAGAATTGGCGCTGATGTCACTATTTTCAAAAGCAACGAGGAAATCGGTGTCAATATTGATGTTGCCCCCGATGACGTTTTCTCCTTGGGCGTTGGTTATGATGTTGCTATTGCGACTCATTATTAAATCTTGTGAGTTGATGTTAATTGTCGCCTGCTCAGAGTTGGGATCAACTTTAGCGCTTTGTGTGTTGGCGGTGAGTAAAGCATCGTTGTTTAATCGGATAGAGCGAGCATTTAATGTCATGTTGCCTGCGGTTCCTGTTCCGAAACTCTGCACGGTTACTCCTGCCCCATCTCGCACTAGTAAAGTATTAGTTTTGATCGTCAAATCTCCCGCATCCCCTGTTGAGTTTGGCTGTGCAGAAGCAAATAAAGCACTGCCAAACCGATTATCAGCGCTTATACCAATAACTTGCACGTCTTGGGCATCAACACTCAAATTTCCCCCCTTGCCTTTACCCAAAGTACTAGCAAGTACCTGTGCCCCATCTTGCACTAGTAAGGTATTAGTTTTGATCGTCAGATCTCCCGCATCCCCTGTTGAGTTTGACTGTGCAGAAGCACCCAAGTTACTGCCAAACTGATTATTAGCGCTTCTACCAATAACTTGCACATCTTGGGCATCAATCCTTAAATTCCCCCCTTTGCCCGCACCAAATGTACTAGCATTTGCCTGTGCCCCATTTCGTACTAGTAAAGTATTAGTTTTAATAGTTAAATTTCCCGCATTCCCTGTTGAGTTTCGATTTGCGGAAGCGCTCAAGAGACTGGCAACCCGATTATCAGGGCTTGTACCAATTAGTTGCATATCTTGGGCATCAACACTCAAATTTCCCCCCTTGCCTGCACCAAATGTACCAGCAAGTACCTGTGCCCCATCTCGCACTAGCAAGGTATTAGTTTTAATCGTCAAGTTTCCCGCATCCCCTGTTGAATTTCGATCTGCGGAAGCACTCAAGGCACTGCCACCCCGATTATCAGTACTTCTACCAATAACTTGCACGTCTTGGGCATCAACACTCAAATTTCCCCCTTTGCCTGCACCAAATGTACCAGTAATTACCTGTGCCCCATCTCGCACTAGCAAGGTATTAGTTTTGATCCTCAAATCTCCTGCATCCCCTGTTGAATTTGGTTCTGCGGAAGAAGCCAAGGCACTGACAACCCGATTATCGGCGCTGCTTGTCCCAATCAGTTGCACATTAAGAGCATCAACCCTCAAATTTCCCCCCTTGCCCGAACCAAATGTACCAGTACCTACTTGTGCCCCATCTCGCACTAGCAAGGTATTGGTTTTGATCGTCAAATCTCCCGCAGCCCCTGTTGAGTTTCGCTGTCCGGAAGCACTCAAGGCACTGCCAAACCGATTATCAGCGCTTCTACCAATCACTTGCACATTTTGGGCATCAACATTCAAATTTCCACTCTTGCCAGCACCAAATGTAGCAGCAGTCACCTGTGCCCCACCCGAAACTTGTAACGTGCTAGTACTGATATTGACATCGCCTCCTTGTCCATTTCCTTGTGCTTGCACATCATTAGCAATTTCACTCTCATTGTTAAGCTTTATTGCGACCGTGGCATTAACATCAATATTTCTCGCCTTACTATTATTAGAACCCAGTCCACTCTCTATCCCTGCAGACAGGGAACTCTCTCCCGTCATCTCTAAATTCCGCGCATTAACCGTAATACTTCCACCATCGCCAGCACGAACATATACTACAGCGCCATTGCTCAGAAAAACATCGCTTTTTTCTACACTATCGGGAAAACTCAAACTCAGATTATTACCATTCCCATTCAGCCCAACTGTTCCCACACTTGCTAACCCACCTAACTCGACTCGCCCACCAAAAGCAAATAATCCTCCACCATCCATATTGATATCACCGCCTACCAACAGCAAACTCTTGCCATCTGGTACGCGCAAACCCGTTGCTGTAAACGCTGAAGATGGATTTAAGCCGGAGTCCGCTATTGAGTTATTTTGGATAGATGCGGCACGAATTTGGTTAAATAGTAAAGCGGAAGGATTGACTGTCAACAGTGCAGGAGTATTCGGATTCGTTGCACTAAAAAAACCTTGCTCGCCAAACCCGATCGCATTGGCTGTCGTCCCTACAAACGAACCTCTAACATCCAAACTGGCATTTCTCCCAAAAATAATCCCATTCGGATTAATCAAAAACAGATTAGCATTACCCAAAACGCCCAGTTTCCCAAAAATCCTTGAAGCATCACTCCCCGTCACCCGACTCAGAATATTCTCAATCCCGCTTGGGTTAGCAAAATACGCCTCTCGTCCTTCACCGATATTAAATTGTGAAAAACTGTGAAACAAGTTAGCGCCACGAATCGCTCCACCATCAATTCTGTCAGCTTGCGGGCTTGTTGGTGTAACTACAGAACTTTCTGCTCCTAAAGTCCTATCAGCCACGGGTTTGAGTTCTTGAGCGAGAGTAGAATCTGTAGAAAATGCGAGTGGAAGCAACACGGCTGCGCTAAGCGCACACCAAGGAGCAATCCCTAACCTCAAGAAGAACCTGCACACAAGAGTATTCATCCTTAACAAGCGACACCCCCTAGCACTGCTTTGCAGTTGCACTCTTTTTTGAGTAAACCACATTTTCTGTTCGTCAAAGTAATATCTACTGACTTCTCAGGTTCAGCGGACAAGTTTTATGCAAACTTTACCAATTATTTACAAAAATTTATAAATTAAGTGATAATAAAAATCCCGCGCTGTCAAAGAATATTGCGGGGTGTGCTGTAATTGGTTGACCAACGCAGTGCCTCCTGAAAAACTAACAAGAGTCCGTTTTAACGGACTTGGACTTTGAGCCAAGAAATTTATTTCTTGGCGCAAGAACATTATGGTGCAAGATCTGAGTCAAGGGTTGCGCGTTAAGTCTGCTGGACAGAATCTCTGAGCATGCGCCAGCTTCAGGTTTAGTTCCGGTTTTTCCCTTAAGAAGTTGCGCTCATGAGGTGATGGGAGGTGATCAAGACAAACCTGTATCACCACTTCCGTAGTCTTTTGAAGCTATGTATAACTACGAAGGCACGGTTGATGTTTTGCTCAATTCGTAAAGATTTCCTATAACCCGCACACACGCGCTGGTAGCAGATATGCTTAAACTATAAACAGTTAGAAAAAGTTATTTGCCTTTTTTTGAGTACTCCGACGGTCATCAAATTATCCAAATTTGAGATAAACAAATAATACATAATTTGGTATATAACAGAGTCACCAATATGTTTAATGCCACTGAAATCTTGATTGATGTGTTTGTCGCTCAAATTCGTGAAGGCTACCGTCGCACCTACGGCTGCCTGAAAAATGATTATCAAGATATTATAGGCTGGGCAGGTAATATGGCGTTGGAAAATATTGCTAACAGTGACGCCCTTTATCATAACGTAGAACATTCTATCCTAGTTACTTTGGTTGGACAAGAAATTTTGCGCGGCAAACATATCCGTGAAGGAGGTGTTTCTAATGAAGACTGGTTGCATTTTATTATATCTTTGGTCTGTCATGATATTGGTTATGTTAAAGGAGTTTGCCGACAAGATCGAGAGGAGGAAGGTTTGTACGCAACAGGTAAAGATGGAAAAATGATTTTTCTTCGTTCTGGAGCTTCTGATGCGAGTTTGACACCTTATCATGTTGATCGGGGAAAGCTTTTTATTGATGAGCGTTTTGGCGGTCACAAATTGATAGATTCAGAAGTCATTAAGAGCAATATTGAATTGACTCGGTTTCCAGTACCAAGTGTAGATGACCACCAAGATACAAATGATTTTGCAGGTTTAGTGCGTGCTGCAGATTTGATTGGACAACTGAGCGATCCACGTTATTTAAAAAAAATTACCTCTTTATTTTATGAGTTTGAAGAGATTGGAATGAATCAGGTGTTGGGTTATCAAAATCCTGCTGATTTACGCAAGAACTATGCCAAGTTCTACTGGAATGTCGTATATCCTTATATCAAGGATGCATTGCGCTACCTCTCCCTCACACAGCAAGGAAAGCAAATTATTGCTAATCTCTACTCAAATGTATTTGTTATAGAACACGAAAAACTTCAAGAAGAGCCTTTGTACCTGATTGAAAAACTCCCTGCTTAAGAATTGATAATTATAAATTTTCACAACGAAAAAGCTTTCACTATTGATGATTGATAATTTATAATTCATCATTTATGAGTCATAACTGGTAATTGCTATGAATTGGTGGCATCGACTAAACAAAAATCCTTTAGCAAGGTTTGGGGCAACTTTACTGTTGGTTTTTTATATAGCAGTCATTTTGGCTGATTTTGTCGCCCCTTACAACGCTTACACCTCACAACCAAATGGTTCTCTACTACCACCAACGCGTGTTTACTGGGTTTCTAAACAATCAGGGCAGTTTATTGGACCTCACATTTATCCAACAACCCAGGGAGACACAAATTTAGAAACGGGCGATCGCCAAATCATCGTAAACTATAAAAAGCCTTGTCCCCTAAGACTATTTGTCACTGGGCCTGAGTATCGTCTGTTTCAGTTGAATTTACCTTTACCCCCAAAGTGGGAGGAGACAGAAATATTTGGTGGTATTCGGCTAAATATACATTTGTTTGGTGCTGTCGGTGAGGCAAAGTTTAACGTTTTAGGTACAGATGACCAAGGTCGAGATCAACTCAGTCGCCTGCTGTATGGTGGTCGTATAAGTCTGTTTATCGGTATTATTGGGGTTGCCCTAACCTTTCCTTTAGGGATGTTGATTGGGGGAATTTCTGGCTATTTCGGTGGCTGGCTTGACACTGTTATTATGCGGTTGAGCGAAGTGCTCATGATTTTCCCCAGTATTTATCTTTTGGTAACCTTGGGTGCGGTACTACCGCCGGGGTTATCGAGTACCGAACGCTTTTTGCTGATTGTCGTGATTACTTCGTTTATTAGCTGGGCTGGATTAGCACGAGTTATTCGCGGACAAGTCCTCTCTATTAAAGAGAGAGAATACGTTCAAGCTGCTAAAGCAATGGGTGCCAATCCACTTTACATTATCGTGCGTCACGTATTGCCGCAAACCGCCACTTATATCATTATTTCCGCGACACTTGCTGTCCCTAGCTTTATTGGGGCAGAAGCAGTACTCAGTTTGATCGGCTTAGGAATTCAACAACCAGACCCCTCATGGGGTAATATGTTATCTCTTGCAACTAACGCCTCAATTTTAGTACTGCAACCTTGGCTAATCTGGCCTTCTGCTGTGTTGATTATTCTCACAGTGTTGGCTTTTAACTTGCTGGGTGATGGGCTAAGAGATGCTTTAGACCCTCGCAGCCTAAGAAGGTAGCCTTTACTAGGCTATTCTACAGGGAACAGGGAACAGCTACCTACGCAGTGAACAGTGATAGCTGATAACTGATAACTGTTCACTGATTTAAAGTGGGCAGGAGGAGAATCGAACTCCTATGACCGCAAGGTCGCCACATTTTGAGTGTGGTGCGTCTACCAGTTTCGCCACCCGCCCTTGGGTGCAACTTCACTATTATACTCTATTTTTTGATTTTGCAACAACTTTTGATAATCTTGGCTACTTGCCCAACGGTCAATTTCTCTGGCACGCAGAACGGGTACTGGGTGAGTTAACTGAGCTGTGCGGGCAGCCTTGACCATCTCACCTATCTCGGTCTTACTAATATCATCATAAGCACGAGCTTGGGCAATAAAAGCATCAAGATTAAGTTGTGGTGCGATCGTGGGCGAACCACCAGCAAGTTTCATCAACACCGACATGACAACTTTCGGGTTTTGGGTTGCCAGCAATGCTGCGCGATCGCACGTAAACTCAGCACACCGTACCCATTCCAAAAGTTGCGCCTGTATTGCTTGAGCAAGAAATGCTCCAACATTAGGCACCACTGTCGCAGCTAATATCAATATATTGACTGGAGTTAGGTAAACACTGTGGTCACACTTAAGGTGTCCCAATTCATGAGCAATCACAGCCTGAATTTCTTCTTGTTCGAGCATATCGATCAGCGAGGTGTGCAGGACAACAAAAGGCTGTTTTCCCCGCATAGCAAAAGTGTATGCATTTGGTGCTGGATGCTGCCTAATATAAAGCTGGGGAGGTTCGATATCCAGTATCTTGCAGGCTTCTAACAGCGACTTATGAAGATGGGGCAGTTGTTTTTCGCCGACTAGAACACTAGAAGCGATATTTTCTACATAAAAAACCTGCTCCGCCAATGGACCCAAAAGATTCCGCACCATCATATCCAAACCAGGTATCTGCTTCAGTGCTTTGGTTGCGTCTAGATCTAGCGGATGACGAAATGAATCTGCTTTGAGACCAATCAGTTGAGTCTTTGGCGTTAACATGGCGGAATCTTGCTGGGCAAATAAGGGAAGTTAATAAATATAGGACTGGTCTTTTGAATAGCCCCACACAAACAGTATAGCCATAGCAAAAGGAACAAGGAAGAATTTCTTCCTTGTCCTGTCGCTTTTGTGGTTTTTTGTATCTAAATAGAGATTTGCGCTTGAGGCTCAATGGGGGTAGAAGCAACTTCCGCATTTACGTTTGCTACTGGCACCCGCTGGATTCTTGCTCCTAATTGCTCCAACTTTGCATCAAGTCTATCGTAGCCCCGATCTAAGTGTTGTAGTCCCTGAACTATGGTTTTTCCTTCTGCTGCAAGTCCCGCCAAAACTAACGCTGCTGATGCTCGCAAATCTGTTCCTAGTACGGGTGCACCTGATAACATCGGCACTCCTCGAACAAAGGCAACGTTGCCTTTAATACGAATATCTGCCCCTAAGCGATTTAACTCTGAGGCATGGCGCAAACGATTCTCAAACACAGATTCATTAATCAGGCTGTCACCTTCTGCCAGTGCCAGCAAAGCCATAAATGGCGCTTGCATATCTGTAGGAAAACCTGGATGGGGCAAAGTTTCAATATCAGTTGCCCTCAGCGTTTCTGCCCTCAGAGTACGTAAACAGTTAGGTCCTTCCTCAATAATGCGCACTCCAATATCTTGCAGCTTGGTAATGATTGGTGTCAAATGTTCTGGTATCACAGGCGAGAGGGTAAGCTCTGAACGAGTGATTGCTGCAGCCACCAAAAACGTTCCTGCTTCAATGCGATCAGGAATAATCGTATATTCAGTTGAATGCAACTGTGGAACACCAACAATCGTAATTTTACTGGTTCCTGCTCCGTGTATATTTGCTCCCATTGCAATACAGAAGTTCGCCAAATCAACGACCTCTGGCTCGCGTGCAGCATTTTCGATAATGGTTTCCCCATCTGCAAGAGTCGCCGCCATCATCAGAGTTTCTGTTGCTCCCACGCTGGCAATATCCAAATATATCTTTGCTCCCTTCAATCGGCGACTAGTACCAGGAACATAGGCATTACAAATGCCATGCTCAATCTGTACTTCCGCTCCCATTGCTTGCAGTCCTCGAACATGCAGATCCACAGGTCTTGTGCCAATAGCACAGCCCCCCGGTAAAGGCATTTGCGCGACTCCCAGTCGTGCTAGCATCGGACCAATAGCAAAGAAACTTGCTCTCAACTGTGTCACCAGTTCATAGGGAGCCTTTGATGTTTTGATTTCTCTGGCATCAACTTCTAAAATGTCTCCTGTTTGCTTCAAGCCAACGCCTAAAGCTGATAAAACCTCACCTATCCGTGTTACGTCTGCCAATAACGGCACGTTACGAAGCCGACACTCGCCTGAACAGAGCAACGCTCCAGCCATGATCACCAGTGCTGAATTTTTGGCTCCGCTAATTTTTACATGACCTTGCAAAGGATGCCCACCCCATATTTGCAGGACTGAGGAGTCTGCTGTCGAGGAAGATTTGGCATCTGGTAAGCCGCCAGAAGGAATAATAAACTTACCCTCCAAAAAAACTGTTGATTTTATAAGTTTGAAGTTGGTTTCGATTCTACACGATAGTTTTTGATTGTCTACACTTTTCAACTGAAATTGATAAATTTCATTTATGTTTTTTTGACAGCAGATAAAGAATCAACAACTTATCATACAATCTTTTCCGAAAACTAGATAATAGTAACAAAAATTACCTAAAAATCAATAAACCCCTGATCTAAGAAATTAGGACTTGACAGATCTAAACAATTGAGTGACAATGAAAAACTGTTAATCAACAATAAAATTTGCGGAACTGGCGGAATTGGCAGACGCGCTAGATTCAGGTTCTAGTGCCGAAAGGCTTCCGGGTTCAAGTCCCGGGTTCCGCATACGAAAGGGAAGTGCTGAGTAACAAGTAAAAAAGGTTATTTGTTGGTAGACTATCTTGACCAAATCAGTGAACAGTGAACAGTGAACAGTGAACAAGGGGTGGACGAGTCCGTTTCCTACCTGATAACTGATAACTGGTAACTGATAACTGTTAATTACCAGTCATGACTCAGAACTTTAATGTTAACAAGTTTACAAAATTCCCTAGTCAAGCAAATTCGCAAACTCCACTCCTCAAAAGAAAGACACCAGCAGCAGTTGTTTTTGGTAGAAGGGACGCACTTGTTAGAGGAAGCTTGTGCAGCGAATTACCCATTGGAAGCAGTGTGCAGTACACCAGAATGGCAAGACAGCCATGGTGTGCTATGGCAAAAAGCTTGTGATATTTGCGAACGAGCAGAAATTGTGAGTGAAGAGGTTTTAAAGGCGATCGCCACCACAGTACAACCAGATGGCGTAGTTGCGACGGCAAAAAGAAGCGATCGCTTTGGGGAAGTGCCGTTTACTGGTATAGTGCTAGCGTTGGAAACTGTACAAGATCCAGGCAACTTGGGTACGATAATTCGGACTGCAGCAGCTGCTGGGGCTTCTGGGTTGTGGCTGAGTGAAGATAGTGTGGATTTAGACAATCCAAAAGTATTACGTGCTTCTGCTGGACAGTGGTTTCGCCTAGCAATGGCGATGAGTCCTGATTTGAAAACGACAGTCCAGCAAAGTAGGGAAGCAGGAATGCAGGTTGTTGCAACCTTACCCAGTGCTACTTTGACTTATTGGGATGTAGACTGGCGCAAACCCAGTTTAATTTTGTTAGGGAATGAAGGTGCTGGTTTGTCAAAAGAATTGACAGCAGTAGCAGATTTACAAGTAAAAATTCCCCTGAGTCCAGGGGTAGAATCTGTAAACGTGGCAATTACTGCCGCTTTGATGTTGTACGAAGCACAAAGGCAAATTTTCAAAAGTTAAGAGGGAATAGGGAACAGTGAACAGTGAACAGTGAGACCAGTGCTGCGGGAGGGTTTCCCTCCGCAGGCAACTGGCGAACCCGAAGGGTGAACAGTAAAAACTGATAACTGATAACTGATAACTGGTAACTGATAACTGATTGTTTAGAGGTGCTCACTTATCCAAGTATGATCAAATATTGATTGATAAATCGGGTTCTGCACTTTTAAAACACCCTGTTGCTTGACGACTAGACCTGACAATAGCAACTCTTTTTCTTCTGGACTATCAACAGAGACGACTTCTTGTTGAGACAAAATTTGTCGATATAGTTTTAGTAGATGAGATGATTTTAGTTTGGTGTTGAGAATGCGATTGCGCTCTGCGCAGCGGCAAAGCCGATCGCGTATGGTTCTCAAATGCTCTGGTTCATCCTGAGATTCCCAATTCTTGATCACATAATTTCGCACTAAATTCTCAACCCATTGCGCTTCACCGTTTGTCGGAATAGGAGATGAACAACGGCGTATGAATTTACAAAGCTTTTGAGTCAGAAAAGGTTGACCGTTTGTCCAGGCTAACACTTCTTTGAGCACGATTTGTGGATTACTGACTTTCTCTGTTAATCCATAAAGCAAAGGTTGAGCTTCATGGATTTGAAAGCCATTGAGTTGAATTGCTTGACCAATATTGAAGGGTGTTCTTTGAAGATCAGTTATCAAATCAGAAGGTGTTGCGACTCCAAATAAAGCAAAAGTTAAACGTTGATACTCTGGATTAATACCGCGTTGATTAAAGCAGAAGCGAATCAAAGCAAAAAAGTCATTAACAGGAAAATTCAATCCCAAAACAGTATCAATTTCATCGACAAAGATAAATATCTTTTCACTCTCAACCTGAGCTAGTATGATTTCCTCTATAAACCGACTCAAGCACTGAATAGACGATAAATCTTTTTGCTCGTTCCACCACGCTTTCAGATTCACCTTTCCAAACAAATTAAAATTTTGCCATAACTCCACAGCAAATCCCTTGTACCATTGAGCAGGAGTGACGTTTTCAGAACCAAGGCGAGTGATATCAATCGCTGCACAAGTAAACCCCTCTTGCTGGAGACGATGCATCATGCATACCATGAGGCTTGACTTACCCATTTGGCGTGCATTGAGAATGTAACAAAACTCTCCGCGCTTGAGTGCTTGATACAGGAGACGATCTGCGGCTCGTACCACATAAGTAGGAGCATTCATCGGTAAACTACCGCCAACTTGATAATCAAAGGTTGAGGATTGTTCTGCACTTCTGAGCAAAGCGTTTTCAAAAACCAGTTCAGCTTGAGTCGCTTTCAGAATTTCTAATGTTTGAGACAGTTGGCGAGTACGTTCCTCGACTTTTTCTTCCAAGGTAGAGTTGGACTGGGCTAATGCATCTTTTGCCTGGTGCAAGGCTGTATTTTTGTGTGCTAATTCTTGGGTAAAGTGAATCCGTTCGTCTTCTGCGTGTTTGCGTTGGGTAATATCAGTAAAGGCGGCTATGGCATAGATAATTTTTCCCTTATCATCATAAATTGGAGTTGCTGACACCTCTATGGGAACCATTTTGTCAGCTTGCTGAAGCACTATATCATCAACGGTTACACTTTCGCCGTTAAACGCTCGTAAAATGGGTTGCTCCTCAAAGGGGTATAACTGATTTGTCCCCGCTACATAAGCTTGATAAATCTTAGGAAATTCACTTACTTGAACTTCAGGAACGATACTTTTTCCAAGTATCTGCTGTGCCTTCTTATTGGTATAATAGCGTTGACCGTTGGCATCAATGACAAATATTCCTACTGGGACAGCTTCCAGAAATTGAGTCAATTTTCGCTCACTTTCGCGCAATGCTTCCTCTGCTCGCTGGCGTTCAGTCACCTCTTGTTGTAAACGAGTTAATAATTCTGCTTGAGCGTGCTGTGCTAAACGCTCTTGTTCGTGCGCTGCTTTTATTCGTTGCACATGCTGCAGAGTTTTGTTGGTTGTGATTTCTAAATCTTGAAAATTAATCGGCTTAGTTAGGAAATCAAAAGCACCCCGATTCATAGCCGTTCTGATATTTTCTATATCACCATAAGCAGAAATAATAACTGCTTTAATGATCGGATATAACTCATTAAGTTTCGTAAGCAAAGTTAGCCCATCCATTTCTGGCATATAGACATCAGTTAAAACGATATCTATATCCGGTTCCGCTTGCAGCTTTTCTAGTGCTTCTAAACCATTTTGAGCAAAAATTAATTGGAATTGCTTTTGCCGAATTTTTTTTCTAAATGCCTGACAAAGGAGTATTTCTAAGTCAGGCTCATCATCCACAACCAGTATTTTTGGCGGCATAGTTTTTTCTCTGATTGGGACTCTTCATGCACTAAAGATTTTCTCTTTCAGTTTATCAAATTGAATTGGCTTAGTAATATATTCATCAGCTCCGTATTTTTTAGCTATTAGATAATTATCTTCATCGTCATAAGCAGTAATAATAAAGACTTTTAAATTAGGAAAATTTTGTTTGATAATTTTGAGTAACTGTAAGCCATTCATCCCAGGCATATTGATATCCGCCAATATCAGGGACAGGCATTCGATTAGTTTAGTTTGACTTTGTATTTTTTTCAATGCTTCCTCTGCAGACAGGGTAAAGTCTAAACTAATCAGGTTTTTTTTTAGTTCTCTTCTAAATTTTTGCTCGAATAAAAATTGAACATCTTGTTCATCATCTACAACCATTATTTTCATGTTTTCATCTGTTTTCTTACGGAACAACTTTAGGTAAAGTGATGATAAACTTTGTATAACTTCCCATTTCTGTTTCCACCCTGATATTTCCTTGATGCTGCTGGACAATAATATCATGAGTAATAGATAAACCTAAACCAGTTCCCTCACCAGGTGGTTTAGTGGTGAAAAAAGGATTAAAAATCTTATCTAGCGCTTTCTGAGGAATGCCTTCGCCATTATCTCGGATGTGTATCTCTACCTCCTCACCCAAATCTTTCGTCCTGACAAAAAGGATAGGCGAAAAACCCTCAGCCTCGTGCTCTACATCCACATACAAACGCTTTTTCTTTTTACACGCTGCATAGCAGGCGTTATGAATGATATTTATAAAAGCACGACTCATGCTCTGCGGCACAACATTGAGTTTACCAAGCTTATCATCATATTCAGTTTCTATGTTCATGTTAAAGGAAGGGTTTTTGGCACGCATTCCGTGATAAGTTAGACTAATAGCCTCAGCTAGCAAGGCGTTGATGTCAGTCAGTTGTCGATCGCCAGTTTGCCCCCGTGAATGCATGAGCATCCCACGCACTATATTATCTGCTCTTGTGCCATGCTCATTGATTTTTTTAGCATTTTGTTTCAAATCATTTAATATTTCTTCTATGTTTTCCCTAGATTCTGGATCTAGTCGGTCTTTTTGACTTGAAATCTCTTCAAGCAGTTCCTGGGTTAATTCTACAGAAAGTTCAGCAAAATTGTTAACAAAGTTTAAGGGATTCTTGATTTCATGGGCAATACCTGCTGTCAAAGCTCCTAAAGAAGCCAATTTCTCCTGTGCGATAATTTGAGATTGAGTCGCTTTAAGCTTTTGCAAGAGATTTGCTAATTCCTGATTCTTCTGTTGTAATTGCTGAGTTCTCTGTTTCACTTTTTGTTCCAGAGTTCGGCTATGATCCTCTAACTGCTCGTAAAGACGGGAATTTTCAATTGAGATGGCGGCTTGAGCAGAAAGGATTCTTAACACTTCAACACGTTCTGGAGTAAATGCACCTGTTGTAAGATTATTTTCTAGATATAAAATGCCGCTGAGTTTGGCTTTATACAATAAAGGAGTGCAGAGAATGGATTTGGATTGAGCGGTGAGAATGTAGCGATCGCGGGTAAATTGTCCTTCATGCAGAGCATCATTTAAGACCACATTTTCGCGAGTGCGGGCGACATAGTTAATGATGGCGGTTGATAAAAAAGGATGTAAATTATGGGTATTTACTGAGTTTATTGGTATTGATTGCAGAATGGTAACTTCATCCGAATCTGCACTTCCTGTAGCTTCGATCACCCAGTTATCCTCCTCGTTAAGAGACTTTGTTTGGGAATGCAGAATCAGAAAGCCTTTTTGTGCTCCTGCATTCTCAATCACGATTTTCATCAACTTTGCGAGTAAGTTGTGTAGAATGATTTCGCCAGAAATCGTTTGTGTTCCTTTAAGTACACTTAGTAAATCTAATACATAGGATATATTTTGCCCCGTTGTTGATGTGGATAAAGTCGTCTTAAGATCAGTTTTATGAGCTTGACTCAGAAATTGTGGGTATTCGGCTTCCAAATCTTTTACTTTGGCTGTAGCCCCCCAGAGTTGATAGGCGTAGTGAGCATCTTGTAAATAGTGACGAGCAAGATGATCTTGGTTTCTATCTATATAAAACTTTGCTGCTAATTCATAAGCGAGGGCTTCTTCGTTGATATATTCATGTTCGTGTGCTAAAGCAATAGCGCGATCATAATATTCCCTAGCCTCTCTATTTTTGCCCAACACGCGATCACGTTCAGCCTCCACTAGATAAAATTTGTGTAGATAATTCATGGGAGCATGATCTGCCCATTTTTTCATTTTCTTCTGGTTATTAGTAACTTGTTTTAAAAGAAATTTTTGTTTTGACTCAGCAACATCCTTGAAAACGGCGAGTCGTGCTAAAGAATCATAGAGATAGAATAGAGGAACAAGGAGTGAGGCTGTAGCACTCCCTAAATACTTTTGAGCGATTTCTGCATTTTTAACAGCTTCATGGTAATTATGAAATAAATAACAAAGAATCATTTTGTGGAAATAGATATTGCAAATTGCGGTTTTATCATTCGCTTCTAAATGAAGTGGAAGCATTTTCTCTTCGTTGTAAAACTCACCCAGGAATTGACAAGAACACTTATCCTCAGATTCATCCATTAATTGCGAGATAGTTCGGTGTAAGATTTGTAAATAATTGAATATCGTTTGTTGTTTTAGCTGATTCATAGTCTGACTATATGAACATATCTGCTGTTCTAGTTTTCTCAAATTTTCTCCAACGCAATATGCATTAAAAGAATACATAAATGCTGAATAACCGCAAAATTCAAAATCCCCATTTTCTTTCCCTCTTTTATAGGCTTCTATCAGCGGTTCTAAGGTTCTGTTTCCATGTTCTTTCCAATTTTTAATAAAGCTATTAATAACATGCATAGCTCTATTTTTTTTACGTGTCATATTGAATTTATCTAAAGTTTTCATAGCGAGTTGACCAAATCTATATCCAGAATCAATATCTCCCACAACTCCACAAAGAATCATCCCGTAAGCAGCATAGACAAAAGCAGAGTCAAAAGTATTTCCATATTTAATTAATAAATTAATTTCTTCAAACACAATAAGAGAATACAGCGGTGGAGAAGTCAAATATGCTGCTACTCTTACTTGAGATAATAAGTCTATTGCTGCCATTTTGTAGGAATTAGTCATTGTTGGTAAGTCAATCAAGTCTTCAATTCGATGTCCTACCAAAGATATCTTTGTCTTTAGTAAACCAATCCAAATATTCGATTGACTCAGTTTATCTGGAAAATTCACTCCCAAAGATTTCACGACTGGTAGCACAATTTCTAAAGCCTGCAATGGCTGATTTTGTGCCATATAAGCTTGGATTTTCACTTCATATATTTTTATTGTATCCAGCAAAGTTTTAGCGTTACACAGTACCACCTCAGCCAATCTCTCCATCTCCTCAAAATTAGTGTTGAGATATGCTGCATCTGTTGCTTCCACATACAACGCCAGTGTTAAATCATACTGCTTATCCCAGCTATTTTCTGCCAACAAGTCCATGGCAATTTGCAGATATCTCAATGCTGGTTCATACGCGACTGATCCTTTCGCTCTTTTAGCAGCCATTAAATTAAGCGAAGCTAATTCATCTCGATATGATTGATGATTTATTAATTCAATGCTCAAGTTTAATTGGTTAACAATATCAAAATTTTTCCGTTCTCGCTTATCTTGTGGAGTATTTTTCAGCAGCAGTTGACCTACTTTTTGATGAACCGCGCTTCTGTGTTCTTGCGGAATCAAAAAATATGCTGCTTGCTGAATTCTGTCATGGGCAAACTTGTATTCACCCTTGACAGAGTCTGTTTCTTGTAACGAATCTGGATCAATCGACTTGTAAGCATCTTTCAAGAGTAAGATGAAACCTTCTTCAATTGGTTCACACAGTGATTTCAATATTTCTTCTGGTAATTTTTCAGAAATATTTGCTATTGTTTGAATATCAAACTGATGACCTATGCAAGCTGCTAGCTTCAACACCTCTTGCGTATCCGAAGATAACTTCTGAATCTTGCTCACCATTAGTTCAACGACGTTATCTGTAAAGTCTCTCGCTTGAATTTGCTCCAAATTCCATCGCCATCTTCTCTCATAGGTAACAGGAGATAAATCAAAGTCTACTAATCTTTCTTGATATAATGATTGCAAAAACTGGTTGACAAAGAAAGGATTGCCATTCGTTTTACGAACAAGTAATTCTGCTAGACATTTTCCTTTATCAAAAGAACAATTGAAGGTATCTACGATTAACTGATTAACATTTTGTAAATCCAAAGGCTCAAGGTGAAGATAATTGACAATCGTCCCAGATTTTTGGATTTTATCTAATGTTAGCTTCAATAGATGTTTCCCATCCACTTCATTATCACGGTACGCACCAATCAAAAACAAATATTGACTATTTTCTGCTGTCATCAGCAGTTGTATCAATTGCATTGAAGCATTATCTACCCACTGTAAATCATCTATAAATATGACTAGTGGATGTTCTGGTTGGGTAAAAACTTGAATAAAATGTTTAAAGATTAGATGAAAGCGATTTTGAAATTCTGTCGATGACAATACAGGAAGTGATGATTGCTTACCAACAATTAATTCTACTTCCGGGATGACATCAATAAGCATTTGACCATTAGAGCCAAATGCTTCTAATAATTTTTTTCTCCATAAATTAATCTGTGATTCACTTTCGGTTAACAGTTGTTTGATTAATTGCTGAAAGGCTTGAATCAATCCTGAATAAGGAATATTGCGAGAGAATTCATCAAACTTACCAGAAATGAAATAACCTTGCTGTTGAGTCAATAATTTATAAAATTCTTGAACCAAAGCTGATTTTCCAACTCCTGAATATCCAGATATCAACATCATTTCACTTCTAGGAGGTGTATCATGATTTCTATCACTCACTCTCCCAAATGCTGTGAGTAGAGTTTCAATTTCTCGTTCTCTGTGATATAGTTTTTGGATAATTTGAAATTTCTGAGAAACATCTTGGCAAGCGATGGGTAAATTTGAAATTTTACCGTTTGTCACGAGTTGGAATAAACTTTCTTCTAAATCTGCTTTGATTCCCCAGGCACTTTGGTATCTATCATCAGCATTTTTCGCCAACAATTTCATCACAAGATTGGAAATAACCAGGGGAATCTCTGGATTGACTTCATGAGGAGGTACAGGTTGTTTAGCAATATGACAATGTACTAACTCCATCAAATCAGTTGTTTCAAAAGGCAATTGACTGGTTAGCAGTTCATAAAAGGTTACTCCTAAAGAGTAAAAATCAGCACGGTAATCGAATGAACGATTCATTCTACCAGTTAACTCTGGCGAAGTATAGGCTGGGGTACCTTCTAAAGTATCGACATTTTTAGTTATGAAACTTTTTTGATAAAAAACTGTCGAAATACCAAAGTCAATAAGTTTGAGTTCCCCGTTTTCTGAGTTATAAACGATATTGGAAGGATTAATATCTTTGTGGATAATGTTAGCCGAGTGTATTCTAGCTAAACTATCAACACTCTGTATGCCTATTAAAATGAATTCTGCTAGTGTTAATTTTCTAGTCTGAATGAAAGATCTTAAAGATTCGCCACCAAAATCCTCCAAAATAATAACTAAAGTCCTCTGATATTTAACTAACGTGTACGCATTTATCACTCCAAATATATTTAACGAACTAATTATTTCAAATTCCTGTTTGTACCTAGCCAGTTCCTCAGGAGTGGGATATTTCTTGTTCAAAACCTTGAGAATAACAGGTTTTTTATCCTGAGTTCGGATACCTCGATAAACCAGGGTATTAGCACTTTCGTAGATATGCGTACTAACTTCAATGCCAGGAATTGTAATCATAATCCAGGATGTGTTTATCTAATTCTGTATCTTGTATCTTTACAAAATTTATCTCGTTTCCATCCATAGCATGGAAACGAGATAAATGGTATTGTCAATAATAGACCTCTTGCAAAAATGAGATTTTACGACGTTCTGTTCCCTGTTAAGCGTTCCCTACTTCTGCAAAAAGTCTAATAACTATCCAACAATTTAAACAGTTCACTTAACTGATTTTCCCTCAAAATACGGATAAACTTCCGTCTCAAACAACTCTTAAATATCTGGAGAATTTTTCTTGACCTTTTTTGAATTCAAAATTCAAAATATGCCCAAAGGGCACGCCAAAGGCGAACAAAGTTCAATCCGGAAGAATTTTTTTGAATTAATTAATGAGGGTCAGAGCCCCCACCATAATCTTTGATTTTGTGGTCAACAATAGCGTAGAGAGTTCAAGCTCCTACTAATTGTCTTTAATTTTGAATTTTGAACTTTGAACTTTGAATTTGAGCCCGAAGGGCGAGTGACTTGCTCTTGATAATCTTCGCGCACGGGACAGTTATAAGTTGCTGTACGAGGTGCAATTTTTGGTAACCAAGTTGTATGTATTGTATAACTAAAATTTAGCTCGGGATGATCGAGTTTGCAAACAGATCCTTGAGCAAGATTCTTGGCATCAAAAATCCAGATTTCATCGCTGTTTTCTGAAGCAACGGTACAAACAATGTAACCATCTGTTGAACTTCCAGCACCATGAACGCGGGGTACAAATTGCGGAGATAAAATCATGTGATTGTTCGATTTACCATCTTCATAAGTAACAGGGAACTCATAGGCGTAAGCAATCTTCATGTCTATTGTATTTAGACGGAATAGACACGAAGGTTTGTTTTGTCGATTGTTTGCTTGAAGTAATTTCTTTGGTGACACTATCCGCTTTTCATTATCTTTGTACAAATCGAAGATAAATTTTGTGAATAGTTCTTGCCAAAAACCTGAAGACTGCCAGTAAATATTTTCTAGCTGTCCTGATGGTAGACCTGTTGATAAGCGATCGCAGTAAGTGTAAAGTCCTACACCCCAAGTATACCTCGAATGAGATAACACATTTGATTCAACAATCTCTCCGCTTTCACCATCTATAATATAGCGACTATTACGGCTAACATCTGTGACGCTAGTCAGCATACCTACTAGATTCGAGGGTACGGAAGTTTCAGGGTTAGAGGCGAAATTATCACTCTGACGCACCCACTCAGCGACATCTGCACTGTTATGGGTTACGTGAAGCGTAATTTTGTTGTCTGGATTCTCGTACTCTGATACATGGATTGTAGCCTCTGGAAGAACTATCTTCTGCGCGACAACTTTCACTTCCTGCTGACTCACTTGGGGGCGTTGTCCGTTTTTCAAGTCTGCATAGAATGAAGTATTAGATGATACTGGTTCATTTAGAACTTCTCTCACCAGATTTTCTAGCTTCTTATTCTTGATAATTGGTTTGGTAATCAGCTTGACTTTCGATCTCTAAGTATAGATGCTTATCAAGACTCATTGTTTTGTTGTGATAAGAATGCATCTCTAACTTCCTTGCGAGGTTCATTTAAAACATCGACATAGTAACGTTCTGAAGAAGCTGCAACTTGAATAGTTTTTTGCTCACATATCCAAGAAAAATATTCCAGAGCAATTTTATGTTTTTCCACTGTATTCAATTCTCCACTTATATTGAGCTTTTCCTGTAAATCAGGAGGTGCTATCAGATCAAATTCCTTGGGTTGTTCTAATATTAAAGAGTCTAGTAAACCCTCAAATCCCACAAAAGCCAGACGGTAAATTATCAATTTACTAAAATAACCATGAAAGTAACCGCCATGAACATCTATCCCTGTTGAACTGTTGTTAAAAGAGTCAAAAAAAGCCTTGAGAAGCCTTATGTACTGCCAAAGTTTCAACGGAGATTTTTGATTTGGACAAATGAGAACATTGATTGTTTTGCCATCACGACCTGGGTAGTCAGTTTTATCTTGATATTCTGTACAATCAAAATAGGTAAACAAATCAGCGATTGATTCTGGATCTTCACTTTTAGGAACTAAAGATTCCGGGTCTTTCTTATTCTGTAAAAGGTTTCGCTCTTCCTGCTTGTTTAAAACCTTAACCCCAAGATATTTAAGTAGATGGTCGAATTTTTTCTTAGAAACAAATAGCTGATTATTTGCTGACAATCTCTGCTTTATCTGCTCTAAATTCACAATTCCATAAACATTTTTGTCTGGTAAATTAACTGTCACATTACCAAGTCGATATCCTTGAGTACGAGTACTAGCTGGAAAAGAGAAATAACTAGCTGCTGTTGAAGCAAGGCGTAATGCTACATCTCCCTCGCTACTAAAGAGATAAGCTTCTTCAAAACGACGCAAAGAAGAGCGTAAAAAATTAGTCCGTCCTGAAAGAATAGTATTTACTGGAATGTCTGGAGAAACCAAAATCAACCGACCTAAACTGAAAACACGACCAATATTAGATGATGGTTGTTTGTTCAAATTCTTGACATTACCAATAGATTTTTGATCAAAGACGTCAGAGAGAACTCGCACGACTTCTGTTGTGATGAATCCACCCATACTATGACCAATAAATGTCAACTTAATTCTTTTTTGATCCCACTCCTCTTTTGCTTGTTTTTTTGCTTGTTTTTCATCATATAAAAAAGCTTGGCTGGAAAGAAAATGTTGGGTATAACGCTCTATTAAACCTTGATCTAATTGTCTAATAAATTCTATCAAATCTGGCACTGCATAATATCTTGCGCGATATTCATCTCGGAAATAAACAATAATTCTCAAAAAGAATAAACTTCCAACAAAAGAAGCTACACACAGACCTGCCAAAATCAAAATTCCAAACCAAGAATACGAGAATAAAAATAATAATAAAATACCAAGACCAGTAATTGCTAACCCACTATATAGTAAAAATTGTAGTAAACTCGGTAAAGAATTAAATGCATTCTTCAGGCTAGAAGGAACACTTTCCGATGACCATCGGTAACCTAAATAAACAAAGCTACTTTTTCTATCTTTCAGAGCATTGTCTTGTTGATTCAGATATTTGCAAACTTGTTCCCAATCTTCGCGTACATAGTCTTTCTGTCCATCCTTAACACCAGTATTATAACCATGAATTTGAATAACCAATCCTAACTCTTCTGTCTGCGATTGACTGTTTTGATAAAGATGGTCTATAACATCATCAATTGTCGGCAAAGTTTCATCCACTTTCAACTTATCATCTTCTATATTGATAGGTGCGGTGCTGCGGATAAAGTAACCGGGAATAGTTAGATTTTTGCCATCAATTTTCTGATTTTTTACAAGGTCATCTATCAAAAGATCCATATTTGCTACCTAATTTTGTGTTAAGGTTTAAAAATTTTGAGAGAAGTTGGAGCGGAGGTTTCCTCCGTAAGCGATAGCTCCTCGCGGAGCGAGGCTCCAATCTTCCGTGATTTTGAATTCTTGGTCGGGAGCGTGGGGTCTTGAATGCGTGAACTTTGTAAGCGCAAAGCGTGCCGTAGGCATACACGTAGTGTGTCCACAGGGCTTAGGGGCTGACGGTCTTCTCCACAGGAAAGCTTTCTGCGCTTGCCGTGAGCAGAAAATTAAGCGTATCTGGACTCTTGAAAGTTTGGTATCTCACATTTTGCACCAAGAAAAATTTATTGTATTAGATCACTAAGTATTAAACCAAAAATCCTTTATGAGCGCGAGAAAAGCCAAGAAAAATTATCTAGCTTACCCTTGCATCTTTATTAGCTTATACGGTTTTCTATGGATAGATACAAGATATGATGTATGCTTGTGACAATTGACAAGCGATGGCACGGAGGGCGGGCACTGCGTCCCATCGCTTTATATACGAGTCGATATCATCATAGCTCCACACGTTCCCACACCAGTTCAAAAACCTTCAGGACTCCATCAGTTTCGGTCGGTGGCGTTTTTAGTGTGACTCGATTCCCATTCAATGTGAACGTTCGCACTAAATCTTTGCCAACCCGATTGGGAATCGATGCTATCTCGACGTGATGAGTAACCGTCCAAGCTCTAAGCCGCATCTGTCTGTTCGTCGCTCGGTTGTAGCACAAAGTCAAACTCGGCTGTATAGAAAGGTTTGCTTTGGTTGTATGCGTTGAGTTTGTCGGGTGCTTCATGTTTTTGCAGCTTGAGGATGGCAGATCTGACCGCGAACGTTGTATCTGAATCGAGGTGCGGATCTCCATCAATATGAATTTGTGTAGTCAGGGGTATATAGCCTGCAGCACTCAACTTAAAATGGATATGGCCTGCTCGCAGGGTATGTCGTCCCAAAAGCCGCAGCAGGTCACCGCACGGTCCGCTTGATGGAATAGTGTACCCTATTGGCACAACCGTTTCAAATGCGTAGGAGCCGTCGGAATTGGTTCTGAAACGACCTCGGAAGTTACCCTTTGGCTGGGATGCTTCTTGAAGGTCATAGAGTCCCTTTGAATTTGACTGCCAGACATCAACAAGCGCATTGGCAATTGGTTTGTTGTTCCGGTCTAAGACGCGTCCTGATAGGAAGAGGGTATTGCCGTCGGGATCGATTCCGAGGCGATCGCCCATGTTGCGCTCTGGTGCATCCGCTACATAGACAGGACCTTCCACATTACTTTCGGTAGCTGTGCTGCTGTTGTTATGCAACAGAACCACTAGCTCTGAGATTCCCAGCACGTCGAGCAACATATGAATTTCCCCATTCGGTATCTCTTTTGTGTAGCGATCTGCCCGAATGATAAAATCGCGCAAGAGCGATAACTCTTGTTCCGTCAGATTCACCTCCTGCACGAAGGCGTGCAGATGTCGAATCAGGCTGGCATAAATCTCATAAAGGCGTGGATGAGTCTTGCCTTGATCACCGTGCTCAATCACGGCTTGAGTGATATTTTCGAGAGTAATGTTTCTCATCTTTATCTGCTCCGTGAAACTTATCCATAGTTGACTACTTTAGTTAGAGTCTTGTTTTACAACTACTTTTAGCATTGGTCAACTCATTTTACAGACTAGTTTGGTGTTCACTTCCTACTGCTGTATTTTAATGATAAGTCTTTAACCAGACACGATATCAGGCATTGCTGGATACCAGTTCCCTACCTTCGGTGCAGCACAACCTCACCACGCGGCTGACTTGGGTTTTTAGCTTGGATTTATATCACACTTCAATTGAAAATACTC
>NZ_CP030118.1:4022673-4218576 GCF_006968745.1 Brasilonema sennae CENA114 | reverse complement strand
TAGTAGATACCATTGCACTGGCTGAACTGTTCAAGTTGTTTGCGAGTGACATTGAGTGTGTTGTCCTCAACGCTTGTTACTCGGAAGTCCAAGCGAGTGCGATCGCCACTCACATCCCCTATGTCATTGGTATGAACAAAGCGATTGAGGATAAAGCCGCCATTAAATTTGCAACAGGCTTTTACAATGCGCTATGTGCAGGGGAATCTGTTGAATTTGCTTATAAGTTGGGATGTAACGTTATTCAATTAGATGGGATTGCTGAACATTTAACTCCTGTGTTGAAAAAGGGTGTAGGAGTGTAATATCAGGTTCGGATGAATACTTATAAAAAACGAAGAACCTCACCCCAGTTTTAACGTAGCTAAAATCTTTCCCTCTCCTTTATAAGGAGAGGGATGCCCGACAGGGCAGGGTGAGGTTTTAACGGTGTACACACCGACTCGCTCAAAACCTCACCCTCGCTTGAATCGGCGCTAAAATCTTTCCCTCTCCTTTATAAGGAGAGGGATGCCCGACAGGGCAGGGTGAGGTTTTAACGGTGTACACACCGACTCGCTCAAAACCTCACCCTCGCTTGAATCGGCGCTAAAATCTTTCCCTCTCCTTTATAAGGAGAGGGATGCCCGACAGGGCAGGGTGAGGTTTTAACGGTGTACACACCGACTCGCTCAAAACCTCACCCTCGCTTGAATCGGCGCTAAAATCTTTCCCTCTCCTTTATAAGGAGAGGGATGCCCGACAGGGCAGGGTGAGGTTTTAACGGTGTACACACCGACTCGCTCAAAACCTCACCCTCGCTTGAATCGGCGCTAAAATCTTTCCCTCTCCTTTATAAGGAGAGGGATGCCCGACAGGGCAGGGTGAGGTTTTAACGGTGTACACACCGACTCGCTCAAAACCTCACCCTCGCTTGAATCGGCGCTAAAATCTTTCCCTCTCCTTTATAAGGAGAGGGATGCCCGACAGGGCAGGGTGAGGTTTTAACGGTGTACACACCGACTCGCTCAAAACCTCACCCTCGCTTGAATCGGCGCTAAAATCTTTCCCTCTCCTTTATAAGGAGAGGGATGCCCGACAGGGCAGGGTGAGGTTTTAACGGTGTACACACCGACTCGCTCAAAACCTCACCCTCGCTTGAATCGGCGCTAAAATCTTTCCCTCTCCTTTATAAGGAGAGGGATGCCCGACAGGGCAGGGTGAGGTTTTAACGGTGTACACACCGACTCGCTCAAAACCTCACCCTCGCTTGAATCGGCGCTAAAATCTTTCCCTCTCCTTTATAAGGAGAGGGATGCCCGATAGGGCAGGGTGAGGTTTTCCCACGGACATGATATAAATAAGTCCTAATTGAGTTTGGTTGCTGGTTTTAATTGTGTGGGTTGGCTAAGACTGCGGAAATAGAGGCTACCCACAACCACCCAAAACAGAAGATATCCTACAGCCTGAACGAAATAGAGTTTTTGCGTATAGCCAAATAAAGTTTTCAGAAGGATTCCAGGAAACTGTCGATCAGGTAAAATACCTGAGAGATCCCAAACTTGGGGACCTAAAAGACAAGAAGTATTTCCTTGTCCGCAAGCATCAGCAATTGAGGAATTGATTTGGGTATAGGCAATCGCCGCCCCATCAAGATGGCGGAGTGCAGAAATCACTAATCCAGAGACAATCAGCAGCAGGAACACGCCCATCACCTGGAAAAATTTGCTCAAATTGATGCGGATACTCCACTTAAACAGTAGCATCCCGATGAGAACTGCCATACTTAGTCCTCCTATTGCCCCAAGTACGGGTGTCCAACCTTCTTGAAACTTAGCGACGATAAACAAAGCCGTTTCTAAACCTTCCCGAAATACGGCAATAAAAATTAAGCTGAAAATCGCCGAAGCTGCACGATTGTCTTCACCTAAAGCAGTTTTAACTGAGCCTTCGATTTCTGCTTTGAGAAATCGTGCTTGTCGTGTCATCCAGATTAACATCCAACTGAGCATGGCGATCGCAATTACGCCCAGTCCCACCTCGAAAAGTTGCTTGAAGACAGGTGCATACAGCAAATCAGATGTCTGCAATCCTTGGATTCCCAGATTTAGTAGTAAACCGACAACAAAACTAGCTAAAGTGCCGCTGATAACACCTAAGTATACCCAACGATGCAACCTTTGTTGTTCAGCTTGCTGTAAACAGGCAAAGACGATTCCGACAACTAAAGCAGCTTCGACACCTTCTCTTAAGGTAATGAAAAATGTTGGTAATGCAGCACTCCAATTCATAGTAATTCGTAATTAGTAATTCGTAATTAAGCAACCCAGATGAAATCTGACTTTCTAAATTTACATCTGTAGTCTCATATCTTGCACCAGCTTTTGGATCCGCCAAGAAATAAATTTCTTGGCTTAAAATTCAAGTAAGCTTTAGCTTACTGAATATACATTCCAGTCCGTTTTAACCGACTTTGACTATGCAGCCCTGTAGACGCCCTTGGCGGTGAGCCAGTCCGGTGGACGGGTTCCCCGGCATAAAGGAGCCAGCGCCGGGGTGAGGCAGCGCGGTCTTGGGGAGGCAGTGCGTTGCGGGGGTTCCCCCCGTTGTAGCACCTGCCGTGGTTTCCCCCATGAGCGACTGCCGAAAGGGTTTCCCGACTTGATGCGTCTGGCGTCAACTGGCGAACCCGGAGGGCTTCGGTGCAGGGTACTTTAGTTCAAGGCGTACTCAGGGGAAGGTGCAAGATCTGAGTAGTATGATTTTAGTTTTACATGATTTCTGTGGCAGATGCTTCTACCATTTGTTGTAGACTTTTTACCTTTGCTTTTAGCACAGTGATGCTTTAATTTCTTGGAGTTATGCCTCTGTCTTTTTTAAGTGTTAGTAGCAATTTGGCTTTTTTTGCTTTCAGTGCTTACAGCCTCAGTTGGCGTTGATTCTTCTTTGCTAACGTGATCCTTGGACTCAACAGACTTACTGTTTGTGATCTTTTTCCTTTTTGGCTTCAGTCTTTGTCCGATAATAGAATGAACCCCTTCCGTAAATAATCATGATAGAACCCCTCACCTTAAACGTACCTCCAGCTGTAGGTTTAACCGATGAGCAATTTTATCAACTTTGCATTGCTAACGAATTATTTACACTCCTACACTCACCCTCCAATACAGTGTAGGAGTGTAACTTACACAATCTCTAGGAGAAAGTGTTTTGTCCTTGTGCAATTAAAGTGTTCAAATTCCTATCCCCAGTTGGGATATTGTTATCTATTTGAGAGCCTGGTAATATCTCAAAGATTCTACTATTTTCCATTGTAGGTATTCCTTGACTAAATTGAAGATTGCCAATCCAATCAAAGTTTTCAACCTGACCAAGCTTAAAAGTATCATGTCCAGGAGTGTAGTCGGGCGTATTGTTGCTGAAACCACCCAAGAGTAGCGAGTCATTCACTTGGTTGTTTATGACTTTGCCGCTACTAGATCCTGTATCAGTCTTAGAAGCAGCTTCAACTATAGGTTCAGCAACAGGGGTGGATGCTGGAACAGAAGCTAGAACAGAGTTGGAAGGAAAAACACTGTCCAATGTAGCTGTAGGCATGGAGGCAGATTGCGGGGTAGGGGTTGAGGTAGATGCGATCGTTGAGTTAGATGTAGAGCCTGGTATGTAGCTCATGGGATTTGTATCACCACTACCAAAGTCCTGAACCCAATAGTTGTTATAAAAACCAGTGCCAATCTCAGTATATTCGGGCTTGAGGATATTAGCTCGGTGTCCAGGACTGTTCATCCAATCTTGAACAACCTGTTGAGGTGTTCTTTGCCCTGCGGCTATGTTCTCTGCCATCATTTGAGCTGAATACCCAACAACCTTCGCTCGATCCCACGGTTGAGAGCCATCTGGTGCTGTATGACTCAAAACACCACGTTCTGACATCTGTTGAGCATATTTGTCAGCAGTATAGTTGAGTTCAGCATTCGCTTTCAGAGGTGGAAGATTATTCTTAGCTCGTTCTTGGTTAGTTAGTTCAAAAACTTGCTGCTCGAATGTCGCGTTGTTTGATTCCATCAATACTGTCCTCGCAAAGATTTGTTCACATGCTCAGCAGATGAAAATTCTGCTGTCAGTTTTGGTAGAAGCAAACCTGAAGAGGGCTAATTAAAAAATATATCAGCTGAAACGATTTTTGTGTACAAAAAATTATATTGGCGAAGAGGTATCTCCACAAAAGCACACCAAGTGCTCAAACTAGAGTTTGAAAATCTCAAACAACGCCTGAAAGGAAACGTCTATTGCGGTGAGGGAAGAAGAAAAAGAAGAAAAACGAGTACTAGCGCGTCAAAAAGCCAAGGAAAAGCATAGACGCTACTTAAGTGTCTGCTGCAAAGTTTCGATCACTCCATACATTTGTACGGGATCAAGGACTCGCAGTAAGCTACTTTGAGTCACAATCCCTAATTTTGTTCCTCGGTCCCAAGATACCACCAATCTTCGCGTCTGTTGCTGTTGCATTTCCACAAGAGCAGCCCATAAAGAATCCTCAGGATTGAGCACAAATAGCTGTTTACTCATCACAGTTTGCGCTAGAACTTCAGATAGGTTCACTTCCATTGCCTGAAATTCTAGAATATCCTCCTCAGTGACAATTCCGATGGGAATGTGAACAAATTGTCCCAAATCTAACGGTGGTTGATCCTCGGTTATGACGACGCAGCTAATCTGAAACTCTGCCATCACCTGAGCTAAAGTTAATACCGAAGCACTTCTAGAAGCACAAATGACTTGGGTTGTCATCACATCTGCCACACGCATGAACTTTAGGAGATGAACAGGACGTAAAATCCTACGAATACTCTCGTGGGAAATAACACCAATAAGTTCGCCCTTTTGTCCTACTATAGGCAGATGGCGAATACGATACCGCCGAAATAAAAATAAAGCCGCAAAAACATCCTGAAAAGTCGCTTGCTCCAGTGTAATCACTGGTTGTGTCATCACCTGCGCTATTGTCACGTTTCTAAAGTCAACTTCATCTGCGGTTAGCCGTACAATATCCCGTTCTGTAAAAATACCCAATATTTTTGTTTGTTGTATAATAAGTACACAGCTAGAGTTTGTTGGATGTACGGTTAATCCATTTAACGGTGAATTAAGACCAGATAACGAGCAACTGTGAATTCGCTTTTGGTTCATTAAAGCAATGACATCTATCAGCAATGTTTCTGGTGTGACAGTCAGTGGTTTATAGTCTATCGCTGCCTCTATTACTGGTTCACTTAGCCGTAGATCATCAAGTAGCATGGCTCATTTGTCTGGAGAACACTCTTTCATAATGTACCCAGAAGACTGCACAGAGTTCCTGACCTGTTTCGTCTGTTGTAAGTTTTGTCACTATTCGTTACATTAGCTTATGACTGAAAATCTAGGAGTTATTTAAGCAAACAGGTATCTATTTTAAGAAATGTCAGGTGGTATCATTCCTGGTGCATACGTCAATCAATTTTGGATTTAGGATTTTAGATTTTGGATTAACTCCACCGGCTTCGGCTGCGCTCAGCCCAAGCTAAAAGTGCTCTGCTTGGAGGGGAGCGAAACGAAGCCTAGATTTTGAAATTTACGATTTTGGATGAATTCCGTCCTTCTAGGACGGGGCTTGTACCCTTCGGCAAAGCTCAGGGCAAGCCGAAAATCAACGCCAAGTACCTCTGTCGGGAAACAAGGACTATGGCACAAAGTGCCACGCTGCGCGAACAGTATTGGCTCCTCAATTTAAAATCTAAAATTTAAAATCTAAAATTTTTTCGGTCAATCCAAAAACTCTAAAAATGCGATATAATAAGCGCCACTGAAACAATATGAGTATAAAGTAAACTCGCAAGTAGCCTCCAAAGGCCCTATCAGTGTGCATCGAAACTTACCCTGGAGTGCGCTGTAGACGTGTCTTTAAGCCAAATATCCTCGCTATTTATGTCTAATAACACCTGGAGTCGTCACCATATTCTTTCCCTTGCTGACTTCACCACTGATGAGTACGATACCGTTTTGCAAACGGCTGCTAGTTTTCAAGAGGTTCTATCTCGACGGACGAAGAAAGTCCCAACTTTGCAGGGACAAGTTGTGGCGAATTTATTTTTTGAAGCATCCACTCGCACTCGCAGTAGTTTTGAACTTGCTGCTAAGCGCCTATCGGCAGATACACTGAATTTTGCCTCAGGAAGTTCTTCAATGACAAAAGGAGAAACTATTCTTGACACGGCAAAAACTTATTTGGCAATGGGAACTGATATAATGGTGATTCGCCATCGAGAGGCGGGAGTTCCTCATGCGATCGCCCAAGAGATGGATCGACTCGGTGTAAAAGTCAGCGTCCTCAATGCTGGTGATGGTCAACACGAACATCCTTCCCAAGGTCTGTTGGACTTATTTACTATTTGTAGTCTCCTTGATCCAGATCTACCCCGAGTGGAGCTTTTGAAAGAAAAAAAGATTGCTATTGTTGGGGATATTCTCCATTCGCGGGTAGCACGCTCAAATATTTGGAGTCTGACAGCAAGTGGTGCTGACGTGCATTTAGCAGCACCACCCACCCTCTTACCAAAATTATTTGCAGATTATTGTGAAAATACACCAGGTAAAGTGTTTCTCCACTGGGAGTTAGAACCAGCTTTGCAAGATGCAGATTTTGTGATGACTTTGCGCTTGCAAAAAGAACGAATGAGTGCTCATTTATTGCCTTCTTTGCGAGAATATCACCAGATGTTTGGTATGACACACTCAAGGCTACAACTGTGCCAGCCTAATGTAAAAGTTTTGCACCCTGGTCCAGTGAACCGTGGTGTCGAAATTAGCTCAGAGTTAATGGATGATCCAGAATTTAGCCTCATTCAAGCTCAAGTGAGCAGTGGTGTTGCTGTTCGTATGGCGCTGCTGTATTTGATTGGGAGTGGTAGAGCATAGGAGTAAGGAACAAAGAAACAATTGCTAACTCATGACTCACAAGTCATGACTAAATATTAGTGTTGACATATTACTTATTTCGGTTATTCTAGAAATATGGAAAATCAAGAAACGGCTCGATATGCAGATATGTTTGCTGCACTCGGATCGGAGCCACGACTTGAAATTATGCGGCTGCTGTTTGCTGCTTATCCAGAAGGGATGACAGTGGGTGAGATTCAGGAAAAGCTCAAAATCCCGAACTCAACCCTGTCGCATCATTTGGAAAAGCTGCGGAACGAAGAGTTAGTAAAAAGCCGCAAAGATAAGCAATTTCTGTGGTACTCAGCGAATGCTAAGACGATGGAGGATTTGCTTGCTTTTTTAACGACGGATAGAAGTAGACGCGAAGGGGATCGCGTCTCCAACGAACACACCCTTGAACCCGCTAACAAGACACCTATTGAGGAGGGGTTTATGTTTGAAAAATTTTTCGAGTCTATTTTTCACAAACTGTCAGGGTCTTTTTCTGACAGATTTCATCTCAAAGGTTTTGAAAGGTTCACCCAAAAAGCAATTAACGCGATTAATTTGGCTCAGGGTGAATCGCGCCGTTTGGGACATAATTTTGTTGGGACAGAACAAATCTTACTGGGACTTCTTGGTGAAGGGAGTGGTATAGGCTGGCAGTTTCTTAATTCTGTGGGGGTGAATTTGGAAAATGCACAGATTGAAGTCGAAAAAATTATCGGCAGAGGAAAAGGTGATACAGCTATAGATATTCCCTTCACTCCCAGAGCCAAACAGGTCTTGGAACTAGCGGTAGAGGATGCCCGATATCTTAATGTTAACTACGTTGGTACTGAGCATTTGCTATTAGGCATTCTCCATGAAGGAGGGGGAGTCGCAATTCGGGTATTGCAAAGTCTTGGGGTAGATTTGATTTCTTTAGAACAGCGACTGCGAAGGACTTTGACCTAACATAAGAGGTTTTCAGCCAGCTATACTCATAACCCATTGCCCATTTATCTTTGCCGAACGCGCAAAAGCGAGGTCACGGATGAGTGGGACTCTGGAACGAATATAAGCACTCACAGTACTGATTTCTTCGTCGTTAAGTAGTTTTCTATTTTCAAGCAGTCTAATTAAGTGCTTGACTAGTTGCGCATCACTGAAGTTTAGAAGAGTACTGGTCTGGGTTTCTTCAATCACAGACCATAGATGACGTAACGTTGAAGAGTCCATCGGATAAACCTCCTTTGTAAAGACTCGTTCTTAGTCAAACACATTAGTGTTATCAAGAATCTAAAAACAATCTTAAAACTAAAATCTAAAGAAAATCTTAAATTTTACATAAATTAAGCTGTGTTCTAGAGCGCAACTCCAATCTTGGCGCTTGTGAACATTGAATTTTTCTGTGTTGTGGTCAGGTAGTGCTCAGCTAGGGTTATCCGACAGTCGCGCAACTGCCTTACCCGAAGCGTGAAGCTAGCCTGTGAGTTTTCTTACAAGCACTAAGTTAACGAAAGTTGACAGTACTGCCAACTCTAGTCATTAATGACGTAGCTGTGTGTATTCGTGAAAACTGTCTTCACATAGGTTTTGCTGCCATGTCAAATAATGTAACAATACCTTGACTAATTGTAAAGTTCAGAAAATTATGAGAATCTTCTTTTTAGTAGAGTGATTTGACAAACTCTAGTCCAACTGGGCACTGTCTTCTGAACTGTTACGAAAACCAACGGGTAATTTATGAGAAAATGTTACATGACTTTACAAAAATGCCATAATGAAAGCCGCGTCCATTTCCAAGGAATGATCACAAGTAGGAATAACTGTATCCGCAAGGAAGGTGGGAACGGTTCGATCTTCTAAAGTATTGGTTCATTGTCCCCTTGTTTGTCCCTTGATTTTTCTACTCCCTAATTCCCACCCATGACTGACGACGGAGTGATATATGCTAAACAAACTGAAGGTATGAACGCAACCACGCAAACAGATGAAGAAAAATAATCTTAAAGAACTTCTTCGTGTCATTCTTGCTATATCTATGATTGTAGTTGGGGTAACGCACTTTACCTCTGGGGATCAATATGTCAGAATTGTGCCGCCGCAACTACCCTATCCTCTAGAAATTGTTTATCTTAGTGGCTTTTATGAAATATTGGGTGGTATCGGGTTATTAGTTCCGCCTGTCAGTCAAGCGACTGCTTGGGGACTTATTGCTCTTTTTATTGCTGTTTATCCGGCAAATATCAACATGGCGGTTAATCACATTCCCATTGACAATATACCCAATTCACCTTGGTTGCAAGCGATAAGACTTCCTTTTCAGGCTGTTTTCATTGCATGGGCTTGGTGGTATACACAACCTTCAGATTTTGACAAACAAGCTTCTATCATTCCTAAGTCACTCATTCCTGAGAAACTGCTGAGATTGGAATAAGCCACTTTCACAAACCTTTCCCTTGCCCTTTCTTAACCGGAGAGGGAACAGAGTTAAAATAGTGGCAGATGCAAAAGAATGCAATATGACGATATCAAAGACGGTGCAACAATTGCGGGCTCAATGGGTAACGCCGGAAAATTTTCGTCGATATGGACAAGTGATTTTTCCCAGTGAACATGGCAAACTCTTTGATGCAGAAGATACTCAATTAGTACTTGTGCGATTCGTTACATGCTGAATCACGGTATTCAGCCCGTAAATAAGCATGTCAACCAGAAATGGTTGAACTTCGGACAAGATGAAGGTGAAAACCCTTCCCCTCAAACTCAGAGGTGACTCCTTATCTGCCCACACCGAGCGGACTCGGAATTCCGCAGAGTGAAGCTGGGAACAGGGCGCAACCAGACGGTTGTTATGAATCGACACTGGCGCTAACAGGGAGTGCGCAAGATGAAATAGAACCTAGAAAAACGACCCAGATTGGAGCAAGGCATAACATAAAAACCTTGACTTCGTTAGAGCAAAAATCCCGCCGATGATAAGTACGCAAGCGGCAAGAGTAAGGGGTTCTAACGGTTGGATTGGTTACATCTGACGGCACATATATCTTGACTGAGGAACGAATAAAAACGAGCTAAGAGTCCTGGGAGGTCGAACCCAAGGTAGGTATGACGAGATACGGAACTCTCTTAGCACGGGTAGGATTCAGCGTAATTGCTGAAAGGTGTTCAGAAAATAACCAAAAGGAGTAGAGTATGGTTAGGCACAGTCATGAGATTAGTGAATCATGGAAGAATCTGCCCTGGAAGAAATTTCGGAAAGATTTATTCCGCCTACAAGTTAGGTTATTTAAAGCAGTTAAAGCAGGAGACAAGCGAAAAACGCGGTCACTCCAAAAACTGATTCTGAAATCTCAAGCTGCAAGGTTCCTGGCTATTCGTCAAGTAACTCAGCTAAATGCCGGAAAAAAGACTGCGGGTATTGATGGCAAAGCGTCCCTCAATTTTGAAGAACGTTTTGCACTTGAGGAAAAACTCAAGACTAATTACATCAATTGGCATCATAACAAATTACGCGAAATTCCGATTCCAAAAAAGGACGGAAAAACTCGAATTCTCAAAGTCCCAACTATTGCAGACAGAGCTTGGCAATGCCTAGCAAAATATGCACTAGAACCAGCACACGAAGCAACATTCCACGCGAGAAGTTACGGATTCAGACCAGGCAGAAGTGCACACGATGCACAAAAACAACTGGCAAACAATCTAAACTCATCCTCAAATGGAATCAATAAACGAGTCATAGAACTTGATATTGAGAAATGTTTCGACAGGATAAGCCATACGACTATCATGGAAAACCTGATAGCACCAAAAGGGTTGAAAATCGGTATCTTCCGATGCCTAAAGGCAGGAATACACCCCGAATTTCCCGAACAAGGAACTCCCCAAGGTGGTGTAGTAAGTCCCTTATTAGCCAATATTGCGCTAAACGGAATCGAAAGTATCCATAGATATCATGAAATAGCAGGTAGAAGGATAACTCCAAATACCCCTACAAAATATATCATCGAACCATCAGTCAGATACGCTGACGATATGGTAATAATACTTAGACCCGAAGACAACGCAAGAGAAATACTTGAAAGAATAAATCAATTCCTTGCAGACAGAGGAATGAATATCAGTGAAAACAAGACTAAGATAACCGCCTCGACAGATGGGTTTGATTTTCTAGGCTGGAAATTCAAAGTACAGAAGAACGGAAAATTTAGAAGCATCCCTTCAGCGGACAATTTTAAAGCATTTCGTAAGAAAGTCAAAAACATCGTCAACTGCCCTAACTATGGTTCTAAGGAAAAAGCCGAAAAGCTCGCTCCTTTAGTTAGAGGATGGAGAAATTACCACCGCTTCTGCAAAATGAATGGGTCACGAAATTCATTGTGGCACATCAACAACAGAACATTCACGGTATTTAATAAGGAAACCAAGAATGACCGCTACTCAAGCAAAGAGCTTGTAGACAAGGCATTCCCAGCGGTTCCTTACTCCGAAAACAGTCATGTCATGGTCATAGGAAATAAATCACCATTTGACGGAGACATACCATACTGGAGCAAGCGCAACAGCAAGCTCTACGATGGGCACACCTCTAAAGCCCTGAAACGGCAGAATCATTCATGTGGAATATGTGGAATGAAGATGATATCTTCAGATACAGTCCATCTACATCACGTAGACGGAAATCATCAGAATTGGAAACCCAAGAACTGCATAGCAGTCCATCGAGAATGCCACCAATACCACCACATGAGCAAAAGGGAACAACAACCCTAAGAACATCTGGGAGCCGTATGCACGGAAACGGGCACGTACGGTTCTGTAGGAGAGGTGCTCCGGATAATACCGGACATCGACTCTAACGACAGAGGTACTCCCCGCTTTTACATTATGAGGCTGCACCTCAGAGGGCGCAGATTTCACACCATCACTCGCCATGTGCAATGTACTCAGTGTTTAGGTTCGTTGGAAGGGAAGGACTGGTTGATTGCAGTTGGTCCTCCTAACAATAATATTGATCAACCATCTCTAGAAGACATCGCAGCTTTTCGCATTCCAGGAAATTGCTTCATCAAGTTAGAGGTAGGAACTTGGCACGCTGGACCTTATTTTGAGCATGAGGTTGTGGATTTTTACAATTTGGAATTGAGTGACACGAATGTTGTAGACCATTTCACTCACAATTTTCTTAACAGTCATAGTTTGGAGTTTGAGTTTGAGATTTTGTGAGTGATAGCAATCTGGAGCACATTTGTATTCAGAACCCCGACTTCTCAGCAGAAGTCGGGGTTCTTATTTTTTCACCAATCATTGAAGCGTGGCTTTAGATGAAGGGCGATGTTCCCCAGAAGTGTTAGCACTTAGCTGCACAGAAAACATTACGAAACTATGACAAAGATTTGCAATTGCTCAGCTACCTCCTGTAGAGTTTTCTCAAGTAAGTCTGTTAGCTATACCAATAAATTCCAATTAGCTCCACAGTTATCTACTTCAAAGCCAGGTGACACTACCGATTGTGAGGGGCAAAGATGAAAATCAAGCAAAAGCTGAAAGCTCTGCTATTGACAAATTCTATTTGGATGTTAGTAATAACTCCTGCTTGGAGTCAGACGGTTAAAGCTCAACGAGTGCAGTCTAGTAGTTCTGAGCAACGATTACCTGTGCTGTCCAAGGCAGGGCTGGTTAAACCCATAACGGAAATTCGGCGAGTCAATGAGATAGAGCATCCAGTCAGGAGTGCCAGAATGCTGGTGCAGTCACCAGCACAAGAAACAGCGCCTTCAAGTGAAGTTGTGCAAGTTACAGGAGTCAAGGCAAATCCTACCAAAAAAGGTGTCGAGGTGATTTTACAAACCTCGAAAGGGCAGGCGTTGCAACTGGATAATCGTAGTGTTGGTAATAATTTTATTGTTGATATTCCCAATGCTCAATTGCGTATGCCGTCGGGTGAGGCATTTATATTCCGCTCCCAAAAACCAATTGCGGGTATTGCCCAGATAACAGTAGTAAATAAAGATGCCAATACGATCCGGCTAACCGTTCAGGGTAAGTCGGGTGTACCAATTGTTGAGTTGTATGAAAGTCCGAATGAGGGTCTGATTTTCTCTGTTGCTAGTGCAACAGGAGCCACCCAACAGGGGCAACAACCTCAAACACAACAACCACCTGCTAGTCAGCCTGAAAGTGAAACACAACCACAGAGACCATCAGCTTCTGGTGATGAGCCGATTGAGTTGGTGGTGACGGGACAGCAAGATAGGTATCGCGCACCAGATGCGACAACTGCAACGAAAACCGATACGCCCATCCGGGATATTCCAGCTTCAATTCAAGTCGTTCCCCGACAGGTGCTAGAAGACCAAAAAGCGATTAACCTGATTGATGCACTGCGTAATGTCAGTGGTGTTTCATTAGGAGCTACTGGTGGTTTAACTTCTTTTCCAAATCAATTTACAATTCGAGGCTTTTCAACTAATAACAATAACGGCAGCAATTATGTCAATGGCATTAGAATCAGAGGTCGCACATTCTCTGAAACAGCGAACATTGAGCAAGTTGAAGTTCTTAAAGGTCCAGCTTCGGTGCTTTACGGACAGGCTGAACCAGGTGGAATTATCAACACGACCACCAAGCAACCGCTGGCTGAGCCTTACTATGGTGCTGAATTGACGGTTGGTAGCTATGACTTTTATCGTCCTGCCATTGATATCTCAGGTCCATTGAATGCGGATAAAACTGCACGCTATCGTTTGAATGCTGCTTATCGAAAATCTGGTAGTTTTGTTGATTTTGTTGATGCTGAACGGATTGCGATCGCACCAGTATTCAGTTTTGACTTTGGCAAAAATACAACCCTAACCGTTGAGGGTGATTATCAGCGCAGTTCTATTCCAGACTACGACGGCTTACCTGCTGTCGGTACTGTTTTACGAAATCCCTTAGGACGTGTTCCTAAATCAAGGTTTCTCGACGATCCAAACCTCAGAAATCAGGTATACGAAGATACTTTAATTGGTTATCGATTCCAACATAAGTTTAGTGATAATTGGTCGGTTCGTAACGCATTCAATGCTGAACTCTTCAGTGTTGATGAGGATTTTGTTTCTCCAGCTCTTCAAGCAGACAACAGAACTGTAACACGTACTGCGTTCCGCGAACCAGGAACGTTTGATTCACAATACTACACCCTGCAAACCGATCTGATCGGCAAGCTTAGAACTGGTAGTATCAAACATGACCTTCTATTTGGTTTTGATTTGTTCTGGGGATCCACTGATCGTACGACATTTACTGGCACTCTACCAACGCTCAATTTGTTCAATCCAGTCTATGACAGAGCGATCGTCAATTTTTCTAGAAAGAGTAGTGACACTTTTGATCAACAAAATATATTTGGTCTCTATGTCCAAGATTTAATCTCATTAACAGACAACCTGAAAATTCTCTTGGGTGGACGGTTTGATTGGGTAGATCAATCGTTAAATAACCGATTGACTAACAGAACATTTGACCGAAACGACACAGCTTTTAGTCCTCGCGTGGGGATTGTTTATCAGCCGATTTCGCCAGTTTCCTTGTATGCCAGCTACAGTCGCTCGTTTTTGCCAGCGGGTTTATTTAGTGTCAATGCAGATGGGACAACGTTTAAGCCAACCGAGGGCGAACAATTTGAAGTGGGTGTAAAAACAGAGTTTCTAGACGGCAAACTGTCAGCAACAGTAGCAGCTTACCAAATCACCAAACAAAACGTTGTTGCACCAGATCCGACTCCTGGCAGATCAAACTTTAGCATCCAGGTGGGCGAACAACAAAGCCAGGGTATTGAGTTAGATATAGTCGGACAACCAATACCAGGATTAAATCTGATTGCCACCTACGCCTACACCGACGCAGAAATTACTAAAGATACTAGACCAGCTTTCAAGGGAAATCAACCTAACAACGTGCCACAACACGGTGCAAGTTTATGGGCTGCATATGAAATTCAGAGTGGAGGCTTGAAAGGTTTTGGATTCGGTGCAGGGTTGTTTTTCACAGGTGACAGAAAGGGAGACTTAGCAAATACTTTCACTTTGCCTAATTATGTGCGAACCGATGCGACGATTTTTTACCGTCGTCAAAATTGGCGAGTGGGGTTGAACTTTAAGAACCTTTTTGATGTGGATTATTTTGAAAGTGCCCGTGATAGAAATGCAGTCTTTTACGGCGAACCGTTTACGATTCTGGGGACACTTTCAGTGAATTTTTGATTTTGTCAGCCTTTGTAGTTCTTTTTGTCAAAAAGAAGCATCCACCATGAACTCTAAACAAATACGTGACTTTACATTTTACATACACCGCTACCTCGGCTTAATTGTCGGACTACTGTTAATCATCGTCGGCTTAACTGGCAGTTTACTAGTCTTTCAGCGGGAAATCGACCAATTCCTAGTAACTCAACAGTTTGGGCAAGTTATTCCTCAAGAACAACGCGTCCCCATCGAGTCCGTAGTCGAAACCGTCAAAACCGCCTACGCCTCGCAACCTGAACTGAAACTATCAAGCATCAACACACTTCCAGATGCACACCTCCCCTATCGTATCTGGCTGGAAGCTCCTGGTGATACACGAACGCAAGTATTTGTCAATCCTTACACAGGTGCAATTATGGGTTCCCGTCAGTGGGAGCGTACATTGATTGGGTTCACCTTCAAACTCCACTACGAACTCCTAGCAGGCAAAATCGGAGAAATCATCGTTGGGATAGCCGCGTTTTTGCTTTTTATTCTTAGCATTACAGGAATTATTTTATGGCCTGGTTGGCGCAAACTGATTCTTGGCTTCAAAATCAAGTGGAATGCACATCCCAAACGAACTAACTTTGATATTCACAAGGTGGCAGGCATCATTGCGGCTGTTTTCCTTACTATGATTGCTTTCACAGGCGTGTGCTGGAATTTTTGGGATTTTTCCCAACCCGTCATCCACGTTGCAACTTTCACTCCCATGCCACCCAAACCAGTTTCTCAACTTATAGAGGGCAAATCACCTTTGGCGCTGGGCGAAATTCTCAAAAAAGCTGATGTTGCTTTACCAAATGCTATTACTACCTATATCAGTTTGCCAAAAACACCAGAAGGAGTTTTTAGGGTGGGTAAAAAATACCCTCAAGAAACGTGGAAGTACGGTCGCTCTCAAGTTTATCTCGACCAGTATACAGGTAAAGTAATACAACTAAAAAATGGCTTGAAGGCATCACGAGCTGATCAAGTTTTAAACTCGTTTGCACCAATGCACTATGGGACTTATGGTGGTTTACCTACCCGCATTTTATATATATTTGTCGGACTTTCACCACTGATTCTATCTATCACTGGCTTCGTTATGTGGTGGTATCGGTACAAAGGGAAAAATCCCAGACAAAAGTCAATGAAGGTGATTGAGTCTTCAGTAAAAAGTTTGTCGGACTTGCACCGCTGATTTTATTTATCACTGGCTTTGTGATGTGGTGGTATCGGTACCGAGGAAAATCTCTTAGCTGGAATGATGTCAAACAGCCAGAGGTGGAACGTCGAGCTGAAAAAGGCTATTGGTAGAAAAATTAACAATTATTTTGGCGCTGCATATTTGCGGGATAAATTAGACTGGTAACAGCACAAATCCGTTGTAGAGGTAATGCACTAACAATCTAATTGATAACTTATATCAAGTTCGGTTAATTACTTACAATAAAAAAACCTCACCCCGCCCTATGCCTAACGGCACGCTACGCTATCGGGCACCCCTCTCCTTACTAAGGAGAGGGGATGGGGGTGAGGTTCTTGGTTTTTTATAAGTGTTCATCCGGACATGATATTAAACATTTCTTCGGATTTAGAGTAGCAAAGAGTTTTTCGTTCGCGTTGTTTTGTATATGATTCGAGAAGTTGGCGCTCAGCAATGCTAGTAGTCCTTAATCGTTAAAAGCCGTATTTTTGTTTTCTGTAAAACGCTTATTCAACGCAAGTACCATGAGGGATGAAAACACGGTTTTTATAAATTATGTCCTACTAGAACACCGATTCAGTATTCATAATTGTGACTAAAAAACCCGGTTTTTTCTTGTTGAGTTAACGAAACTTCGGTCTTCCCAGTAACAGAAACCGGGTTTTTGGGATTAGTGAATCGGTGTTCTAGCGCTCCCTGCTGCAGCATCATATGAACAGCAAATGAGTTTTGCTTACCACGACGATGCCCGTTCTTACGGATGTGATTAGATGCACTTGGCTGGACAGTAGAATTCATCCCTTTATTATGCAACGCCATTATTTTCATATAAAAAAGCGTCGTGCCTGGGGGTCAAACTAGGTTGGAACACAGCAATACTGCAAACAAATAACGACTTTTGCGCTGGTTGCGAAACAATAGAAAGATTTTCCTAAAGATTTTCTATTGTGAGTAATTATGTTTACTGTCAACTTATATAAATAGTAATCATTAATCTCAGTAAAATTCTCAAAAATTATTGAAATATTGGGAACATAATAAGCGTAGATGATGAAAATCCACAAAAGTATTAAAGCAGTCATTATTAGTTGTATTGTTGCTGTGTTGGTCGTTTTTGGAACTCCGGCATTCTCTCATAATGTTGAGCATCGTGACCATAAGCAAGTATTAAATCAGGTGCAGGGCGATAGTTCAGATACCAAGCTGACTGTAGCTTATCACAACAGTGCTATTGATGAAATCAACAGTGCTCATTCTGATCTTGCTCCTCCAAACGAAAAACTTCTTATTAGCAGAAACAAAGCTTATGCAATAAGAAAGAATGTTGTTGACCTTACCCAAGAAGAGAAACAAGCATTCGTTGATGCTGTGCGTGCATTAAAAAATACAGTTCCGGAAGGTAGCAGTATCAGTATTTACGACCAGTTTGTTGCAGTGCACGTGGAAGCAATGGGGCTAATGTCAAGCGAAGCACAAGGTCCAGCTGCTGGCCATGATGGTGCCCATGAAAGTTCTCTATTACTACCGTGGCATCGTGAGTTTATACACCGATTTGAAAAAGCTTTGCAATCAGTCAACCCCAATGTCACACTTCCCTATTGGGATTGGACAGACCCTAAAGCGTTGGAAGTTATCTTTCAAGATGAGTTTTTGGGAGCAAATGGTCAAGGAGTCACCCTCAGCATTCCAGGTTTAGGTGATGTCCAAGGGGGACCTGTTGCATCCGGTCCTTTTTCAGCAGCCAATGGATGGATTTTGAACCCAAACTTACATATCAAGCCATCTGGAGAAACATTAGGTGAGGTTCTCTTACGCTTTTTGCAAGCGCCGCCTGTAAATACTTACCCTATTCCTAAAGAAGACTTGGACCAAATTCTTGCTGTTGACGACTATGACAGACTCCGCCAAGGTCTAGAAGGATTTTACAAATCCGATAGCCAGGGACAACTCACAATTCGTGGAGTCTTTATGCATAACTATATGCATGGGTTAGTCGGTGGAGGTAGTTTTGACTTTACCACGGGTCAGCTTAATCCTTTAGGCACAATGGCTAGTATTATCAGTTCTCCCTACGATCCAGTATTTTGGCTAATTCATTCCAATCTGGATCGCCTTTGGGCCGAATGGCAGGCAAATGGACATGCAGGTCCCAATTATTATCCTGCCAGTGGTGGACATTATGGAGAAAATCTCAACGACAGATTGTGGCCTTGGGATGGAGGTGAGTCCACACCGGTAAATCAGGGGCCAGCAGATGTGTTATCCTTACTTCCTCATTTGTCCCCAGATGATATTGTCACACCTACAGACACTCTGAATTTTAGAAAGTATGGGTATAGCTACGACACCCTTAAAAGGGGCAATCATATCAACTCATAAAATCTTATCTTCATCGTAACGACGAGGAGTATAAACCCAGACGCTACCATCGCACCGCGTGATCGTCTGGGTTTTGCTTGACCCCACAAGAATGACTGTCCGCATATCAGCGAGTTCTGGTACTAAGTTTTCCAAAGTGCAAACCTGAACAGATTCTCCATTTCTACCAAGGTTGCGGGCAAGCACGACTGGAGTATCAGGATGTCTGTAACGCAGTAGTATATTTTTTGCCTCTGCCAGTTGCCAAGTGCGCTGCTTTGACACTGGATTGTAAAAGGCAATCACGAAATCTGCTTGTGCAGCGGCAGTGATTCGCTGTTCGATAATTGACCACGGCTTTAAGATATCAGACAAGGAGATGGTGCAGAAGTCATGACCTAGGGGGGCACCAATCTTGGCTGCTGCTGCTTGCATCGCGGAAATACCAGGTGCTACCTGAATTTCGATACCTTGCCATTCTGGCTTTGCCTCCTTCTCAAGCACTTCAAACACTGCTGCAGCCATAGCATAAATACCAGGATCACCAGAAGAGACTACCGCCACAAAACGTCCTTCTGCTGCTAAATCTAGCGCTACTCGTGCCCGTGCAATTTCTTCCCGGTTGTCAGACTCATGCCACCTTTTATCTTTGCCCAAAGAACCAACTAATTCCAAGTAAGTAGAATAACCAACTAAATCAGTGGCATTACGTAAAACATCCTTGACTTCTGGGGACATCCAATTGCTTCCTCCAGGACCTGTGCCAATGACTACCAATCGACCGCGTGGTCTACCTGTGGTGTTGATATTGATGGGTGAGGGTGAGAGGGCGATCGCTATCGCACAACTAAAGTCAGATGTTTGCCGTTGCATCACCAACTGCCCGGAGGAAGCGGTTAAAGCTAGAGCGATCGCCCGCAAGGGCTCGGCTCCCTGCTGGAGCCGAGCCACATCTACAGTATTATTTTGTGACATCACACCAACAATTTCGTCTGGAGTAAAGAAGCGAATTGGCACATTGAGGGCATCGGCAATTTCTTGTAAAACTGGATTGGCAGCATCAACAGTACTGGCGAAGACTCCTGCAACAGATGCTGAAGCTAACTCAGCATCAACCAGCATTTGCTGCACAAAAGCGATTTCCTCAGAACTTCCTCTTTCTCCTTTTGGTAAGCTGGGATTAACAAAGGTTACCCCAATCGCTACAGTAGCGGGATGATAAACAAGACGAGTTGATATAGAAACAACTTGCTTTTCAGTAATTTGTATAACTCTTGTTGCATCCTCAGCAATAGGTAACGCACTATTCTTCAACCAAGGTGCACTGCCCTCCAACCTCACCGAGTTTCCCGCTAGTAAGTCAGACATGAAGGATTTGGCGTCATCCGGGTTAGCTAAACGGTAGCCTAAAGGGGGATCTTCTAGCGCGATGCCAAAACGAATATCACCCGTGGTTGTAATAGCGGGTTTGACATTCAGTACAACAGCAATTTGGCGTGCCAGCGAATTGACACCATTGAGTCCACCCAAAAGTGGCACCACTGCACTACCATCTTCAGCAACTGCAAGAACTGGAGGTTCTTCTCGCTTATTGGCAAGTAGTGGCGCAAGGGTTCTGATCAGAATACCTGTCGCACAAATGCCAATGATTGGTGTTCCATGAGCAAATAATTCTCGCAGTGTCGTTCCAAATTCAGTAAAACTGACATCCACATCATAAGTGCGACCAGCCAACCCGTACAACTGTGCTCCTGGCAAGACGCTGATAATTTTTTTTGCCACGGGGATACTGTTGTTACCCAGAATTATCACAGCAGGCGGAATTTTTGTCATGGAAATACTTTCAAGAAACACAGGGAACAGCGAACAGGGAACAGGGAATAGGAAAGAAGGTGTTTGTTTTATTCATAACGGGTAGCGATACGCCTAGCAGCGTCTGCGCTTTGCGCAATCGCCGTCCGTGGGGTGCTCTTAAGAAGAACAAATAGGTCAGAACGCAAAACGGGCTACGCCCCGCTGCGCTAACAGAATACATCCTGATAAATAAATTGACAAGTTTGAGTGAAAGCTTCCTAGTTTTAGCCGAAAAAATCAAATCGTCCCCGCCACATGGCGGGGACGACTTAACTATCTAACGCTGATATCGCTGATATATTAGATGATTATTACAAAGCGTTACCGCGAGGAAGAACTTCCTCAGGGAAGACAAATTTTTCGTGAGGTTGATCGGCAGGAGCCATCCAAGCGCGGATACCCTCGTTGAGCAAAATGTTCTTGGTATAGAAAGTTTCAAACTCTGGGTCTTCTGCCGCGCGCAATTCTTGCGACACGAAGTCGTAAGCCCGCAGGTTGAGTGCTAAACCTACAATTCCAACTGCGCTCATCCACAAGCCTGTGACGGGCACAAACAGCATGAAGAAGTGCAACCAACGCTTGTTGGAGAAAGCAATTCCAAATATCTGTGACCAGAATCTGTTTGCTGTCACCATTGAGTAAGTTTCTTCAGATTGCGTAGGAGTGAACGCGGGGAACGTGTTTGACCCTTCACCGTCTTCAAACAAGGTGTTTTCTACTGTTGCACCGTGGATAGCACAAAGCAGCGCTCCACCTAGTACTCCAGCTACTCCCATCATGTGGAAGGGGTTAAGTGTCCAGTTATGGAATCCTTGCAAGAACAGCAGGAAGCGGAAGATTGCTGCCACACCGAAGCTGGGTGCAAAGAACCAACTTGATTGTCCCAAGGGGTACATCAAGAACACACTCACGAACACTGCGATTGGAGCAGAGAATGCGATCGCATTGTAAGGACGAATTCCCACCAACCGAGCGATCTCAAATTGCCGCAGCATGAAACCAATCAGCGCAAATGCTCCGTGCAGTGCTACGAATGGCCATAACCCTCCCAGTTGGAACCAACGGGTCAGGTCGCCTTGTGCTTCTGGTCCCCACAATAGTAATAACGAGTGTCCCATTGCGTCTGCTGGGGTCGATACTGCGACTGTCAGGAAGTTACATCCTTCTAAGTAGGATGATGCTATCCCGTGGGTGTACCAAGAGGTGACAAAAGTTGTACCGGTTAGCCAGCCGCCTAATGCTAGGAAGGCGCAGGGGAACAGTAGTATTCCTGACCAACCTACGAATACGAAACGGTCTCGCTTTAACCAGTCGTCGAGAACATCAAACCACCCCCGTTTTGACGGGGCGCGTCCTACTGCAATGGTCATTACAACGAATCTCCAAAATCTTATTATTGCGGGTTTCCTCTGCCGACTCCAGGATAGACATTTGACTGCCTGCCTAGAACAGAGAATTTATTGAGTTGTCAATTGCCGTTTACAATTATTTACCAACTCTAATCCAATTGTATATAAAGTTCTCAGATTTTTCTAGTGTGTTTTTCATTTCCTTAATCTAATTTTAATTTTTCCGGTTGGCGACCTCCTCAAACTCCCTCCACGCAAGCTAACGTTAAAATGAGTCCTGCACCTTAATTTCATTGAAGCGAAATGTTTAGTATCGACTTAACCGTAAAGAACACAGCTTTCCCCATATCCATAGAGCGTAAAACCTCTGAGGATGCTGAGGCAGTTTATCAGATGATTGTGGGTGCTATGCAAACTGGCAGCCCTGATATTGTGGAACTCAAAAGCGAAGGAAAGACAGAAAAGAAAATAGCTGTCCGTGCTAGTGAGATTTCTGGAGTTCAGCTGACTCAGAGAGAAGGCGGGGCTGCTGCTGGTGGTAGACCACCTGGTTTCTTCGCTATAGCAGCTGAGTAATTAACTCGTATACACACATGGTGGAACTGGGCATAGGAGTTAAGGATTTAAATTTTAGCTGGTTATCCGGAGAGAATGTGATTAAGTCTTGCTCTCTGGAAGTACCCAAGGGTGAATTTTGGATGCTCTTGGGTACAAATGGGAGTGGCAAATCCACCTTACTCAGACTCATAGCAGGGCTATTAACCCCTGAGTCTGGGGAAATTCAACTTTCACATCCTGTGGGCTTTGTCTTCCAAAATCCGGATCATCAACTCGTCATGCCAACAGTTGGTGCTGATGTGGCTTTTGGGCTAGTGGAAGAAAAACTCCCACCTGCTGCTGTGAGAACTCGCGTTCAGGAGGCGCTCGAAGCAGTGAATTTACTTTCACTGCAAAAACGTCCTATTTATGCTTTGAGTGGTGGACAAAAACAACGAGTGGCGATCGCTGGCGCTTTAGCCCGTCGCTGTGAAGTCCTATTGTTAGATGAACCCACCGCTTTACTTGATCCAGATAGCCAATTGGAACTCGTAGCTAGTGTCCGCCGCCTAGTCAAAAATCGTGGTATCACAGCTCTGTGGGTTACTCATCGCTTAGACGAGTTAAATTACTGTGACGGCGCTTTGCTACTAGAAAAAGGTTGTTTATTGGATCATGGAGAACCACAGCGCCTCAAACGACGGCTGATGGAATTGCACGACAAAACTCCTGAAACTTAAGGATACAAGGGTATAGGGGAAATCTCGTTTGCCTTGCAGGCCCTATGGGCATACTTTGCATCGATTTTTCTCTATACCCCCATATACATTTTTCGTTTTGTAACATAGTGTTACAACCCATGCTTCAATTACTATGAATCTTATGATGAATGAATTTTGTTAACTTTAGAAAATTGTGATCCAAAATCATGCTCTCTTCCTTACCCCGAGCCGTTTTGCTTGTGGACGGCTACAACATCATAGGCACTTGGTCTTGCTTGAAAATAACCCGTGACACTGCTGGATTAGAGGCAGCCCGTTACGAATTAATCGAAGCTTTGATTGGCTACAGTGCGTTTCAAGGTTATGAGACTCAAGTCGTATTCGACGCTCAATATCAAAACAGCTGTAGCAGCAGACAAATTATCACAGAGCTTCTATCGGTTCATTATACAGAGTTTGCGCAGACAGCAGACACTTACATCGAAAAAGTCTGTGCATCTTTACGCTCCTCACTAGCCCAATCTCTTATTTCTCGCATGATTGTTGCTACATCAGATCGAGCACAACAGTTGATGGTACAAGGGTACGGGGCTGAATGGATGTCAGCACAGCAACTGTGTTATCAGGTAGAAGCCACTGTTTGTCGTGTGCGGCAAAAATCTAAGGTACGAAAACATTCTAACACAAGGTTCTTAGCTAATTCTATCGACGCCAAGGCACGTCAACGTTTAGCTCAGATGCGTATGGGACTATAAAACATTCACGCGTCTCATTATTATATGCCCTTCCTTGCCCGCTGCGCGTTCGCTTTGCCTTTGCGCTTTGTCCTGATCTCCACAGGACACGCACAAAGCGAACGGAACTTACAAAGACAGCTTCCTTGTGGAGGAGATACGGCACCTGTTAAATGTGAACGCACCCTACAATTTAAGGTTTACTTTATAAATCATCTGTGAGTTTTGAGTTTTGAGAGCCAGTACCTGTGTTTTTAACTTTCTCCTGCTGGTTGAGAGGAACTGTGAACGGCAAAGGCTTGCAAATACTACTGTTTCGCGTCTACCAAAAAAAATCCAAAAAATTTTCCAAAAGTACTTGCCAAATCCTTATTTAACGACTATTATTATTATTCAGAGCGTTCCTCAGTAGCTCAGTGGTAGAGCGATCGACTGTTAATCGATTGGTCGCAGGTTCGAATCCCGCCTGGGGAGTTAAAAAAGATAAATAAAGTTCTAGCGAATTTCCTACATAAAACTGTCGTTTTTTGGCGTTGCTGAATCAGGGTATGAATTGTCATTCTGAGCGTAACGAAGTGAAGCGTTCGCGAAGCGTGCGCCTTTGGCGCTTAGAATCCTGGTAGATGCTAGCTTGCGGGAAGCCATTTCGTGTCTGCATTTCGCTGAGTCCCAAGGGGACACGCTGCGCGTTCGCCCTTGGCGTGCACTTTGCGCTTACGCTGCATTCAGCATGACAAAACTAGATTCATACTTAAAATCAGTAACGCCCGTTTTTTTGGCAATTAGTTGCAGTTAAACAAGCGGACTTATCACTTCTCCAGTTAGAAACAATTCTGCCTGAAATTCTTCTTTGAGAGCAGCTTAGAGCAAATATTATAATTGCAATTCTAGGTCGCTACAAATATGACATGCCATTTTAACAACAGAGAAAGCACGATTCCCCGTTGTCTGAAAACCAATTTTAGTCATCCTCTAGACTTGCCAGTAGCTTAAGTAGCAGCAAATAAAGTTGCTCCTGTTCCTGCTCATTTAAACCAGAAAGCAACTGGCGCTCATTCTCCACATGTTGCGGAATCAACTCATTGATGAGGTCATATCCCTTCTGAGTCAGACGCACTAACCAACACCGTCGATCATTTGTAGCATCATACCGCTCGACTAAACCCCGTGCTTCCAAACGATCAACGCGATTGGTGATGGAAGCTGGTGTGACTAGGACAAATTGAGCTAATTGAGAAAGGGTCATCCCCTCAGGTGGCGAAGAACGGCGCAGTGTTGCGAGGACTCCAAACGTTGCCGTATTCAAGTCATACCGGGCAAAGAGCTTTTCAGTCGCCTTTTCGAGTTCTAGGGCTGAACGAAGCACTGCCAGCACTCGCACCATCGGGCGTGGGTCGATTTCCGGTCGCGTCACTTGCCAGTCGAGCGCTACTTGTCTAATCCTATCTGCTTTGTTCATCTTTAACTTTGTGAGTTGCCTACGACTGAGTGACCAAGAACTGTTAAACCGCCCAAAAACAACACTCTAGCAACTTAAGACCATGAGTAGAGCGGCGAGTTCAACCATTAATATTTTAGCCCTAAATATTACTTTATGTGTATTTTAGACCATAAATAGTTTAACGTCTAAATATCTATTACTATAATTTAAGAGTCAATAGTAGCTATTCTTGAAGAGGCTATATTCCATGACCCAGAAGCAAACCGTCAATGGGATTGTTGAATCCGTGCTATATGTCGAAGACTTGCCACACTCAGTTGAGTTCTATAAAGACCTATTCGGATTTGAGAAAGAGATCATGGATGAAATGATCTGTGTGCTCCGGGTGCCCAACCGACAAGCCCTCATCCTGTTCCCCAAGAGCATCGCTCAAGAGCCTGGGAGGACAACATCTCCCGTCGGTACGGTAGAAGGGGTGATTCCTCCTCATGGTGGAAGTGGTCGCTTGCACGTGGCGTTCTCAATTGCAGCATCCGAGCTAGAGTTTTGGGAAGAACGACTGGCTTCCCGAGGTATCGCCATCGACAGCAAGGTTCATTGGAAACAGGGTGGCTGGAGCCTGTATTTCCGAGATCCGGATGAACACCTCCTTGAATTGATCACTCCAGGTCTGTGGACATTCTATTGATGCTGACAAAGCGCAAAACCCAACTAAGGAACGCGGGTGTTGCGTTGAACGAAGTGAAACTTAAGCTACAGTAATCCACTTCGCGCTCCAGCATCCGTTGCTACTCCCAGGCGGTTTAGAACGCGAATGCTACCCACGCCCCGTCCTCAAAAAATTTTGGCAATACAATGGTATTGGATGTATGTATGGATGAGCTAATTGGAGAATCAAAACTTGCTTTCGACGACATAGGAGCAGGCGAACCTGCCTTACTCTTGTTTCCAGGATGGTGCGCTGACCGGGGGATTTTGGCAGCACTTGCCGAAATCGAAAGCAAAAAGCGAAGAGTTATCAATGTTGATTTACTGGGACATAACGAATCACGACGCCCAGAGGGAGACTTTGGCAGTGAAGATATGATCCGTGAAACTATTAAGCTTGTAGATTCACTTAACATAAATGAATTCGTCACAGTCTCAGTCGCACACGCTGGATGGATAGCGATTGAACTAAGGCGTAGGTTGGTTAATCGCGTTCCAAAGATGGTCTTTCTGGAGTGGATCATTATTGAGCCGCCTGAGATATTCTTTGAGACCTTGGATAAGATACAAAAGCCCGATCAATGGCAAAGTGCGCGTGACGCACTATTCATCGGTTGGTCGGTAGGTGATCCTAACCTCGCCAAACCCTTCCATGAGTTTATGACAAATTACGATTTCGACATGTGGTCGCGCGCGGGTCGAGAAATAAGCAGGTCATACAGAGAATTTGGCAGTGCTTTGCGTTTTCTTGAGACGCTTGCTCCGGCTCCAACAGTGCTCAATATTTACTCACCAACGCAAATGAAGAGCCTTTATTCCCTACTGGATGACACCAAATATCTTGAAGCACAACAAGTTTTTGCAAACAAACACCACTGGTATCACATTTATAGATCGAGTTCGAGGAGCCATCTGCCTTCTGTCGAAGTTACGCAGGAAGTCGCAGACGCAATTGAATACTTTCTTTGTGGTTCTGCATCATAACTTTCGCCCGCGAATAGGAAGGAACCTGAAACCTACGTGTAGCAACCTGCAATAAAGGCGTTTAGGCTAGTTGCAATTAATCCTGGTTGAAGTGGATGATTGCAGATCGCTGCAATTAATCAGCCCAGTGCTTAGCGCGTTCAACTGCTTTTTGCCAAGTTGTAAAGTTTTCCAAAGCGTGATTTCTGCCCACACCAGGTAAAAACACGCGCTCAATTCGTCGTTGCTGCACGAGTAAGTGATCATTATCCCAAAATCCAGCAGCAAGACCTGCTGCAAACGCGATACCTTGGACTGTCATTTCGCGTATCGCTGGACGTTCAACTGGTATCCCTAACACATCTGCTTGGAACTGCATGAGGAAGTTATTCTCACAGGCACCACCGTCCACACTCAGTCGTTCGATGGGAATAGTGTTGGATCCTTGAATTGCCTGTACAACTTCCTGAACTTGGTAAGCCAATGCCTCCAGTACTGCACGTACCAAATGCTCGCGCTGTACCATTGCAGTAATTCCAAAAAAGGCTCCCCTAGCACTCATATCCCAATGAGGCGCACCCAGTCCACTAAATGCGGGCACAAAGTAAACTCCGCCGTTATCTGTGACTTGATTTGCGAGTGCTTCAGTCTCAGCGGCAGTTGTGATTAGAGTAATGCGATCGCGTAGCCATTTGATGCAAGCCCCACTCGTGAATATGCTACCTTCCAATGCATAGCCCACATCCAAAGTTCCGTTTGTGTTTGCTTGAGTCCATGCCAAAGTACTCAAAAGTTGATGTTGTGAACGCACGATTTGAGAACCAGTGTGAGCGACTAAAAAGCTCCCAGTACCATAAGTACATTTCATCAATCCGGGAGAATGACAGCCATGTCCAAACAAAGCAGCTTGTTGATCTCCCAAAATGGCAGTGATGGGAATTTCAACGCCTAACAAGCTAGCATCAGTCACTCCAAAAGTTCCCAAGCTAGGCTGAATTTGGGGCAGGATATGACGAGGTATCTTAAACAGAGTCAGCAGTGTTTCATCCCACTCACACCTTGCCAAATTCATCAGCATGGTACGGCTGGCGTTGCTGTGATCAGTGGCGTGAACTTTTCCACCCGTTAGGTTCCACAGCACCCAGGTATCAATCGTTCCAGCTAAAATATTTGTGAGGTCAACGCCTGGAAAATGCTCTAACAGCCATGACAGCTTTGTGGCTGAAAAATAGGCATCAACAATGAGTCCTGTGCGATCTGAAATCTCCTGCGCATATCCTTGCTCTTGTAACTGATGGCATAAAGGAGCAGTGCGGCGATCTTGCCAGACGATCGCCCTATGGAGAGGTTGACCAGTTGTTTTATCCCAAATTAAGCAAGTTTCCCGCTGTACTGTTAGTCCAACAGCGATAATTTCATCAGGAGCAATCTGGGCATTTTTAATCGCAGTTTGCATCACCCAGCAAGTTGCCTGCCAAATTTCTAATGGATCATGTTCCAACCATCCAGGCTGAGGATAGTACTGTGTTAGTTCCTGATATGCCTGACCAACAATCTTACCATCTGCGTTAAACAAAAAGGCACGGTTACCTGTTGTACCCAAATCCAATGCCAGGATGTAGCCCGATTTTTGCATATAAATTGAGAGATATTGTTGTGTTAATAACTTTAACTCACAAGCAATAACAAAGCTCCAAGGCATTATGCACATGGAGCTTTTGTATCAATTTTGTATCAATATTGAATGGCGCGATCGCCGGTATATGCCCAGAGGGGTTTCCTTCAAGAAACCCCTCTCCCCAAAATCTCCGATTTGGGGCAACCAAGCGAAGCTTGTTTGGGGCATAGGGCGCGCTATGCGATCACCTATCTTGCCTAACCGTTTTTACTTTTTACCTTGTTGGTGTTGTTGTGGGCGTAGGTGAACCTGTGGGTGTAGGCCCACCAGTATAAGGTGTCGTTGAACCAGGTGTAGGCGAGCTTGTAGGTGTTGCTGTGGTAGGTTTACTGGTTGTTCCTCTGGTACCTGGTTTATTAGTTGTTCCTGTGGTAGGTTTTTTGGCAGGAGTTTTTTTGCCTCCTGTGGTGCGAGGTTTAGCTGTACCTGTTGGTGTGGGGGTGGCTGTACCTGTCGGTGTAGGGGTGGTTGTAGTTGCGGGCATTTGTGCCTGGACTAATGATGGAAATGTAGCTACTGGTGCAGCAAGTGCCATACCAAAAACTAGGGAGGCTGCAATGGTTTTAAGAAGCTTACTCATCTTAACTAATCACTCCTCTTAACATTAAAGTAAGTACTTCTCCCTGATTTTATATCTGATGTTGTCATAAGAAACTAGTGTTATGATATCTTTTCAAGGTAATCTAGTTAACTGGTGGGTATTGAGATATTCACTCTTTTTTCTACTTTTTCACGCTCGACAAGTTGAGATAAAAACTACTTAAAACACATGCATTACGCAGTTTTATAAAATAAGGTAAAAATTCCTAAAAATCAGTATATGAAGAGTTATGTCACCTAAAATAAAAAATAGAAAACCTCCTATAAAGGAACTTTCAGACTCAATCACTACTCCAAGTAAACTATATTAGTAAAAAAGAAAAGTGATAAAAAATACATTTTTTGGAGCAAATTATCAAAGATTTCTCCAATTTATAGATATTTGTGAAGTCAAAATAAAACTCTACACAGTGACTTTTTTATATACTTTAGAGTTAAGTGTATTTTCATCTTTCACGTAAAATGGCGAACCACAGTTCATCCACCCAAGAGTTTTTGAACCACAAACTTTTGACAAAATCTCCTTGATAGGAATTTAAATTCAAAGATATCACGTAGTTCTTGGGACAAAAAATAAATAAAAGCCGTCCAGGAAGGACGGGGATTTCATACCGTTTCACTTTAAAGTTGATACATATGAGTAAGCAGGGGAAGTTGCGGAAGTTGCGGAAGTTGGGAGAGTGAAATATATCAGGATTTTGGTGAAAGAGCATCACCCACTTTTTTGGTAAGCTACTAACGTTATATGGGCGCAGCACCAGCCGAAATATTTAATTGCTTATCAATACTTTTACCAAAAAAAGAGGTAGTCTAACTTTTGCCAAAACAGCCATAGACTTGCCTATGCTTAATTATTAGGCAAAACCTAAAATCCTGACCCAGACATACAGGACAGTCAAAATTACTTCCACAAAAACCATACAGGATTTTATTGACTCAGTTTTTTGCCGGATGGGAAAAATAAATCTGTATTAAGTAGGTAGGTAAGAATAAACCGAACTATGTTAAGAAATGTGAAAACTCTGAAACTCTTACAATGACTAATGACTGCCTTAACTAGTTAACTTTATTTGTACCGACCTACTTATCTGAATTTTTTCTATATCAAGCCTCCTTAATTGGCGAAGGTATTGCTTATAAATCATTTTTACCTTGGGAAATCCGTTCAATGATTTTACTTGTTGAACGATTTTCTAAAAAGGGCAAGAATTCAATCGCTCCACCGTAGTTTTCTACTACGGGTGTTTCTGGTAAAGTTTCTTTCGTATAGTCGCCGCCTTTGACGTAGATATTGGGGCGCAGCTTGCTAATAAGGTAACTGGGGCTATCTTCTTCAAAAGGAATGAGATAATCAACACAAGCTAGTGCAGCCAGAACCTGCATCCTATCTTCTAACGGGTTTATGGGACGAGTTGATCCCTTGAGACGGCGAATGCTGTTGTCGGAGTTAACACCAATAATCAGAATGTCGCCTAATGCTTTGGCGCGTTGAAGATAGGAGACGTGTCCTGCGTGAAGTATATCAAAACAACCATTAGTGAAAACTATCTTACCTCCTGCGATGCGATGGGAGGAGACAAGGACAATGAGTTGGTCTAAATCACAAATATGTTTGTAAGAGGTAGGGAGTGGACAGGGAGAGAGAGAGTGAGGTAGGGAGGGAGTCATAATTTCTTTAGTCTAATGATTCGTTATTCTCAGATACTTTAGTGATATCTGGACTGATGTGGCAAGTCTGCGATGACACTTGAAACAAAAAAAATAGAGTGCGCACTTTGTGAACGCACTCTACTTGAGATCAAAAAAATGAACTACGTATGAAATATTACAGTAACCAGAGGCACAAACGCCAGCAGGTAACTATTCCAAGATTGTAATTGAACTTCTGGAACTGGTTCTGGCTGTGCTAACAGGGCTTCTATCCTCTGTTCTAAACGATCTACGTGACTAGAACCCAATGCAGCACAGCAAATTTCTGAGGATATAGGCGGGCTGCTAACCACCAACAAAAGTGATTCTGCAAGCAGTAAAGGATCTACCTGTGAAGCAGCGTGTGCATCAGCGCGTAGTTCGCGCAAGGCTAACAACTCTTGCCACAAAGCTTCTGTGTTTGGTAACCACGCGGTACAGGAACGTACCCAACCCAGCCAGAAAAACCAGAATGTATCCCGGTAATGGTAATGTCCTTGTTCGTGTGCTAAGACAGTTTCCAATTGTTCTGGTGAGAGAGTGTGCAGCAGTCCTTGGCTGAGGACAAGTTCGGGTTGCCAAAATCCAATTTGACCGGCAAACGGTACCCCTGTATCTAGAACTCTTACTTGTCTACCTGCAACATCAACCAGGGAACAGTTGCGAGCGGATTTCACAGACTGCCATCCTCCCCATGCTAGTTTTATGCATAAAATTGCACAAAAAGCAAGACTAATAAATGCTAGAACATAGCTCAACCAACCTGTCTGTAACCCGCTCATTTGACCTTGGGGTCCCATGCAAATGACGGCGATCGCCGTCATGAAAATGAGCAACGGTGGAAAGAAAAACAAAAATAGGGCATATTGCCATCGTTTATTCCAAGTTGCTTGGGGTTGTGTCCATTGGCATCTTATCCAATAAACAACGATTATTGCAGCCACAATCATTATTAGATGCATTATTGTTCCTCCCTGGCTTGGCGTGCGGCTTGAATGCGTTTGGCGATCGCCTGTATTTGCTCAGAAGCAGTTTCATCCAAACTATCTGCAAAAGCAGCAATAACATCGGGGTTTCCCACCGCCAAAAATCGCTGTAACTGTTCGTGCGCTCTAATAACGTCTGCTTGCTGCTTTGTCACCAATGGCTGCCAATAGTATGCTCGTGCTTTTTTTATACAGGCTAGCCACCCTTTATCGGTGAGGCGACGCAGTACGGTAGTCACAGATGTATAAGCGAGTTCTCGGTTGGGGTCAGTTAGAATTCGGTCGTGCACATCTTTAACTGTACCTGAACCGAGTTCCCAGATGATATTCAAAATCTCTGATTCTAACGGACCAACAGACAGTTGTTTCGGGCGATAATTGGGTAAAGGTGCCATATCGATTTGGGATTTGGGGTTTTGGATTGGAGATTGTCAATAGTTAGTTGTTCTCAAAAGCACCACTAACTACTACTAGTCACCATATCAGCAGGAATAGCCTCAGTTTGCTAGTAGAGGGCAATTTGAACGCCAAACACAGTTTTTGTAAATTTGTTGTTAATTTCAGATTACCGTTGATTTGCCAACAGATGAAGACTGGTGTGTTGATAACAGCAGTGAGAATCAACTTCATTACTCTGATTCTTGCATAAACTATCACTACGGTGGTTGACGCTTGTTACGGAGAAATATTATTTTCGGCAGTAGTATTCAATCAGGTGTACTCAAGGCGTGAAGCTATTCATTTTCCACACTCCGGAATTAACTCCAACAGATAAAGTGCCAGAATGCGCGATCGCAGTCGATGTACTGCGAGCTACGACAACAATGGCGACTGTTTTGGCAGCTGGAGGTGAAGCTGTCCAAGTGTTCAGTGATTTGGATCAACTTTTAGCAGTTAGCGAAAAATGGTCCAGTGAAAAACGCCTACGAGCAGGAGAACGTGGCGGGTCAAAAGTTCCTGGCTTTGATTTGGGTAATTCTCCTCTCGATTGTACCCCAGAAGTTGTACAAGGACGGCGCTTGTTCATCAGTACCACTAATGGCACCCGTGCTTTACAAAGAATACAGGATGCAAAAGCAGTACTTGCAGCTGCTTTTGTCAACCGTGCAGCAGTGGTGCAATATCTGTTGGAAAAGCAACCAGAAACAGTTTGGATAGTCGGTTCAGGTTGGGAAGGCAGTTTTTCTCTAGAAGATACGGCTTGTGCAGGTGCGATCGCTCACAGTGTTGTACAGCAGACCAAATTGTCACAAGATGAACTGGCGGGTAACGATGAAGTGATTAGCGCGATCGCTCTTTACTCTCAATGGCAAGACAACTTGTTGCAACTTCTTCATCTTGCAAGTCACGGCAAACGTCTGTTGCGCCTGAATTGTGATGAAGACCTGAAATATTGTTCTCAGACTGATATTTTAGATGTCTTGCCCATACAACAGGAACAAGGAGTTTTAGTTAGTAAAAAGTAAAATCAATAACCAAGCAATTCTTTTTGACTTCTACAATTTGTCCCCTTCTAGACAACAACCAGGGAAGGGGTTCAAAGCTTTTTTCATTCACGTCAAACACATCCGTTCATGGAACTACTGAGGCTGTTAAGGAACTCTTGCTTTAACCATTGGTATTACAAGCATCGACAATACAAGAAATTGCATCCTTGACTAAAGTTTCGATTTTTCCCTTACTAATTGAAGGCTCAGAAAACATGAAATTTAAAATCATTGTGCCTTTAAATGTTGTAATAGCAGCACCAAAAACACCACCAAAAACTGCCTGTGCAGGCACAAAACTAATCTCTTCAAGTTTAAATAAACCATAATCACTGGGAATGTCTATTCGACCAATATTGGTAACACTTACTGTCATGGGTGCTTTATTTGGGCGAGACAGAAGAGACTCGTAAATTTTCTTGGACATCAATACTATACTAAAGATATCCTCACTTTCTAAACTGACTTTTAATTGTTGTCTGACATTCCGTGCTAAATCCGAAAAAGATGTATTTGTGTATAGGTTATGTAATGTGGTGATAGCCGAAGTTAATATACCTAAGTTTTCCCGATTAACTTCTGGCTTGAAGCGTTTTCTTAAATCAACAACAGAGGAGCAACTAAAGCGCAATTTTTCTTGATTTTTACTTCTAATTTCTGTGGCTACTGCCAACATCATTGCTGCACATAAAGCACCTTGTACCGTTGTTCTTTGTTTTCTGCAAAATTCTATCAACTGTGTAGTAATTTCTTTATTAAGCTTTCTCTGAACCATGTTACAACGACGTAATTCTGGAGAAACATACTTCTCAAATTTTAGAGTTTCAGGACGATGCAAACCTAGTTTGAGCGTGAAGCGCAACAAAAAGAAAATGCTCTTTATTGCTGTAAATTTTACCTGCATTGATTTGGGCATCAATTCTTGAATATCAGGAAGTGGATGTAAGCTAGAAAGACTCTCTTCTATTTCGCCGTCTACTATTTTCTGGCAGTAAGTCAAAATTTCTGAATGCAATTGAACAGTTGATAATCCATCTGATATAGCATGGTGCAATATTGTCAGTAAATAATTTAGTTTTTCATCGGGAAACGTAATTAATACTGCGCGTATTAGACATTTATCACTTTCAATAGGTTGATTCAATTCTGACAAAACAACTTCTTCCCACTGCTCGCTAGACTGCTTAGAGACTACACGCAAAGGAATTTTTATTGCTCCACAGTCAAAGCATAGACTATCTAAGGCACCGACAATACGAGAATTAAGGCGCGGGTGACGAGTTTGAATTAAGTCAAGAGCTTGTCTAACTATTTCTTCTTTTAAGCCTCCCCTGACGCGGCTAATCGTTACTATATTAAAAGAACCTGCACAACGATTTAAAATTTCCATGCTTTGCTCGTTAGGAGCAAGTTTTCTGTTGCTTGTCATGAGTCGTTAACCGCAAAAAAACGGCGTCCTTTGGGTAGAATTACCATGTTACAGTCTGTTTAACTCTTCTTTGATCAGCAGCCAGTTTGATTCTAGGCTCTCTGTAAATTTGAAATTAGTAGTTTAGTAAAACATTTTTTATTTGATTATTGTACGTTCGTTGGCTTGAAGGTAATGGGGAGAGCCTTGAGGCTGCGAAAAGCAACTTTGTTTCGCCACTCAACTTTATCTTGTGATAACTGTAAATCAGGCAATTGTTGCACAAGAGCATTAATAGCAATTTCACCTTCAATCCGCGTCAATGCTGCACCCAAACAATAGTGGATACCATCAGCGAAAGCTAAGTGACTATTATTAACTCGTGTAATATCAAAGCGATCTGGATCAGGAAATTGTGCAGGATCGCGATTTGCAGCGCCTAAAACAACAAGAACTTTCTCACCAACTCGAATAGTAATACCATCTAAATCAATGTCTTCAGTTGCCACTCGTGTGGTGATTTGGATTGGGCTATCATAACGTAGAATTTCTTCCACAGCACTTTGGATAAGCATTGGTTGTGTCTTGATCTGTTGCATCTGCTGTGGGTGACGCAATAGGGCAAGCATACCGTTACCTATGAGATTCACTGTCGTTTCTTCACCAGTAAAGAACAATAACATACAGACAGAGATAATTTCTTCTTCACTTAGCTTGTTATCCTGTTCTTTAACTGTAATCAACGCACTCAGCAAATCCTGTTGCGGGCTTTTTTGGCGTTGTGGAATCAAGGTTTTAAAGTAATTTGTAAATTCCAGCGCAACTCTATTCATCTGCTCGTAGTCTTCCAGAGATCTGAGCGGATCTAAAATATTAGATAGTTCATCAGACCAATGATACAACTTCAACCAATCTTCAACAGGTACCCCCAGGATTGCGGCAATAACATTGCAAGGTAATGGGCAAGCAAAATCGGATACTATATCCATGTAGCCTTGATGGCGAATTTTGCTAATTAATTCATCAGTGATTTGTTGAATTTGGGGACGCAGAAATTTGACGCTTGTAGAAGAAAACGCTTTACTAATCAGCCCTCGCAACCTGGTATGCTCTGGCGGATCTAAAAATATTAACCATTTGCTAATGGCTTGTGCAAGTGTATTGAAATCCTTCTGCTTCAAATAATTGCCTTTGTGTTTAACATTGTTTGGCATTTTATCAACACAAAAGCGAGGATCACGCAAAACTGCTTTGGCATCAGCATAGCTAGTAACTACCCACATACCCTTAAAGCTCTGGTGTATTGGTTCAACAGAGCGCAGTTGGTGGTAGATGGGATAAGGATTCGCTTGAAACGCTGGGTGATAAGGATTAAATTTGACAGCTTTTGCAATCTCTGATTTTTGAGTCTTATTTGTATTGGCAATTGGCTCCATTTTACAAATCTCCTGTGATTATCCAAACTTGATAGAAATGACTTATTTTGTAAAACTTACAGGTAAAGCCTTTAAGCCACGTATGACTATACTCTTTTTCCACTCTAGCTTGTTTGAAGCTAACTTTATATCAGGGAATTGTTTAATTAGTGTATTAATAGCAATTTGCGCTTCCACGCGTGCTAATGCTGCTCCTAAACAATAATGAATACCATCAGCAAAAGCAACGTGTTGATTTTGTCCTCGATTAATATTTAACTCGTCGGGTTCTGGGAACTGGGCTGGATCTCGATTAGCAGCTCCCAAGCAAAGAACTATTTTTTCACCTGCTTTTATTGTTCGGTTACCGACTTCTAAATTATCAATAGCAATACGCGTTAACATTTGAATTGCACTATCATAGCGAATTATTTCTTCTACAGCATTTTGGATTTTTGTTGGTTCTGTTTTGAGTTGTTCTATTTGGTTAGGGTGTTGTAGCAATGCCAGTATTCCATTGCCTATTGTATTCCCTGTAGTTTCTTCACCTGCCCCGAATAACAATGTGCAAATTGCCAATATATCCTTTTGACTTAACCTGTCATTTTGCTCTTGAGCTGCAATCAAATTACTAATCAAGTCTTCTTGTGGATCTTTTTCTCGTTCGGCAATCAGAGTACGTAAATATTCCTGAATCTCTTCTGTAGCTTTATTCATCGCTTGATATTCTTCTAGTGACACCAGTGGATCTAAAATACGAGACAAAACATTAGTCCACTGATGAAGCTGCTGTTGAGCTTCTTTTGGTATTCCCAACAGCCTACTAATTACACTGACAGAAAGTGGACTGGCAAGATCGGCAACAATGTCCATACTCCCCTTGTGCCGAACTTTGTCAAGCAATTCATCCACAATTTCCTGAATCTGAGGACGCATACGCTCAACAACTACAGGAGAAAAGGCTTTACCTACCAATGCACGTAATTTAGTATGGTCTGGTGGGTTCATATAAAATAAAAATCGGCTGGTGGTATAAGCAAGAGTATTTAGATTCTTTTGCTTGTCTTTGAGATATTTGTTTCTTTCTTGTATTGATTTTGGTCTATCATCAGTCCGAACACAACCACTTTTTAAAACTGCTTTGACATCGGCATAGCGGGTAACGATCCAATCACCTCCAATAAAGTATCTATGTACCGGCTCTGACTCTCGGAGGCGATGATAAGTTGGATAAGGATTAGCGTTAAACTTAGGATCAAAAAGATTGAAGTTGAATGCTTTTGCTGACTCTAATTTTTCGGTCTTTGTAGTACTAATTGCTTCTTGGTTCATATTTATCAAATTTTCAATTTTTAGATTTTTTCAAACACTAGCTGGAGATTTGCTTGATGACAATGAATTATATTCCTCTGCTAAATACTGCGCTAGTATTTCGATGCTAGGGTATTCCCAGAAAAGAATAATTGCAAGTTCACAGCCAATCCATTGACCTAATTCACCTGTCATGCTGACTGCCACTGCTGAATCTAAACCATATGCAGTAAAAGGTTCTTGAATGTCTATTTCATCAGGAGGTATGTTCAGGTACAAGGCAAGATGAGAAATCAACCAGGTTTGGATTTCTTTTTCTGTCAAAGTTGGTTTGAATGATTTCTGCTCAGTCTCAGATTTATTAATATCTGAATTAACATCTGAAGAATGCACTTGTTCCCAAAGGTTGTCTACTTCTGCTTGAAGTTGTTGTAAGTCTGTTTCCGTAAGATTCGCAGTCCAATCTCCGACAACATCCAAACTTTTATCCAGAAATCCAACTCGACAAGCGTGACGCTGAACTTTACCACTAGAAGTTTTCGGGATGCTCGCCGTCTTTAGCAGCACGATCGCATAAACTTGTAACTGGTGCTGCTCTGACACTGCTTGACGAATAGACTTAACAACTTGATCTACATCCAACTGACGTAAGTAAGTACGTTCTATCTCTTGAGTAATAACTAGCTGCTCAACACCATCTATCTCCACAGAAAATGCTGCCCCGCAGTTTGCTCGCAGTGCTGGATGACTATTCTCAACTGTGAATTCAATATCCTGGGGATAATGATTTTGCCCTCGAATGATCATCATATCTTTGAGGCGACCTGTGACAAATAGTTCGCCATTGAGTAAAAATCCTAAATCTCCAGTGCGTAGAAATGGCCCTTCTTTTGTGTTTTGTAGTTGAGCATTGAAAGTTTGTTGCGTCTCTTCCGGTTTGTTCCAGTAGCCACCAGCCACACTCGGTCCTGCAACCCAAATCTCTCCTATTTGTCCATCCAGACAGCGAGTTAATGATTCTGGGTGAACAATGACAATTTTTTGGTCTAAGCTACTATGACCAACACCAACAATCGCTCTTGCATCTTCGTCCTTGCTTGTAGTAGTTACAATTAGATTCTGCTTAAAAGCTTTATCTTGCACAAAGCGAATCACTGGCGGCTCTTTTTTCAAACCTCCAGACACAATTAAGGTTGTTTCCGCCATTCCATAGCAGGGGTAAAAAGCACTTCTTTTAAAACCACAATCTGCAAATGTTGCTGAAAACTTCTCTATAGTTTCCGCCCGTACAGGTTCAGCACCATTGAAAGCAACCTCCCAACTGCTCAAATCAAGCTGTTGGCGTTGTTCGGGAGTAATCTTATCAACACACAAATCATAAGCAAAATTAGGCCCCCCACTGGTAGTTGCTTGATAGTCAGAAATAGCTTTTAGCCAGCGAAAAGGTTTTTGTAGGAAAGACTCTGGCGACATCAGCGTAACTGAACAACTTCCATATACAGGCTGCAGGACTCCACCAATTAACCCCATATCGTGGTAAGGAGGAAGCCAAATCACACCTCGACTGTCAGGTGTATGCTCAAAAGCTTGATAAATTAAAGCAGAATTATAGAGTAGATTGTCATGATTTACCATCACCCCTTTCGGGTTTCCTGTTGTACCAGATGTGTATTGGAGAAGTGCCAGTGAGTCGTTATTAATTTCAGGAAAATACCAATCATTTGCTAAATTCTCAGCTATATTATCAGTCGCTATACATTGCAAAGCTGCTAATTCTGATTCTTCTTTGAATCTTTCTCCCAATTGAGTCATGACAGATGAGGTGGTGAGTGCAAAAGTTGCTTGTGCGTCTTTTGCAATAGCTTGCAATCTTGTCATCCGCTGTTTGCCTCGCGGTGGATACACAGGCACAACAGTTACACCTGCATACAAACCCCCAAAAAAAGCAGCAATAAATTCCAGTCCAGGTGGATAGAGAAGCAGCACTCTTTCTCCAAAAGCTTCCATGCTTTGAAGCAATGCGCCAATGGCGCGTGCTTTTTGGTCTAATGTTTCATAAGTGAAGCTAAGTTTTTCTGTTTCTCCATCTACCAAAAAGGTATATGGGACATGGTTTGGTTGTTGTTGCGCCCTATAACGTAACAGGTTAACTAAAGTCGCTTCTTGTGGAGAATCTGCTGAAAATAAATCGTGATACATCGCTGTTTTGTACTTGAAATAGTTAAAAAGAGGAAGTCAATTGGGTCTGTAATTGATGAACTAAATCAATCAAATTGATGTCTTTAAACATCATCTCTCGTGGCAACTCTAAAGCGAGGTCTTTTCTGACGCTATTAACTAGTTGAGTTGACATCAAGGAGTCCAACCCCAAGGTATTGATTGATTGCTCAACATTTAGATGAGATGGAGCCAGTCCCAACACTTTGGTAATCTGTTTTGTTAAATATTCTTCAAGCAGTTGCTGCTGTTTTTCTGGGTATGCCGCAAGTTGCTCTCGCGTTAGGGAAATAGTCGATTCAGGGATGAGTGTATCTAAATCTGTGGGTTGACTGGTCAAAGAAGATTGATGTTTAGAGGTTGAGAATGCAGTTTCCTGATGATTGCTAACTAGATCGCTGTCTAGCCAATAGCTTTGTCGCTCAAAAGGATAAGTGGGTAGTTGTAAGTGATCGCGGCAATAGTCGCCATCAAACTCTGACCAATTAACAGGTATTCCTAAAACATAAAGTTCTACCAAACTGGACAACAATTGCTGCCAGTTGGATTGTCCCGGACGTAAACTTGGAAGCCAAACCCCAGTTTCTTCAGGCAGACAAAGGATGCCCATTGACAATAGATCGGCCTTTGGTCCAATCTCAACAAATACCGTGACTCCTTGCTGATACATAGTTTGCATCCCTGTTGAAAACCTCACGGGTTCTTGGAGCATATTCTTCCAATACTCCATGATGCTCATGGCATCACTAGACAGCTGCCCTGTGACACAGGAAATTATCGGGATTTGGGGAGCAGAGAAAGTGTAATCTGACTCATACTGAGTAACATTTGACTCTGGCTGTTCTATAAAAGGATAGTGAAAGGCGTAGGATCTATTCCACCAAAGCGTTGTGACTCCTTGTGCTTGCATCACAGCCATAACTGCATTGACTGCTTGTTGCTCGCCGGAAATTAAAACCACCGGACCGGCAAAGACACTAATAACAATTTGGTTAGCGTAGGGTTTAATTGCAGCTGCCACTCGCTCTTCGTCTGCAAACACGCATAGCATCCCCCCTTTTGGGAGGCGAGATTGGATATACTCCTCCCCGGAGATTAACAGCTTAATTGCATCTTCTAAACTAAAAATCCCGGCAACGCAGGCAGCAGCATAGTCTCCCAAGCTTGTTCCCATCACAACCGATGGTTCAATCCCCCAAGATTTCCATAACTCGTAAAGTGCTATTTGCAGCGTCAATAATGCCGTGCAGTAGCCAATCTCATCGGTACGAGCTTCCCCAACACTTGTGGGATAAAGAAAGTCGAGAAGGGACTTTCCGAGTAACGGCTGGGCGATCGCATTACAGCGATCAATAACTTGGCGAAAGATGGGCGCTTGTTCGTACAGTTGACGATCCAGTTCCAGTGTCTGGTTAATCATTCCAGTGAACAAAAATCCGATTTTTGGAACTTTCTTTGGCTTTACCAAACCACTCACTAACCCGACGGACTCCTGACATAATGCAAACGCCTCCAAACGCTCTGCAAATTTTCCTGTAGAGTCCCCAGTAACTGCGAGCCGATGGTTAAATGAGGTTCTGCCAGTATTGGCACTAAAACAAACATCGGCAATTGACACATCAGGATGATTAACTAAAAACTTGTGATAACGGTGGGCTAGCGATCGCAATGCTGTTTCAGTTTTGGCAGATAAAGTCAGCACATGCACAGGACGTTCAATTACGTCATCCTTTTGGCTTTTGACTTTTGATTTTTGACTTTTACTGGCTGCTCCTTCCATCACTATATGAGCGTTTGTACCGCCAAAGCCGAACGTACTCACGCCTGCAATGCAGGGGCGATCGCTTCCCCAAGGCTCCAAAGTTTGCTGCACTTGCAACGGCAGTTTATCTAACGCCACATTCGGATTTGGCTGCTGAAAATGCAAGTTTGGCGGAATCTGTCCATACTTGAGAGACAACGCCACTTTAATCAATCCGGCAATTCCACTGGCTGCTTCTAAATGTCCAATGTTGGTTTTGACGGAACCGATTCGACATTTATCTCCAACAGAGCGATTCGCACCTAAAACAGTTGCTAGGGCTTTGAGTTCGATCCCATCCCCTAACAAACTTCCACTACCTTGCGCTTCGATATATTGTACTAAACTTGGTGAAATCCCAGCATTTTGATAAGCCTGTCGTAGTAATGCTTGTTGTGCTTGGAGATTGGGAGCACCCAGTCCATGACTGCGTCCATCTTGGTTGACTGCACTACCCCGGATGACTGCATAGATGGGGTCAGAGTCTGCCAATGCTTGAGATAGCAACTTCAAAACCACAACACCAACTCCCTCACCACGAACGAAGCCATCGGCTTGAGCATCAAATGCTCTGCAACGTCCTGTAGGCGATATCAACCCTGCATTTGTTAGGCTTGCTGTCACTTCAGGGAATAGTGTGATGTTCACGCCTGCGGCTAAAGCTAAGCTAGATTCCTGACTACGCAGACTCTGACAAGCAAGATGAACTGCCATTAGAGAAGAGGAACAAGCGGTGTTAATTGACAAACTCGGCCCCATCAAGTTAAGCACGTAGGAAATACGGTTAGCAACAACACTGCTGAGATTGCCAGTAACTGCATAGGGATTTGTCGTGCGTGCTTGTGCCATCATTTCGTAGTAATCAGAGCCGGCAATACCAACAAAAACTCCCGTTGCGCTTCCTGCAAGTTTTTGAGGGATTAACCCGGCATCTTCCAACGCTTCCCAGGTGACTTCCAGTAACAGCCGTTGTTGAGGATCTATGCTGATAGCTTCTTGAGGGGCAATGCCAAAGAACTGCGGGTCAAATTGATCGATTTGCTCTAGAAAACCACCTTGTATAAGTTGCGACTGCGATGAAGTGGGGTCACGAATAAAGCAGGAATGTAGATGCTGGCGTTCGGAGAGAATGGGCGCGATAGCATCAACCTTGTTGCAGAGCAGCTGCCAGAAAGCTTCGGGATTAGTTGCACCCGGAAAACGGCATCCAATACCAATGATTGCAAGAGGTTCAATACACATTTTCAGTCAAGCTAAAAATCTCGATTATGTTGGTTTTAGACCTCTGTATAGTTAAAAATCTTTATCTTAAGTAATCTTACGACGTTACACACGTGATTTCTTCTATTCCTTTTGAAGGATTTTTATAAAAAATAAAATATTCAAAAGAGTAGATGATTTTTGCGTTTCTTTTTGCAGTTCAGTTAACTGCTCCCAACCCCGCTAAATATCCCGTTGTCCAAGCACTTTGAAAGTTAAAGCCGCCAGTGACACCATCAATATCTAAAATTTCACCAGCGAAGTAAAGCCCTGGAACTAATCGACTTTCCATTGTTTTAAAGTTGACTTCTTTAAGGTTGACACCGCCACAGGTGACAAATTCTTCCTTAAAAACTCCTTTGCCTTTTATTTGATATTCTCCTTGAGTCAGTTCTTGCACCAACTGGTTGAGTGTTTTGTTTGATAATTCTGCCCAACGGTCTTCTGGTGTGATACCTGCACGCGAGATAATGTATTGCCAGAGGCGGTGGGGTAAGTCTACGCCGCGATGTAGGGCGATCGCCCGTTTTGCCACTTCATTTTTGACTGCTAGTAATTTCTGTCGCACTTCTTCTGGCTGGAAATCGGGTACCCAATTAATATTTAAGGTGGCTTGATAGTTGTTTGAGTGCAGCACTCTCGCACCCCACGCAGAAAGTTTTAGTACAGCTGGACCACTAAAACCCCAATGGGTGATCAGCAATGGTCCTGTTTGTTCTAATTGGGGAAATCCTGGTATGCTTAAGCGCAACCGCACAGGGTTAACACTCACACCAGCCAACTTCAAAACAAATTCATCTTTGATATTGAAGGTAAATAAAGAGGGGACTGGTGGTTCAATTGTATGTCCAAACTTCTGTGCTATTTTGTAACCGACAGGATTGCTACCTGTGGCAAGGAGTAGGCGATCGCACTCCAAAATCTCTCCCGACTTTAGAGAAATTTCAAAGTTAGGAGTGCTGAGTTGTTTGACAGCAACAATCAGTGTTTCTGTACGTATGTTTACCCCAGCTGCTTTTGCTGTATTTATCAGACAGTTCACTATAGTTTCGGAAGTATTAGTGAGGGGAAACATTCTGCCATCAGGTTCGGTTTTGAGTGGTACTCCGTGGGTAGCAAACCAAGCGACTGTATCCTTAGCTTGAAAGCGCGTGAATGCACCTAGCAAAGCTTTCCCGCCTCTGGGATAATTTTGTACCAGTCCTGACGGATCAAAACAAGCTTGAGTGACGTTGCAGCGTCCGCCACCAGAAATGCGGACTTTTGCCAGGACTTCGCGACTGGCTTCGAGTATTGTCACTTGCGCGTTGGGATGTGCTTCGGCTGCTGCTATTGCACCAAAAAAACCAGCCGCGCCACCACCTACAACTATGATCCGTAGCGGTTTCACTTTTTGTTTTCTGTTCCTTATTTACTAGACATCATTTGACATCGGTCAACAATTCCTGCTTTAACCAAGGCAGTCGGCTGCTACTTGTTCACAGGCTTTAACCCTGAGCGCAGCCGAAGGGTTAAGTTCGGGGCGAACGGACCCTACTGCATTTATCATCATAGTAATGATAAACATCTTTGATCTAGAAAAACTAAAACAAGCCAATGCCCAGTAAGGTACAAACATCAGTACAGTCACATCACCGCAGGTTATGGATTTGGCTTATCGTTATTCCTGGGTTATATTTGCTGCTAGCTTATGTTGTCTTACCTGCACTATGGCGTCATTACGAACACAACTCAAAACTAGAGCATTCTCCTAAAACCACGCAAACAGCCGAAGGTATACCTGGCGACCCGCTCAATGTTGGATTGGTTGGTACAAAAGTTGAAGTGGTTCAGGCAATCCTGGCAGCAGGCTGGTATCCGGCAGATCCAATTACCTTTAAGTCCAGCGTTGGCATTGCCAAAAGTGTCTTACTGAAGCGTCCCTATCCTAATGCTCCTGTTAGCAATTTATACTTTTTGGGACGCAAGCAGGATCTTGCATTTGAGCTACCGGTAGGTAACAGCGCCAAGGAACGTCATCACGTTCGCTTGTGGCAGACTAACAATTTGAGCGCTGATGGCAGACCTCTGTGGCTTGGTAGTGCAACATTTGATATCAGTGTTGAACTCAGCCGCTTTACAGGACAAATTACCCATCATATTGACTCGAATATTGATGCAGAGCGAGACAACTTTATCCAAAGCCTTGAGAAAGCACATCTTTTTACTAACCTGTATCAAGTGACAGGAGTAGGAGCAACCTTGCTTGGTCGTAATGGCGGCGGCGACTGGTATAACACCGATGGAGAGTTAACAGTTGGCGTACTTTCACTCAATAACACCGTTCAATCAATAACCCCAACCCGGTTAACCAATCCGGCTCCCGTTGAGATCAAGAATCGAGCTTGGTTATGGTTGCGGCATTTATTGACTAATAAGTAGTAATTGACACTATTAAGTAAGTATTTCAATATTTTGGGACTTACACACTTGTATATGATATCGCAGTCCTAAATCCTGAGCCGCTGCGGGCACCCTGCGCGTTAGCCTCTGGCGTGCGCTTGCGCTTACATGAAAACAAGACTCCCGACTTCTCCAAAAAGTCGGGGATCTATATCTTCAATTTATGGGGTGTCCCCCGAAGGGAGGTGTCACCAACAAACGGTGCGACCCGACGCCACAAAATGTTGGTTTTGTTGGGTTTGGCAAAGCCTCATTAACCGAGCAGTATTGCAAACCGGGGGTCGGTCAAAGGAAAGGATCGCTCCACTTTCAGAGCAGGGCTGATTTGTTTTCTATAACAAAACACTCAAGCTTTCTAGTCCATGTACTCTGATGTTGGGAATTGGTTTAAGAGGCTCTTTTGAGTCAACGCGGAGGTTAGGAAATTCTGAGAGTAAAGCTTTAAGCCCAATCTTGGCTTCTAGTCGAGTTAAAGGTGCGCCCAAACAGAAATGAATGCCATTCCCAAAGGCAAAATGTTTATTCGGTTCTCGATCAATGATGAAGCGATCAGCATTCTCAAAGTGAAGTTCATCTCGATTGGCAGATGTTAGCCATGGGTGCACAAGTTGCCCAGGAGGAATTGTTTGATCTCCAATTTGGGTTTCTACTTGGGTGAATCGATTTAAAAAAGTAATCGGGGAATAATAACGCAGTACTTCCTCAATTGCACTCGGTAATAGAGACAAGTCGTGGAGTAGGCGTTGGTTTTCATCGGGATGCTCATGCAGACACCAAATCGTATTGGTAATCAAGTTAGTTGTAGTCTCATTCCCGGCGGTCAACAGTAGGATGCAAAAATCAACCACTTCCTGTCCAGTTAACTTTTCTCCCTCTTCATAAGCCGCAATTAAATCGCTGATCAAATCTTGGCCTGGATGGGATCGCCGCTCCTTGAGTAATTGGCGGAAATAGTCAGCCATATTTTTTATTGCTGTTGGATCGCTACCTAATACCCCGTCAGACCAGTGCTTGAAGTTTTCTCGGTCTTCAAGGGGTACACCGAGAATTTCTCCAATCACGATGATCGGCAGAGGTGAGGAGAAAGCTTGGATTAAATCGACCTGTTTGTGTTGCTTCATTTGATCCAGCAACTCGTGAGTCAGTTCGGTAATCCGAGGTGCTAGTGCTTCGACTCGATTGGGAGTAAACACCTTTTGTACGAGAGTGCGTAGTGACTGATGTTTAGGCGGATCGGTGTGGATTAAATCCTGAGTAAAATCTTCTCGACCAAGGGGTTTCGGGGATTTAGATGAAAAGGTTTTCCATTGGCTTGATACTCGTTCCACATCGTCATAGCGAAACACCATCCAAGCTTGCTGCTCTTTGTCATAGAAAACCGGCGCTTCCTGACGCATTTTAGCTAACCAGGGATAAGGATTGAGCAGGAATTGTGGATCGGTGGGTCGGAATTGTAAATCGCTAGTCATGACAAATCTCCTTGTGTCAAAAATTGCAAGTTGAACTGAGTCAGATGCAAGCACTATCTGACGTATCATCTACGAGAGAGAAATCTGTTGTGGAATTACCGAGTCAGAGGTAGAGCGATGTTTGCGACAAGACGTTCGCGTAGCGTCTCCGACAGGAGAAGCGTCTATCCACTGAATCTAGATTACATCAATATGGGTATAACAAAAATCTCTTGACGCAAACACCAAATTAGGAATACGTCCAAATCAAGCCTTTCAGTGCGCATAAGGCGTTTTTCCACGCCCTGGCGACTGGCGTATGCGCAAAGCGCACGTCTAGAGCGGCTCAAGCTGTCAGGCGAAAGCAAGCATACCCGAATCGATGAGTGTGTTTAAAAATTTGTATAGAAATTATTTTTTGTCAGTCAATTGGAATTACTCTGGTAGAAATCCTCTACAAATCGGAATCGAAAATTATGTTAGGCATACTTTGGGGTCTTGTCGTTCTACTGTTTGCTTTTTGGGTATTGGGTCTAGTACTTCACATTGCTGGAAATCTGATTCATATCGCGTTAGTTTTAGCTATTACTCTTGCAATCTATAATTTTTTAAAAGCCCGTGATGTCTAGGTATAGGGGCTTTGCAAACAAAATCTGAATTTTTTGGATAATTCTGTAAGACTTCATACCTACTTTTGGTAAAGTAATCTAGACCCTCTAAAAATTCTAGAATAACCAAAAGCGTGCACTCATGAAAGTTATTCATGGTACGTGGATACCCAACGCAGCGGCTGATTTTATACAACCTGGGTCTTTTTATCTGTGGGTAGAAACCCCTGAAGTCAAAAAACGTGGTCAGAAAAATCAACAAATTCACCCTGGACATCTAGCACAGGATGAATTGGTGACCTTTTTAGCTCAAGAATTAGGAATCAAAGAACCAGCAGCTACCTTAAACGAACGTATATCTGCTAAATATTTTGCTCTACCAACAACGAATAATCAGCCCATTCCCTCACCAGAATTAATCAAGTATCTAGAAATAGACCTTCCTGAAGAATACGAAGGGTTTCAATACTGGCAGGTAGACTGTTATGAGGCTGTAGTGTCAGTTAAAACTGGTTCTTATCGAGTCTCAAAAGCTATCAATGTTATCAAACTCCTCAACGAAATCCACTTTTTAGCATTATACAGTTCAGGCGAGATTCAACTTGGTTCAGATCTCCTATTTTGGTATCACTATACTCAAGCATTTAAGCAGTTTATTCTTAAAGACCAGTATATTCCAGCACTGAAATACCGTGAGTTAGAAACGACCGTTACTAAGACTAGTAAAAAAGGCAAGACAAAAACTCCGCAAACGCAACCATTTGAAATCTACACAAATTGGGAAATTATTTCTGAACAATACGAATCAAACCTGAAAAAATACGTTGAATATATGCCACTGATTTGTGTGGCCGGTTCGGTAACAGCAAGTGATCCAATAGAATTCTTTGATAAAGAAAATCTTTTACGTCACTTCAGTGAGTCTCTTGTTAACGATATAGTCACCCATACACCCTCAACAGCTGCTTTTGATAAACAAATTGCTGATTCTCTCGTCCACGATTGCTTACGTCCAAACAGTCACAACCCACAGACAACAGATGCTGCTTTAGAACAATATCAGCAATGGTTGACATGGAAAACTAAAATTACCCGTACCCAAAGCGACTCTGCGTTTCATCTCTGCTTTCAGTTGCATTCTCCTGCTTCAGACGCAATAGACAACTGGCAGATTCAATTCCTTGTAGCTAGCAAGCAAGATCCCTCTTTGAAACTAGCGCTGGCTGACTACTGGACAATGAGTCAAAAAACCAAAATAGGGGTACACAAGCAATTTGGTAAGGGTTTTGAAACAGATTTGCTACTGAATCTCGGCTACGCAGCGCGGATGTATCCTCAGCTATGGGAGGGATTGGAAACACAATATCCCACAGGATTGCAACTCACCCTAGAACAGGCTTTTGACTTCCTCAAAGAAAGTGCTTGGGTGCTGGAAGATGCTGGTTTCAAAATCATTGTACCGGCTTGGTATACTCCTGCAGGTCGCCGTCGGGCAAAAATTCGCCTCAAGGCGTCTGGTAGTAAACTATCCGCAACGAAAAGCCAGACAAAAAGCTATTTCAGCCTTGACTCGTTGGTGGAGTATCAATACGAATTGGCAATTGGTGACAAAGCCGTTACTCCGCAAGAATGGCAACAACTTATTAATTCTAAGGCTCCACTGGTACATTTTCGCGGTCAGTGGATGGAACTAGACCGAGATAAAATGCAGCAGTTCCTAGAATTTTGGCAGTCACACGCTGATGAAAAATCAGAAATGACGATGCTAGAGTTCCTGCAACGTAATGCTGAAGTGGGTGAAGAGTGGGAATTTGAATATGACCAATTTTTGTCTGAGACAATGGCAAAGTTGCAAGACAAAAGTCGGTTGGAACCCATTTCTGAACTGTCACAATTGCAAGGAAATCTCCGCGAGTACCAAAAGCGTGGCGTCTCATGGTTGCAATACTTGGAAAGATTAGGATTGAATGGCTGTCTGGCAGACGATATGGGCTTGGGCAAGTCGGTGCAGGTTATTGCTAGACTCGTGCAGGAGAGAGATGGGGAAGTAGAGGGAGTAGGGGGAGTAGGGGGAGTAGGGGAAGTGGGGGGAGAAATTCCTTCCTCATCCTCACGCCAATCGCCTCAACACGACGCTGGCTTCTCATCCCCGCTACTGCCTACACTATTAATTGCCCCGACTTCAGTTGTGGGAAACTGGCAGAAAGAAATTGCTAAGTTTGCACCTCATCTTAAAACAATGGTGCATCACGGTAGTAACCGTATTCAGCAGGAAGCAGATTTTAAAGCAGCGAGTTTACAGCATGATGTGGTGATTACCTCCTTTACTCTGGCTCGCAAAGATGAAAAGCTACTAAGTAGCATGAAGTGGCAGCGGGTAGTAGTGGATGAAGCGCAAAATATTAAAAACCCCAAAGCTGCACAAACTAAAGCAGTTTTAAAATTATCAGCAAAACACCGACTGGCATTAACAGGAACTCCTGTTGAAAATCGCTTGCTAGATTTGTGGTCAATTTTTAACTTTCTGAATCCTGGTTACTTGGGGAAAGAGGCACAGTTTCGTAAGTCTTTTGAGATTCCCATTCAAAAGGAGAATGACAAAATAAAATCAACTACCCTGAAGAAGTTAGTTGAACCATTGATTCTACGGCGTGTCAAAACTGACCAATCTATCATCAATGATCTACCAGATAAAGTAGAACAAAAACTCTACACGAATTTGACAAAGGAACAAGCCTCACTCTACGAAGTGGTTGTGAAAGATGTAGAGGAAAAACTGAAAACAGCAGATGGGATTCAACGCAAAGGATTAATTCTCTCTACATTGATGAAATTAAAGCAGATTTGCAACCATCCAGCACAATTTTTACAAGATGGAAGTGAGTTTCTACCGGAACGTTCTCATAAATTGAGTCGTTTAGCCGAGATGGTGGAAGAAGCTTTATCAGAAGGAGAAAGCCTCCTCATTTTTAGTCAATTTACTGAAATTTGCGAAAATGTAGAAAAATATCTCAAACAGACTTTGCACTGCAATACATACTATTTACACGGAGGTACTAGCCGCCAAAGACGAGAGAACATGATTGCAGAATTTCAAGAGCCAGAAACAGAATCATCTATTTTTATATTATCTCTCAAAGCTGGTGGCGTTGGTATTACTCTTACGAAAGCTAACCATGTTTTTCATTTTGATCGTTGGTGGAACCCAGCGGTTGAGAACCAAGCAACTGACCGCGCTTTTCGTATTGGTCAAAAGAAGAATGTTTTTGTCCATAAATTTGTTGCCATTGGTACTTTAGAAGAGAGAATTGACCAAATGATTGAAGATAAGAAAAAACTTTCTGCTGCTGTTGTTGGTAGTGATGAATCGTGGTTGACAGAATTGGACAATGATGCATTTCAAGAACTCATTGCACTCAATAGAAGCGCAATCTTGGAGTGATTTATGAATAAATTTAGCCGAACTTGGTGGGGCGATCGCTTCATCAACGCATTAGAAGCTTTTACCGATGACGCCAGACTACAACGCGGACGTTCCTATGCCCGTGGCGGTAAAGTGTTGAGCTTTGAAATAGAGCAAAATTATATCACGGCTATAGTCAAAGGGTCAGTTAATCCATACTTTGGTGTTTACAAAGAACCAACATACAATATTTCGATTGAAATTACTCCCATTGCCAAAACACGTTGGAATGAAATTCTCCAGCAACTTTCATCTAAAGCAAGTGTCGTTTCTCGACTGCTGCTTAACGAAGTTCCAGAAAATATAGAAGACTCTTTTTCAGAATTAGGAGTATATCTATTACCTCACAGTAGAAAGGACTTCAAAACTTCATGTTCTTGTCCAGATTATGCTAATCCCTGCAAGCATATTGCTGGAGTATACTATCTCGTTGCTTCCCAATTAGATCAGAATCCATTTTTGCTATTTGAACTGCGGGGATTATCAAAAGCAGAACTTCAAGCAAAACTAGCTGAGTCACCTTTAGGTAAAGCACTTTCTGAGGAACTCAATACTAAAGAAGTTAAGATAGAAGCCTCGACTTCTTTGTATACAAAGCTTTCTAAACAGCAGATTGACCAAAAACCAAGTGCGAGAGAATTTTGGTTAGGAACAAAGCGATTACCTCAAACAATAGAAGTTGCAACTCCCAGCGCTGTCTCTGCAATTTTGATTAAGAAACAGGGTGATTTCCCCGCTTTTTGGCAAAAGGATAATTCTTTTATTGAAGCAATGGAGGAATTATATCAACGAGTGAAAACGAAGAATCAAAATTTGATGTGAGGTGAACTGGATTGATTGATAAATTTATGACAAAATGAAATACATATCTGCGTTTATCTGCGTCGAGGGTGCGGTTTTTAACTCTTTAGATGTATTGCACTCAAATGCAAATCGTTATAAGGGAGCCATTCTTGTAAAGTTTTGTATTTATCTTCAACATTTCTGTATTTGTAATTGCTAGAATTTCGACGCTAACAATTGCACAAGATAATATAACTCTGTGTATATTGAAGCAATCCCTCAAAACCTCTGTTTCTATTACCTTTTGATTTGCGTTGCACGCATCAAAGGAAAGGTCAATATCTATTATTTTTGCATTTAGCAGAGGTTTGATCACTGTCTATTGTTGACTGTTGACAAATTTACCAGGTTGCTAAAGGAAGTCGCACAATGTTGAGAGACATAGCTTATTCTTTGATTTCGGCAGGCTATAAAATACCCAAATCTGTAGAAGAAAAAATAGGTCGATTTTCTTACCAAATTTACTTAGCGGCTCTTTTGAAGAAATTAAGAATTAATTGTGTTCTTGATGTGGGAGCTAATATCGGTTACTTTGCAGAAAACATCAGAAAACTAGGCTATAAAGGACAGATTCTTAGTTTTGAGCCACATCCAGAAATATTTCCCATTCTTCAAAAGAACTTTAAAGACGATACCCTTTGGAGAGGATATGATTTGGGACTTGGAAGTGAGGATGCTTTGGCTACCTTTAATTTGAACACCTATTCAGAACTGAGTTCATTTCTAGTGCCTAATGCTAGTATGCCAAAAACTGTTAATTCCTGTGAAGTCAAGATCAAGGCTCTAGACTCTCTTTTGGATGATATTCTCACTTTAGTGCCTGAGCCGCGTATCTTTCTAAAAATGGATACTCAAGGATATGACATTGAAGTTGTTAAGGGTGCAAGTAAGTGCATAGATAAAATTCTGTGTTTGCAATCTGAAATATCTGTACGGGCTAATTACATTAACATACCTTCATATTTGGATGCCTTAAGGTATTATGAATCCCTGGGTTTTGAGGTTGCTGATTTATTTGCTGCCTTTCGTAATCCTGAAGGTTATGTTACTGAATATGATTGTTTGATGGTGCGTTCTAAAACATAGGACGTTGCTGAAATTCATTAATCTGTTTGGATAGATCGCACAAAATAGAAATGAAATAACGTAGACGCGCAAGACTTGCAAAGCGAGGCTTCCAGAGGAAACGCACCTTAAAGGTGGCACAATTAAGATTGACTTGAAAATCATAAATGAGCCAATCTATTGTGCTACTATTACGCAATGTCTGAACTTGTTAAAAACTTCTCCATTACATAATTAGTGAAAGTTTCCCCCCGACGAGTCACTTGTTGTTCTTTGACAACTGAGAATCCCATATGCTGGAAAAATGGCTTTGCAGTAATACTCGCTTCAGTAAACAGCCGATCCAACCCTAATTCCAATGCTTTTGCCTCAATTGCCTGATAGATTTGACTCCCTACTCCGCGACGCTGATAGTTTTTATGGCAGTAAAAGCAATTAATATGACCATTGGGTTCTAGCTCCCCAAAACCAACAATTATTCCCTCTTCATCTGCAACGTAGGTAAATATTTTTAAACAAACTTCTGACCAATTTCTAAAGTCAATATCATCTGGTGCCCAAGCTTTAACTTGATTGTTTGAGTAATCGCGGATGTTGACTTCACGCACTGTTTCGTGGAATAGCTGTGCTATTTGCTCAGTGTCTTGTGTACGAAACAACCTTATTTCCATAACGTATTCTAAATATGACACCGTTTTAGTGGCTGTCCATTGACAAGATGACTTTCAACCAGTTCAGGCTTATAAAGCCTCTGTTGATATATTAAAGCAGTTTTCACCTAAATGAACCACATCGTTTGTAAGGGCGCAAGCGCGAGGTAGCAGAAGCCAGCATTTTGCCATGCGGGCTGAAGCTCGTGCTATTAACCGGATGAAATTTAAGCTTGATTTATTTGGTTATAATGAAGGTAGGTTGTACTCACATCCCTACCTATTGCCTACCATCCAATACAGTTCGGATAAGTACCTTTAGGCAGGGGAAGAAAAATCAGTTATTTTCTCCCCCCAGCAACTCTACTCCCCTTACCTAGCTCAACAAATAAATTCCTTAACTGAACCGTATTGCTAGTGGTGGCAGATGGAATTCACTCCATAATTCGAGATGCGACGATAATTTTAAAACCAGAAGAATATAATTTTCAACAGCAAAAATGACTATTACAGAAGATAATTTTCGAGTTCGTCCCATGACCAAAGATGATCTAAAAATTGCCTTAAGTTGGGTAGCTTCTGAGGGGTGGAATCCGGGTATTGATGATGTTGATAATTTTTATATTGCCGATCCTGGTGGGTTTTTAATTGGAGAATTAAACGGTAAACCTATTAGTTGTATTTCTGTCTTACGATATAGTGCTGAATTTAATTTTATTGGTTTTTATATTGTTAAACCCGAAGAACGAAAAAAGGGATTTGGTTTAAAAACATGGCAAGAAGCATTGAAGTTAATTTCTAATCAACCAGCAGGTTTAGATGCCATATTACAACAAGTTAATAAGTATCAAAAATTTGGTTTTAAACCGGTTTATTCTCATCTTGGTTATCAAGGGATAATTACCGGAAAAATCTCGTCAGATGTAAGAGATTTAAAAACTATTGATTTTGATCAACTTTGTCATTATGATCGACGATATTTTCCTAGTTATCGTCCTGATTTTCTTTCAACATGGATTAATCAACCTCATGGGCAAGGTTACGCTATTATCAACGATGCTGATTTGGTAGGTTATGGAGTGATTAGAAAAGCTATAGATAGCTTTAAAATTGCCCCTTTATTTGCGGAAAATGAAGATATAGCAGAAAAGTTATTATTAGCTTTAGCTACTTATAGTGAAGGAAGTACTATTTATGTAAACGTTCCTAATATCAATAAAGCCGCTATTCTCTTATTGGAAAATTATCAAATGAAGAATACATATGAATGTGTACGAATGTACAAAGGAGAGCAACCTAATATTAATTTGCACAATGTTTTTGCTATTACTGGTTTGGAATTAGGATAAATTTAACTAGTAAGTAGGTAAGCTTAAATAAAGCTATGTACCTCAAGAAATTTTAAGCGTAGGGGAGGCAAATTGGGGTGTGGATTTTCGAGGCGGTTTGCGGTGTAGATTTTCTTCCCGCAAAACTGCCGTCCTCCCCCAATATTGCTATTGGGTTACGGCTAACGCCTAACGCACAGGATATTTTTGTTTTTATATTGTGAGTATCGCACTCATTGCCCCATGCTAAAAAATGCCGAAAAGCCAGCTTCCTGCCGATTTGGTAGGTGATCGCACATATTGCCAATTTCAGCATCAGCATCATCGGGATTAGTTTTGAAATACTCACCCATGAACACGCACCCTTCCCTAAGTAAATTATCATAATCCAATCTCCACAGTCTCACCGTCTTGTCAAAACTTGCCGTTGCCAGGATTTTGCCATCCGGGCTGAAGCTCGTGCCAACAACCGCGTCTGTATGCCCACTCAGGGTTTTAATTTCTTTGAGCGTGGCGGTATCCCACAGTTTCACCGTGTTGTCATAACTAGCAGTTGCCAACATTTTGCCATCCGGGCTGAAGCTCGTGCCAACAACCGCGTCTGTATGCCCACTCAGGGTTTTAATTTCTTTGAGCGTGGCGGTATCCCACAGTTTCACCGTCTTATCACCACTAGCAGTTGCCAGGATTTTGCCATCCGGGCTGAAGCTCGTGCCCAGAAACCATGTTTGTATGCCCACTCAGGGTTTTAATGACTTGACCAGTAGTGGGATCCCACAGTTTCACCGTCTTGTCTAAACTAGCAGTTGCCAGCATTTTGCCATCCGGGCTGAAGCTCGTGCCAGAAACCATGTTTGTATGCCCACTCAGGGTTTTAATGACTTGACCAGTAGTGGGATCCCACAGTTTCACCGTCTTGTCTAAACTAGCAGTTGCCAGCATTTTGCCATCCGGGCTGAAGCTCGTGCCAGAAACCATGTTTGTATGCCCACTCAGGGTTTTAATGACTTGACCGTAGCGGGATCCCACAGTTTCACCGTGTTGTCACCACTGGCCGTTGCGAGCATTTTGCCATCCGGGCTGAAGCTCGTGCCCCAAACCAGTTTGTATGCCCACTCAGGGTTTTAATTTCTTTGAGCGTGGCGGTATCCCACAGTTTCACCGTCTTGTCACCACTAGCAGTTGCCAGGATTTTGCCATCCGGGCTGAAGCTCGTGCCATAAACCGAGTTTGTATGCCCACTCAGGGTTTTAATTTCTTTGAGCGTGGCGGTATCCCACAGTTTCACCGTCTTGTCACAACTAGCAGTTGCCAGGATTTTGCCATCCGGGCTGAAGCTCGTGCCAGAAACCATGTTTGTATGCCCACTCAGGGTTTTAATGACTTGACCAGTAGCGGGATTCCACAGTTTCACCGTCTTGTCACTACTTACAGTTGCCAGGATTTTGCCATCTGGGCTGAAGTTGACGCCATTAACCGTGTTTGTATGTCCTCCCAAATTGTTAGGTGCTGCGACATTGTCAACTGTATTCAGTAATGTCAGTTCTACTTGCGTGCGGGTATCAGCATCTACCAAGGGTGTATGTTGCATTTTCACAACAGCTTTTAAACTTGCTTTTAAAGCTTTTGCCCCATCAGAGTTTAGCAGCTCATCTGAAGTAATAGTAAGAGAAGTAATTTGACTGATTGCGGCATTCCACCAGCCCATGCCAGCAACGCCTGCTAAAATTAGAGCTACCGCAGAGAAGCTACCTAGTGTGATAATTGTTAGTTGCCTGCGGCGATCGCGTTCAAGCTTCTCCCGATCCCGTTGACTTGCGCTAGCCTGAATAAAGTCTCGCTCTTGCTGCGTCATTTCATTTGAGCGTTTTTGCAACCAATCTTCTGCTACAGTTAACGGCACACCCCGCAACAGCGCCCCAGAATCAAAGCCGCTGGTTTCCCATTGCCGCATTGTCGCCCGCAGTTGTTCTTGCCAACGGCGAAATTCACCGTCTACTTGTATCCAATGCTGTAAGCGTCCCCAACTTCTAATCAGCGCCTCATGCACGATTTCCACGGTTTCTTCATTGGAGGAGTTGCGGTTTGTTACCACCAATCGCGTTGACGCTAAGCGTGTCACTAAATCCCAGTTTTCTAAGTTTACCTGATCACGAGTTGCTATTCTGCGAGTAGCCTCTGCCCCTTCTCCTAAACATACTAACTGCATGAACAACCGCTGTGTCCTGATTTGGTCAGCTTCATCTACCTCAGCATAAACCGACTCTGCATGATTAGCCAAAGCCTCCTCTACGCCGCCAATTTCTTCGTAAGCCGAATGAGTCAGCAACCCATATTTCTGTTTTGACCATAGCTCAGTTAAGGCAAACTCTAACAACGGTAAGCTTCCTGATTGTTCTTTAACATCAGAAATGAGTTTATTTGTCAACTCTTTTTCCAGACCCACTTGCATTTGCGCTGCTGGTTCTTCAATTGCTTTACGCAATTCCTGACGGCTCATTGGTCCTAAGTTCTGGACTGCTCCCTGCAAGGCATCGCTCAATGGGCGATAAGATAGGGCATGTCCGAAAAAGTCGGCTCGCAAGGTTAAAACTAGAGTAAACTTGGGAGCGCGATCGCTTGCAGTTAGCAATGCATCCAACAAAAACTGACGTTCTGACTCTGGGCTAAGGGTGTAAAGTTCTTCAAACTGGTCAGCTATTAGTAGTAAGCGTACGCCACGCTGTACAATTTTTTCTATTACTTTAGATAACGCTTTTTTGTCTTGCCGCAGCGCAATTTCTAGTTCCATTTCTACTAAGCGCTGGTTATCGTCATTATCTTGTGGGATGGGCATGTTGCCCGTCCTGTTCTGGTTCTGTGGCGAAGCCACAGAACCAGCGCTGTGATGCGAAGCCTCGGTTGTTAGTGAATGCATTTGAGGTGCAATCGCCACTGCTAATGCTTCAATAGGATTGTTACCCGGACGAAACCAGACAATTTGCCACCGAACATTGTTTTCAAGCCGCAACTGGGGAATTAATCCAGCAAACACTACACTAGATTTACCACTTCCACTTGGACCTACCACAGCTACTAACGGCTTTCTTTTCACTGCACGGAGCAATTGTTGAGTAAACTGTTCCCGCCCTTTGAATAGGTGTGCATCTTCCTCGCGGAAGGCAAATAAACCTCGGTAGGGACAAGGGGGAATCCCACCTAACTTGAGCCAAGTCGGTGGTTCTACTGCTGGATTAATGCAAATTACAGGCAACCAAGAAGCACCAGGAAAATCATCTTCCAAACCTTGTAGCTTTCTACGTGCTTGTTGCACTGCTAAATAAAATGACAGCCGCTCAAGTGCAAAACCCTGCAGAAAATATTTAAAAAATTCCTGTGCGACAAGATTTGGCACCGGCTCGCGCATGACAATTACGCTAGGAATATGTAAGTTCTCCAAAGCCAACGCCAATCCCAGCCCATCACAAGAATTAAATATAGCTAATTGCAAACCTTTTTCAATGGCTGCTTTGAGAGCTTCCTCTAATTGTTCAATTGTTAAGCTGTTATTTGTCTTATTCTCATTGATATAAATTCTGCCTGTTTTACCCTCAGTTCGACTGTGTCCGGCAAAAAAGAGGATATCCCAGCCTCGCACGTCCCAAAGTTGTGTGTTTAATTCCTGACGTGTGGGATTGACTCTAAACACAACTTCTGCATCTTGTAAGCTGAGGAGAAATCTAGTTTCTGCTTCCAAGTCGATGCCCTTGCTATTGCCCAAAACAGCTAAAATTCTAACTTTGTCGCCGTTGCGTCGTTGTGATAATTGAGCTTGTTTATACTCGGATTGACAAAGAGCCATTTCTGCCCGAGGATAATCCCGATAAAAATCGTAGCGATGCCAGGGTAATCGCCGTAGCAAGTCATCATTGGTTTCCATCATCACCCGAATTTCTTCTAGTGGGTGTAGATGCGATCGCAGTTGGAGACTAATATTGAGATAGTCATCGGAGCTTAGCCACTGGTTGATGCCTAGTTGTAGGTTATGGCATAAATCATTAAAGCTCAGGACAGAGACGTTGGTGACACCATCTGCATCAATTTCGAGTTCATCATCGTCCTCGCCTTGAAAACGTAACTGTTGGCGATCGCACAGACTCTGATAATTTGACTGCCAATTTCTACACAGTTCAACCAAATGTGGTGCTGGAGGTAAGCTGCCAAGAAACTGCTCTGGCAATAGATTACCTTCTTTCCATAACTGAGCTGTTACTCTGGGAAATCCCTGATATAAATCACCGCTTCCCATATTTATAATAACCGTCTTGCTCATTTGATGATGCATTCTTCCATCACCATTGCTCATAGATTTCTCTGTGATGATTATGTAAACCAGACTTATTTGCTGCCCTTCCTTCTTTAATTAGCTGCAAGCAAAATCAACTTATGCACTAGTAGTCCACCAAAGTAAGTTTGATAGGTCAAACAGTTGGGTATAACCGCTCCATCTTTCTCCGTGCATCCGTGGTTTGAAAGCGCCAATTCACACTGGCTTGTTGAGAATTACGCTGTTTCTCCCAAGTGGCAATTTCTGACTCCAACAAGTTCTTAATTTTGGATAAAGTCGAGCTAACGACTGACTGCGCGGCACATACTGCCAATTTCACCAGCATCATCATCCTTGGGATTAGTTTTGAAATACTCACCCATGAACGCGCACCCTTCCCTGAGTAAATTATCATAATCCCATCTCCACAGTCTTACCGTGTTGTCACCACTTGCCGAAGCGAGCATTTTGCCATCCGGGCTGAAGCTCGTGCCATAAACCGAGTCTGTATGCCCACTCAGGGTTTTCATTTCTTTGAGCGTGGCGGTATCCCACAGTTTCACCGTGTTGTCACCACTGGCCGTTGCGAGCATTTTGCCATCCGGGCTGAAGCTCGTGCCATTAACCGAGTCTGTATGCCCACTCAGGGTTTTCATTTCTTTGAGCGTGGCGGTATCCCACAGTTTCACCGTGTTGTCACCACTTGCCGAAGCGAGCATTTTGCCATCCGGGCTGAAGCTCGTGCCATAAACCGAGTCTGTATGCCCACTCAGGGTTTTCATTTCTTTGAGCGTGGCGGTATCCCACAGTTTCACCGTGTTGTCACCACTTGCCGAAGCGAGCATTTTGCCATCCGGGCTGAAGCTCGTGCCATTAACCGAGTCTCTATGCCCACTGAGGGTTTTAATTACTTTGAGCGTGGCGGTATCCCACAGTTTCACCGTGTTGTCACCACTTGCCGAAGCGAGCATTTTGCCATCCGGGCTGAAGCTCGTGCCATAAACCGAGTCTGTATGCCCACTCAGGGTTTTCATTTCTTTGAGCGTGGCGGTATCCCACAGTTTCACCGTGTTGTCACCACTTGCCGAAGCGAGCATTTTGCCATCCGGGCTGAAGCTCGTGCCATAAACCGAGTCTGTATGCCCTCCTAAGGTGTTCGGTGCGGCAACATTGTCAACTGTATTCAGTAATGTCAGTTCTACCTGTGTGCGGGTATTAGCATCTACCAAGGGTGTATGTTGCATTTGCACAACAGCTTTTAAACTTGCTTTTAAGGCTTTTGTCCGATCTGAGTTCAACAGGACATCTGAAGTATTAGTAAGAGAATTAATTTGACTGATTGCCGCACTCCACCAGCCCACACCAGCGACGCCTGCTATAATTAGAGCTACCGCAGAAAAGCTACTGAGTGTGATAATTGTTAGTTGTCTTGTGCGATCGCGTTCTTGCTTCTCCCGAACTCGTTGACTTGCGCTAGCCTGAATAAAGTCTCGCTCTTCCTGCGTCATTTCATCTGAGCGTTTTTGCAACCAATCATCTGCTACAGTTAACGGCACACCTCGCAACAACGCCCCAGAATCATGATTGCTACTTTTGCACTCCAGCATTGCTACTTTTAACCGTTCTTGCCAAACGCGAAACTGACGATTAGCATTCATCCACTCGCGCAGAGTTATCCATTCCCGAATCAGCGCTTCATGGACAACTTCTACTGTATCTTCTCCTGAGTTGTCATCGCGTCCCGTAACAACTAAACGGGCTTGGTATCCTGCTAAATAACTTACCAATCCCCAATTCTCTTCCCCAACTTCTTTGCGTGTAGCCAGCCGTCGAGTATCTTCCGTTCCTTCCCCCGGACGCACTAATTGTACAAAAATTCGCTGTGCCTGCTTTTGCTCTGTTTGGCTAAGTTGACTATAAACCTGCTGGGCATGATTAGCTAATGCCTTTTTCACACCGCCAATTTCAGTATATGCTTGGTGAGTTAACAATCGGTTTTCCTGCTTTGACCATAATCGGGTAAGAGCAAATTCCAACAGTGGTAAATTGCCCGGTTCAAGTCCCACATCATCCAAGATTCGCTCTTGTAATTGTGCTTCAAATTGCACTTCTAGCTTTTGGGCTGGTAGGGCGATCGCTGCTTGTAGTTCCTGCCGACTCATGGAACTTACCAGCTGGGGTGTAAACTCCTGCAATGCATCCCGAAAAGGGCGGTAGGAGAGAACATAGCCGTAGAAGTCAGCTCGTAAAGTGAAAACCAGTGTGAGAATTTTCTGATGGATAGCTTCGAGTAACGTATCAGTAAAGCGTTCTTGTTCTTCCTTCTGGCAAAGGGTGTAGAGTTCTTCAAATTGATCGGCAAACAACAGAAAACGTTTATCTGAGTTACGTTCTCTAATGCTAGACACTACCTGCTGCAATGTCACTTTACCCTGCTGTATATCTGCTGCTAGTCCAGCCGCTGCTCGCAATTTTTCAGTTTCACTAATTTCTGGTGGTTCTAATTGACGCACGAATACAGAAGCAAGCTGATAAAATGGCTGATTACCAGGACGAAAGGATTCAATCACCCAATTTCCTTCACCTCGCAACTGTGGAATTAGTCCAGCAAACACCACCGAAGATTTGCCACTCCCACTAGGACCAATCACAGCTACCAACGACTGAGAGCGAGTTGCTTGCACTAAGCTATTTACAAATGTATCACGTCCAAAAAAGAATGCTGCATCTTCTTCCCCAAATGCAGACAATCCTTGATATGGGTTGGGAGGAATGACTTCTGTTTGAGGTGCTGTGGGGATAATTAACTGTTTTTTGCTCAGTACTGGAGTCTGCTGTTCCAAAAAACCAATCATTTGAGAACAACCAAGATCATAGGCAAACTGTACCTCTTCCCCGGCGGCGATCGCATCATAAAACGCCACAGCAAAACCAACAGCTGCTTTATCCCCTACTGTCGAATTCATGCCAATCACATAATTGACGTGTTGGCGAATTGCTTCTGCTTGCATTTGGGAGTAACAAGCGTTTAAAAGGACACATTCAACTCCTTTAGTGGCAAACAGCTTAAACATGCTCCCCAGTGCTTCGCCGGAGATTAATGCAGGCTGTCCTGTTTCATCTTGCAAAAGAATACCATCTTGCCCAGCACCGTGTCCGCAGAAGTGAACAATTTGCGGCTGATAATCTAACATGGCGCGGTAGAAGTCACGCTGACGTACCGCCCATTTTTGCTCTAACTTGAATTCTGCTCGTTTGTTAGCGCGTCGCAATCCTTCATCAATTTCTCGTACTTCTTGATCAAGTCGTAGCCTTGAGGTACTTGTCGGATTTGCTGCCAGAATTAAAATGGTTTTGACATGGGTGTAGTTGTTCATGGTATCTGGAAAAGGTTTTAGAGCTAGCCTATTGAGGACTTACGCACTGAAAACCCGAAACTTCCATCCCCCCTAACCCCCTTAAAAGCCCCCTTTTTAAGGGGGTTAGGGGATCTCTTCTGCCTAAGTTCTACTATTATTAAATAGCTAACAGCCAATAGAACAAATTAGCTGTTAGCTATTTAACAATTAACAATCTTCTTCACCACCAGTTTCACCTGTTCTGTTGTCCATTTGTCACTGGGATAAGCCGCAGCACTTATATTTCTATTTGGGGGTTGAACACTTGCAACTGCTGCTAATAATTCTTCAAGTGGGTTAGTTGCTCTAAATACCTGTGTTCCCCTACGAGGTTTGTCTAGTGCTGGTAGTTCAAGACACCGGAAATTCGTTGCACCAACTGTGGCAAAAACTTTGAGAACATCGGCACTTTCGTTATAACCTTCACAAAGGCTTGTCTGGATGCGAATCATTTTCTCCCTGCCCGGATCTAACGGTTCAAAGGCAGCAGCCCCTTTTGGGTGTAGCTGGGAAATACTCCAATCTGGTTGAATAGCCAGTACGGTAATGTTGAGAACTTTGGTTGATTCATTGCGGATACGCAGTATTGCAGATTCATCTACGTCAAAAGTTGGGACGTTACCTGGAGCATTTAATGGTAATAATTCACCTCTGGTTTCTCCTGGTAGGCAGATGTCAACTTTTAGTTTTCCTGCAAATGATGATATTGGGTCGTTGTTGTCTAGTTGTAAAGTCGCTTGATACTTGGAAAGATGCACTAAGCGGTTAACGACACTAGCTGCAGCATTGTGTTCGTCTACTTTGAGTGGAGGGCGCAAATTAATTAATTCTCCACCTGCATCCAGAATTTCATATTCCCCTTCAGCGTTGACAGATACCTGATAGGTGACAGGTTCATCACTCGGTTGATCACTAGATAAGAACTCTACCCAACCATTGCCTTCTACGTTTTCTTTAGCGGCTTTGACTGCTGTCAATGCTTCTTTATAATCTATTTCTTTTGGTAGTTGCTGATTTTCTAAAGGAGGCAACAGGCGTACCTTTCGGACAAGTTTGACACTAGGAGACAGTAGTATAGCAGAAGCACCATCTTCAATAATTCCTTGACTGAGAGTTTGCTGTGTTGAATTACCCGCTTTAGAAGGAGGAATATAAAGACGCAAGTTGTTACCTGCTTGTTCTTGACGCAGGATTTTGGTAACTTCCGCAATAGATTCTTCTGCACGCACTTTTACAACTTTAGCCAGTGCGACTCGTTTATCAGTTTGGGAAAAATCGGTTATGCCTAATTGATAGATGGCAAACTCCGCACCTTTACGCAAACCTTGTGCTTCGCCTGCTTGCAAGAGTACCTGATTAGAAGCCACATCAACTTTCTTGACAAGAATGGCAGATTGTGGTTTTGTAGATTTACCGCTGAAGAGCAGGCGATCGCCTTCTCCTTGCAGCATTGGTGTTTGTTGTTGAAACTGACTGTTTATCTTTGCGAGGATGCGATCGTGGAGTACCTTAAAGGTACAATCATTCCCCAACTTCTGTAGAGAGTCTAATAACCAATAAGTTAACGCACCATTGTTTTCTTTACCATTGAAAGCATATTCATAAGCAGACTCATTATCCCGACAAGCAGCCAATAAAACATATCCTTTAGGTTCAGGCAACCAACCACTAGCTGCAGTTACGTTGCGAGTGTTTTGTTGTCCGTGTGTTAATTGTTGCCAGTTTTGGATCAATTCTTCAGTTGATGCAACTAAGCTTTCTGTTGGTCGTGGCGTTGTGTCTATAATATTCTTATTTAAACCGCGAATATTAGCATCATTGACTCCTCCTCGTGTTGCTCCTCCAGAATGACAGCTATCCAGAACTAGTGTAACCACTAACCCTTTATCTACCATATTTTGTAAGAGTGTTGCCAACTCTAGATCACGAAGATAACGAGCTTCTGGATTGCCAATGTCTGTAGGGACAAGTGATTCATCTACCCCGTAGCTTCCTTTGAGATCAGGATAAATTGTTGTCGAACGTCCACCATGTCCGGAGTAGTGGATGTAGACTTGGTCTTGAGGTTCAGCTAAATCAGTGAGTTGCTTAAATTTAGCTACGATATTGTCATATGTAGGTAGCTGTTCGGATGGCTCTTGCGGTATGTTGGGACTGTCAGAGTTGGAAGCTGTAAGTTTAAGAATATGTGCTGGGGGTACTTGCAGTTTGTTTCTCAGGAAAGATTCGACATGATTAATATCGCGCACACAACCAGCAAGACTGTTGTAAGAAGCTCCTTGTGGTAGCATGTTCGGTAAATAGCAATCAACCCCAATCAATAAGGCGAAGAATTTGGAGCTAGATTTTGCACTTTGTTGAATCATATAAGGCTGCACCTTCTAACAACTTCCAGAATAATTCCCAAACAAGAGCAGTCAATGGAACTGTTCCATACTTCTTATAGGTGTCAGCAAGGCTGACTTATACAGAAATCGAGGTTCTTGGTTTTTTATAAGTGTTGATCCGGACATGATATTACTCCCTTCCCGGTCTAAGATTACCTATAATAATTTACTCCTCTCTCTGTGTCACGCCAGGTGCTTCAAGTCGGGAAACCCGCCCAACGCACTGGCTCCTCTGCGCCTCTGCGGTTCAAAAATAGGTATTTTTCTGGTGGGAAGGGAGTAAACCCGCGCAGGCGGGTTTTGTCTGTATAGCCGCGACTTCCAGTCGCCTAGGGTAGTATGAATGAATACTTTACAAACATCCTCTTAAGAGAAAACAATTAATCCAACAATGAAATTTCTCGGAATTGACCTAGGCTGGAAATCCCAACCCAGCGGTTTATGCTACTTACAATTCATAGACGGAAAACTGCAAATACAAGATTTAGACCGCAAAGAATCTATTGCAGACATATTAACTTGGATTGATACTTGCGTTACACCAGAAGAACCCGCCATCATCGGTGTAGATGCACCCACCCTCATTCCCAACGCTACTGGAAGTCGCTTACCCGACAAACTCACTCACAAACACTTTGGCAAGTATCACGCTGGATGCTATCCAGCAAATCTGGGCCTACCCTTTGCAGAAAGAACAGTAAAATTTGGCTTAGAATTAGAAGCCCGTGGTTTTGCCCACGCACCAACTATCGAACCACAAAAACCAGGCAGATATCAAATAGAAGTCTTTCCTCATCCAGCCATAGTTAATTTATTTGGCTTAGAACGAATTCTTAAATATAAAAAAGGACGCTTGAGCGATCGCCGCCTCGAACTCATCAAACTCCACCATTACATCACAGAAATCTTACCCTCTCTCCAACCTCCTCTGTGTCTTGATGGTTCGTTTCTTTCCGAAATTCCCACCACAGGCGCAGCCCTCAAACAAGTCGAAGACAAACTCGATAGCCTCATTTGTGCTTATGTCGCTGCATACTGGTGGTTTTGGGGGGAGCAACGTAACCTGGTTCTTGGCGATCGCACCACAGGTTACATTGTCATCCCCTCCAAAAGTTAAAAGTATTTTTTTTACTTTTAACTTTTTCTTTTTACTTCTTTACTGTGCCCAAACAATTAACCTTGGCTCATAAGGACTAGAGAGGTCTTTGTGTTTTGGTAAAACTCGCAAAGATAAGCCTTGGTAACCAGATGTATTATACAATATATCCACGGTGTAAGTACTTAAGCCATCCTTATCCTCTCCTTGGTAATCCATGACCACAGGAACACCGTTGACAATACCGCCATCAGCATCAATGGCACCTTGGTAGAGTTCCACCTGTACATCATTGTTCGTCAAAGTTGCCAGATCAACTTTGGCTTTGACGTTAACAATTTGGTTAACCTCAATATCTGCTCCAGAGGATACGTTAACATCTTTTATTTTGATGTCGAACCAGTGTGCAGTGAGATTCTGTTGCCAATCAGCTAGTTCTTTCGCTGGGGCGTATTTATCAGCAGTCAGAGTGTGGAAGCGATCGCTTGCGGGGAAATAAGCGCGTTCTGCATATTCTCGCACCATCCGTGCCGTGTTAAAGAACGGACAATTTAACCGGATTGCATCCTTCATTTTGTCAACCCAGTGGCGAGGCAAACCATCAACATCCCGGTCGTAAAACAGAGGGACAACTTCATTTTCCAGCAAATCGTAAAAAGCATTTGCCTCTATTTCATCTTGGTAATTGGGATCATCATACATTTCTCCATGTCCAATCGCCCAACCAGTACGAACATAATCAGCTTCATCCCACCAACCATCTAGTACGCTTAAATTCGGCAAACCATTCATAGCTGCCTTCATGCCACTTGTACCAGAAGCTTCCCGTGGACGGCGCGGAGTGTTTAACCAGATATCACAACCAGCAACCATCAACCGAGATATATAAATATCGTAGTTGGGGACAAACACAATCTGCTTTTGCAAACCCTGTTCGTCGATGAAGTGATTGATCTCGCGGATAAGTTCCTTACCAGGAATATCCTTGGGGTGTGCTTTACCAGAGATCACAAACTGCACCTTACGGTCTTTGTTGGCCAACAAAATCCGCTTAATTCGCTCAACATCCCGCATCCACAGAGTAGCACGTTTGTAGGTTGCAAAGCGACGGGCAAAGCCAATGGTGAGAACTTTGGGGTCAAGAACTTCTTGTGCAGAGGCAATTTCTGAGGCAGAAGCCCCACGGTCTCGCAAATGCTTCACCAGATGCTCCCGCACATAGACAATCATATCTAAGCGGCAGCGCTCGTGATTACGCCACAACTCTTCATCGGGGATCGCGTCCATGCGTTCCCACAAAGGGTTATCAGTCGGTGCGGATGACCAGCTTGGTCCTAGGTAGCGATCGTACAACTCCTGTGTAGATTTAGCAACACAACTGCGAGCATGAACGCCGTTCGTAATTGCTTTGATCGGCACTTCCTCTGTGGGCACATTTTGCCACAAACTCTTAAACATTTGGCGTGACACCACACCATGCAGTTGTGCCACACCGTTAGAGAATGTCGCCATTTTCAGTGCCAGGACTGCCATACTAAAAGGCGCAGACGAATCTTTAGTATTTTCGCGTCCCAAAGCCAAATATTGTTCTTTAGTTAAGCCAAAGACATCAGCGTAATGTCCCAGGTAGTACAACATTTTGTCTGGGGGGAACAAGTCAATTCCCGCCGGTACTGGTGTGTGAGTTGTAAAGATATTACTGGAAGCCACCACCTGTTTGGCTTGGGGATAACTCAGCCCTTCTTCTTGAAGAAGAATGCGGATACGTTCTAGGGCAGAGAATGCCGCGTGACCTTCATTCATATGATACGCGGTGATGTTGTATCCAAGGGCTTTTAGCATTCGCACACCACCGATCCCCAGCATAATTTCTTGGTGGATACGCATATCGATATCCCCACCGTAAAGCTGGTCTGTGATGTTGTGGTCGTAAGAATTATTGGGTTCAATGTTAGTGTCGAGCATATACAGGGGAACTGATCCCACTTGTACACGCCAAACTCTAGCATAAACAGTACGTCCTGGATAATCGACCGAAATCCGCAATTCTGAGCCATCAGGATTGCGTTCTAGGTGCAAAGTCATATTATAAAAGTCGTTGATTGGGTAGCGTTCCTGCTGCCAACCATCAGCGTTCAGATATTGAGCAAAATAGCCTTGCTGGTAGAGTAGACCCACACCAACCAAAGGTAGCCCTAAATCGCTAGCAGATTTGAGGTGATCCCCAGCAAGAACTCCCAAGCCTCCAGAATAGACTGGCAAACAATCTACAAGCCCAAACTCAGCCGAGAAATAGGCGTAGTATTCTTGTCCTTTCTCATCTGAGGCATGACCAACTCTTTGTTTTTCATACCAGGTACGCTCTTGCAAATAATCCTCTAACTGGCGCGCGGCTCGATCCATCTGTGCCAGGAAGCCTTCATCTTCCACGACTTCCAACAGACGCGCTTGACTAATGGTACCGAGCATCAAAACCGGGTTATGACGGCTAGATTCCCATAAGTCAGGATCTAAGCGTCGGAATAAGTCTTTCGTCTCAACGTTCCAATCCCAGTGCAGGTTATATGCCAGCTTCCGCAGTGGCTCAAGTCGCTGCGGTAGTGAAGGGGAAACATTAAAAGTGCGAATCGGCTGCATAGGTTAGCGAAACTATAGCTTTGGCTATAGTTATTGTTGACTGTATTTTTGTTATCCACCCAATTCTTTATACTATGTTTGTAAACTTACGATGACATTGTTAAGCTGTGAAAAGTTCTCTCAGTTTTGTCGCTAAAGCTGATGTCAAGGGTATTTCAAACACTATGCCTTACTCATTACCATATCTTGGAGCCAGAAAAACTTAATATCTATCCCCGCAAATGTACTAAGGATAATGAGTATATTTCAACAATTTTATATTTTTGTGAACAGCTTCGATAAAGGCTGAGTGACTCAAGGGTTTTGAGGATACGTCCTTGAGAATTACTGAAATTGCAATGGTAATATTTTTTCGGGCTAGCTGACAACTCAACGCCCTTTCTATGACTGAAAACCATACATTTGAGCAAGTTAAAAAATCTCTTCAAGATGCTGGTATTTATTTCGTCCGCATTTTGTGGTGCGACAATGCCAACATCATTCGTGGCAAAGCGGTTCATTTGGGAATGCTGTCCCACTACTTTGAACATGGTGTGGGTATATCCGCAGGACAAGAAGGGATTCCTGTCATCTATGATGCTGTTGTTCCCGAAACTGGTCTAGGTTCGGTAGGCGAAATCAGATTAGTACCAGATTGGTGTAGCCTCACACCTTTACCTTCCACATTTCGCAGCTTGAACTGTGACATTTATCGGTAAGCTTTTGTTCAGACTGAAGAAGTGCTTAATTTTTTAGTATTTAAAAGTATTGATAACCTTTTTTAATAAGGATAAAGAATTGTATTTGTTTGACGACTGGCGCTTTTCAAAGATTCATAATTCAGATAGTAGATTCTGTCTGTATTGTTTACACACAGCACATTCGGAGGTGCCAAAATGATTCATACCTACGAAGTATTGGTGGATATTAAGGAATTTTTTGACCAGACGAACAATACCTGTCAAAACGGGACGACACGATACGAAATCGACGCAGAGTCAAAACAAAAAGCTGATGGCATGGCATTGTTTCAAGCCAGAAGTGAGCATCCAAAAGGCACTGAATATGACGTTAGGGTAACAAGGTTACTTCGATAAAGCGGGGAAGTGGATGGAGCAAGAGGAATCATAAGATTATTATTCATAACTCCAAATCGTTAATTTAGACTACGCAAAATCGCTTGAGTGTAAATATGCACCGTGAGGTAACTCGCGGTGCATATGTGTAGGGTGAATATCCACTCAATGCGCTTGTGCAACTACTCGCCTACCCCAGTCGCTACAATGGAACGGCAGATGCACTATTAACAAATCAAATGAGGAGGTAACGTTTGAGCAGGAACTAGTCCAAGACATGATTGAACTGATAACTGTGTTCGGTGCCCGTCTTTACGGTTCTAGAAGTAAGAAAAACAAAAAATTGATTGATGGTATGACTCAAGTAGTTAAGGAGAGCCAGTGCGTTGCCGGGGTTCCCCCGGTTGAAGCACCTGGCGTGGTAAAGTAAATGTTGTTAGGTTTCAAGACTGAATTGAAACTGAATAAAGCGCAACGCACAGCCTTTGCAAAACATTGTGGAGTAGCTCGTCATGCTTGGAATTGGGGCTTGGGTTTGACTAAGCAAATATTGGCTCACAACAAAGCTAATCCAGATTCAAAGATTAAGTTTCCTTCTGCTATTGACTTGCATAAATGGTTAGTAGTACTAGTAAAAAGTGAATACGAATGGTATTACGAAGTCAGCAAGTCTACACCACAACAAGCATTAATGGGGCTGCGTGAATCTTGGAAACGTTGCTTTAAGAAAACTGCTGGCGTCCCCAAATTCAAAAAGAAAGGTCAACGCGACTCTTTCACGCTTGAAGGTACAGTGAAGATTCTTGGTAATAACAAAATTCAGGTGCCAGTGATTGGCGTCCTCAAAACTTATGAGCGACTACCACAAATAAAACCGAAATCAGTAACGATATCTCGTAAAGCCGACAGATGGTTTATTAGTTTCCGGTTTGAGGTCGATGTTCAAGAGTCTTGTCAAAAAGACGTTGTAGGCGTTGATTTAGGGATCAAAGTGTTGGCGACTCTCTCAACTTGTGAGGTAGTTGTAGGTGCTAAGTCCTACAAGAAATATGAGGCTAAGTTATCTAGAATACAGTGGTTTAATCGACATAAAGTCGTTGGTTCAAATAACTGGAAGAAAGCGCAATTAGAAATAGCTAGGTTACATCGAAAAATAGCCAACATCCGCAAAGATACTCTGCATAAACTGACAACACTACTTGCCAAGAACCACGGCACAATAGTCATTGAAGACCTCAATGTATCAGGAATGTTGGCTAATCATAAACTAGCTAAAGCTATTGCCGATATGTCCTTCTTTGAATTTCGTCGTCAGCTAACTTATAAATGCGAACTGTATGGTTCAAGGTTAGTTGTGGCTGATAGGTGGTTTCCCAGTTCCAAGACTTGCTCAAACTGTGGAACTAAAAAAGAAACACTCACTTTGAAAGAACGAGTGTTTGAATGCGATCATTGCGGATTTGTCATCGACCGTGACTTAAACGCCGCAATCAATTTGTCCAAAATCGCCAGTTAGGCGAGGTTAGCTTGTGGACTGGTTAGTGCCGACACTTCCAGGTTGAAGCAAGAAGTAAACGAAGTCCAAAGCGAATTAATTAGTACAAGTAGTCTGTCATAGAAAAGTCTAGTTATGAGTAGCTTTGGATAGGTGTTGTGTAACGGTTTGTTGTACTGCCTAAACTTGGCTTGTTGAAAGCGCCCCCCAGGCGGCGCACCACCCGTTATGAATCAAATAAACACTTTTTTCCCTATTCCTTGTTAAGCGTGTTTCTTGAAAGAACTACCTCAGGTGTCAAAATGTGAAGCTATCTAATGGTAGTATTTTTTTGTCGTGCTTTGGGCTACTGACTCAGAAGAAAACCCTGAGAATCTCTTAGATAAATCTACCATCAAATTCTTTAACAGAGGGTTTTGGTTTAAGTTTTGCCGCAGCAGTGGCTTCTCTAATAACTTGCTAATCTACCGAATTTTGACATCAGCTTGAACACCAAGATACTTGGTGTAAATATCATAGCCAATCTGAGAGGATTTTCGAGCACTTTGAGAGAGTTAATGTAAGCATAAATAATCCCAAATATGATTTCATTGCCAGATATTACAATTGTCAGCAAAATCTACGAAAGTGCTAATACTCTCGTTTACAAAGCTGTCTTCAAGAAGAATCAGCAACCTTTGATTTTAAAACTTCTTAAAGAGGATTATCCCACGCCTGCCGAACTTTATCGATATCAGCAAGAATACGAAATCACTAGTCATCTCAATTTAGAGGGAACGATTAAAGCCTACGAGTTAAGAAAATACCAGAACACACAATTTATATTGTTAGAAGATTTTGGAGCCGAATCTTTAAAAATACTGCTGGAACAGCGTCCCTTTTCTTTAGCAGAGTTTCTCTGCATTGCTATCCAAATAACAAATATCTTAGGACAACTTCATCAAATTAATATCATTCACAAAGATATTAATCCATCCAATATTGTCTTAAATCCTCAAACTGGACAATTAAAATTAATTGATTTTGGCTTGTCTAGCATTTTCTTAAAAGAGAATACCAGCCTCAAAAGTCCTAATGTTATAGAAGGAACATTAGCTTATATTTCTCCAGAACAAACAGGCAGGATGAATCGATCGCTCGATTACCGCACCGATTTCTATTCTCTTGGTGTCACTTTTTATGAATTGCTCACTACTCAGGTTCCATTTGAATCTGTGGATGCACTTGAGTTGATACATTGCCATATTGCTAAACAACCGATACCTCCTCATGCAGTTAATGCAGACATTCCCTTGAATATCTCAGAAATTGTCATGAAGTTAATGGCAAAAACAGCAGACGAGCGATATCAGAGCGCTTGGGGAATCAAGGGAGATTTAGAAACTTGTCTGACTCAATATCAAACAGGTGAAATCAAAACTTTTACTTTGGGATGCCAAGATATTAATGATAACTTACAAATTCCTGAAAAACTCTACGGCAGAAAATCACAAATTGAGTCCTTATTTACTGCCTTTGAGCGAGTCACGCAAGGACAAACAGAACTTATGCTCATTTCTGGATCTGCTGGAATTGGAAAATCAGCTTTAGTCCAAGAAATTTACCAGATCATTACTCAAAAACGCGGATACTTTATTGCGGGTAAATTTGACCAGCTTAACCGCGATATTCCTTATCAAGCTTTAATTGCTGCATTCCAAGAATTAGTGCGACAATTGCTGACCGAAACTGAAGCTCAGTTACAACACTGGCAGCAGAAGATTGTAGCAGTATTAGGAGTCAACGCACAAATTATTATTGATGTCATTCCAGAAATTGAACTGATTATTGGCAAACAGCATCTCGTACCCAAATTTCCTCCAATAGAAGCACAAAATCGGTTTAATTTAGTTTTTCAAAACTTGATCCAGGTATGTAGTCAAAAACAGCATCCCCTCGTTCTATTTCTAGATGATCTTCAATGGACAGACAGCGCCACGCTGCAATTGCTTCAACAGATAATGATTCATACTAACACTAAATATCTATTTTTGATTGGAGCTTATCGAGATAACGAAGTCAGCGCAACTCATCCTGTTATGCTGACTTTATCTGAAATGAACAACCAGGGGGCACTCATTAACCATCTTTCTCTTTCACCCCTAAATTTAAACCAGGTGAATGAATTCATTGCAGATACGTTAAAGGCTGAGTGCCTCCCTACTCAAAGATTAGCCGAGTTGGTTTGGGAAAAAACACAGGGAAATCCCTTCTTTATTAAAGAGTTTTTGAAGTCACTTTATACGGAAAAATTACTCAAATATGATAGTAATTCTCGGGCTTGGTCTTGGGATTTAAAACAAATTATATCTCGAAATATTACTGATAATGTTGTGGAATTAATGTGTGAAAAGATTCAAAGCTTATCAGAGTCAACACAAAACGTTTTACGGTTAGCCGCTTGTATTGGAAACCAATTTGATGTGAAAACGCTGTCAATTATTAATGAAAAACCTCAAAAAGAAACGACTAATGAATTATGGGATGCCATGCAAGCGGGATTGATATTACCTGTCGGAGATGATTACAAATTTCTTCAAACAGACCGAGAATTGAACGAATTAAAAATTATTTATAAATTTGCTCATGATCGCATTCAGCAAGCTGCCTATTCCCTAATTCCTCCAGACAACAAACAAGCCGTTCACTGGAAAGTCGGGCAATTTTTGTGCAAAAATACCCCGCAAGAGGTACTCCAACAAAAGATTTTTGATATTGTCAATCAACTCAACTTCGGTATTGAAGCAATAGACGTTCAGTTAGAAAAGGATAAACTCGCTCAATTAAATCTCATGGCTGGTCAAAAAGCGAAGGCTTCAGCCGCTTGGAAACCAGCTTGGAACTACTTAAGAATTGGCATGAATTGTCTTTCGGTAGATAGCTGGATTCGTCAGTATGATCTAACTCTGACAGTCTATGTGGAAGCAGCAGAAGCTGCTATCTTGAGTGGCGACTTTGAGGAAATGGAGAGATTAGCTTTTGTTGTACTACAACAAGCCAGAACACTTTTGGATAAAGTGAAGATATATGAAGTAAAGATTCAAGCTTGCACAGTCTACAATAAACCATTGGAAGGGATCAAGACGGGACTTTCAGTCTTGAAGCTGTTGGGAATTAGCTTTCCAAAAAAGCCAAATAAATTAGATATTTTACTTGAACTGGTGAGGACAAAGTTAGCTTTGGTAGGGAAACGAGTCGAAGATTTAATCAACCTGCCAGCAATGACGAACCCTTACAAGCTAGCAGCTATGCGTATCCTATCGCGTGTAGCCTCTGCTGCCTACTTTGCCTCACCTGAACTGCTTGGGCTGCTGGTGTTGAAACAGGTCAATCTATCACTCAAATACGGCAATACTTCTGTGTCTGCCTATGGTTATGCCGCTTACGGATTAATTCTTTGTGGTGAAGCTGTAGGAGATATTGAAACTGGTTATCAATTCGGTCAATTGGCTCTTAGGTTGCTCGATAAGTTTAATGATAAAGAACTCAAAGCTAGGACGTTATTTATCGTTAATTACTTTATCAATCATTGGAAAGAGCATCTTAGGAATACCTTAACCCCTTTGTTGGATGCTTACTCGATTGGTTTGGAGACTGGAGATTTAGAATATGCCGCTTATTCAGCCTGCGTATACTCCTACCATTCCTATGTATTGGGTAAGGACTTGGCAACAATCGAGCAAGAGATGGCAACGTACAGTCATACCCTCAGCCAACTCAAACAAAAAACAGCTTTTTATTATAACCAACTCAATCGACAGCTTGTATTGAACTTGATAGGACGCACTGAAAAGAAGTGCAGTTTAATTGGTGAAAGCTATGACGAAATCAAAATGTTACCCCTACATTTAGAAGCAAATGCTCAGAATATCTGTCATGCCCTCTATTTTTACAAATTAGTTCTCGGTTATCTTTTTCAAGACTATCAGCAAGCTTTAGAAAATGCTCAGTTAGTCGAAAAAAATCTTGACAGTGCTTTAGGAACAATTCCTCTGTCTCACTTCTACAATTCTTTAGTCCATCTTGCTATCTATACTGATATCTCCTCCTCTGAACAAAAACTTGTCCTCCATAAGGTTAGATCGAACCAGAAAAAGCTCAAAAAATGGGCGTATTTTGCTCCCATGACTCACCTGCATAAATTCTATCTAGTGGAAGCAGAGCGACATCGAGTTTCTGGTAAAAACCTCAAGGCAATAGACTATTATGAAAAAGCTATTGCTCTTGCCAAACAAAATGAATACCTCAACGAAGAAGCCCTAGCCAATGAACTAGCTGCTAAGTTTTACCTTGCATGGGGTAAAGAGAAAATTGCTCAAACTTATTTTCAAGAAGCTCACTACTGTTATGAACTGTGGGGAGCAATAGCTAAAGTTGAAGATTTAGAGTCACGCTATCCAAAATTTTTCCAAAAAGTAACAACAGAAAATACCTTCATTGACACACGCACCAGTCTACCAAATCGGTCAACTGGCAATAATTTAGAGTCAGCTTTAGATATAGCAACATTGATGAAAGCATCCTTTGCTATTACCAGCGAAATTGAGTTAAATAAACTGCTTTCTACTTTGATGAAAATCTTGTTGGAAAATGCTGGGGCACAAACTGGTTATTTAATTTTAGAAAAAGATGGTGAACTCAGGGTAGAAGCATCAGGTAACACTGAAAATGAGCAGATTACAGTATTGCAGTCTATTGCTATTGAAACTTGTTTACCTACGTCTATTATTTATTATGTTGCCCGCACTAAAGAAACTATTGTTTTGGGTGACGCATTTAATCAAATTCAAAATCCGCATTCGCAAGTAGAAACCAGGAAGCTAAAAATTCAAAATCTCTATGACTCCTACATCACAGTACGCCAGCCTAAATCTATTTTGTGTTTTCCTGTGCTGAATCATGGACAACTGATTGGCGCTGTTTACTTAGAAAATAATTTAGCCACTCACGTATTTACACCACAGCGATTAGAAATCATTCAACTGCTATCTACTCAAGCAGCGATCGCCATTACCAACGCCAGACTTTATGCTCAAGTCCAGTCAAATCAAAACCGTCTCAATCAATTCTTAAATGCCATTCCAGTGGGAATCTCTATCCGCGATCTCACAGGAAAACTCATCTACACCAATCAAACTTCCCAGCAGTTACTTAACATTCAAGATTTCCCAACAGCTACTAAAGAGCAATTATCAGAACAATACCATGTTTATCGAGCAGGTACGGGACAAATCTACCCAACTGCAGAACTACCTATCATGCGTAGTCTGGGGGGTGAAAAAGTCACAGCAGACGATTTAGAACTACACCAAACTGATCGTATCATTTTTCTAGAAGTGACCAGCACGCCAATTTTTGATTGTAGTGGTGCAGTGGAGTATCCGATCGCTGTTTTTCAAGATATAACTGTGCGAAAGCAAGCCGAAGCATTAATGACAAACTACAACCAAACCTTAGAACTAAAAGTGCATGAACGTACAACCGAACTGGCGCAAGCTAATGCACAGTTAGAGTCGGAAGTTGTCACCCGCTTGCAAACAGAAGCAGAACTCGCAAAGGCGAAAGAGTTAGCAGAAGCTGCGAACCTTGCTAAAAGTATTTTTATCGCTAACATGAGTCACGAATTACGAACTCCTTTGAATGCTATTTTGGGCTTTTCTCAACTGATGAACCAAGACACAAATCTCTCACCGAAACAACAAGAAAACCTCAAGAACATTCATCGCAGTGGAGAACACTTGCTAACTCTCATCAACCAGGTGCTTGACTTATCCAAAATTGAAGCGGGACGCATGACGCTATCCTTAAATAATTTCAATCTCAAAACTTTCCTAATAGATTTAGAAAATATATTTCTTTTGTCAGCCAAAGATAAGGGCTTACAGTTACAATTTGAATGCGCTGCTGATGTTGATCAATATATTTGCACAGATGAAGTTAAGTTGCGACAAGTGCTGATTAATATCATCGGTAATGCGATTAAGTTTACTGATTCTGGAAGTGTATCAGTCAAGGTGGAAACAGGAAATAGGGAACGTTTAACAGGGAACACTTCGACAAGCTCAGTGCATCGCAGGGAACAAGAAATAGGGAAAAATTCACCTCTTTTGAACGCTCAATACTCAATTACCTTTGAAGTTCAAGACACGGGTATTGGTATTGAACCAAGCGAATTTGCTCAACTATTCCAACCCTTTGTACAAACTACATCAGGACAAAAGCTGCAACAAGGAACGGGATTAGGATTAGTTATTAGCCGTCAATTTATCCGTTTAATGGGTGGTGAAATAACAGTTATTAGTGGTGGAAAAATTTTCCATCCTGAAAATCCTATTAGGGAATTTAACGATGACACAACTACTTTCTTAAAAGCAGGTACAACATTTCAATTTGATATTCAAGTCGGGAACGTTGAGCCGAGCGAAATTGACAAGCAACCCCAAAAGCGTCGTGTTATTTCGCTCGCTCCCAACCAGCCAAAATATCGCTTACTCGTGGTGGATGATGATACATATAATCGTCAATTATTAGTTAGACTCTTCCAACCTGTTGGTTTTGCGCTACAAGAAGCTACTAATGGTCAAGAAGCTATTGAAATTTGGGAATCATGGTCTCCCCATCTGATTTGGATGGATATGCAAATGCCCGTTATAGATGGTTTTGAAGCTACTAAACGCATTAAAAGCACGACAAAAGGTCAAGCCACTGTTGTGATTGCTCTTTCAGCCAGTGCGTTAGAAGAAGAAAAGGTGGTTATTTTGTCGGCTGGTTGTGATGATTTTGTGCGAAAACCATTTCAAGAACAAATCCTTTTTGATGTGATGAAAAAATATCTGGGAGTGAGCTATCTTTATGAGTATATAGAACTCTCTAAACGACCAGGTGACATGCCGGAAGAAGCGTTTAATTTATCTGATTTACTAGCAGAAATGCCCAAGCAATGGATTGTTAAATTGCATGACGCTGCTCTTGATGCTGATGCGGAATTGGTTGCTCGACTCATTGACGAAATTCCTGCATTTTATAGTTTTGAGATCATGACTCTTAGGGATTGGATGAATAAGTTTCAGTTTGATAAGATTTTGTATTTAACTGAATAGTTTCCAATACAGTTGCTGTTAAATCAAATTATATAAATCCAAAAAATCTCGATAGCTACACATTATTATTTGATTTAGGTAATTTTTTGCACAACTTTTGCAAAACTTTTTTCGTGCATCCGTCCCAATAAAAAGCTTGTTTACCTTTCAAGCAGCTTAATATATGAAAAATATCACGATTCTGTAGATCAATGTGAGCTTGAAGATTTGGTTTGAGAGTGTTCTAATAATGCTGAAGGGTAATATGTAAGCTAAAAAGCTCACATATTACCCTCAGCCTAACAATCATTCTTTAACTCAGCACTGTCGTTGTTGATGAACCAACTTATGCAACATTAGACGGTATTCCTAATGCCTGAGCCAACTTTGGCAACGATTTCCACGATATTTCTAATGCAGTTACTGTTCTTTTGCCTACTTTCCCATCTGATAATAGACCCTTATGCTCCTGAAACTTCTTCACAGCTTTTTCTGTGTTTGGTCCAAAAACACCATCTACCTGAATTGCTTTAAAACCAGCTTTTGTTGCCACTTTATTCAGGGCTTCTTGAATCGCCTTAACTTCTGCTTTTGTGTTTAGTGATGAGTTTAGTCCAATAAAATCAACTTTGACGGCTGATTGTGTTGAAGCAGCAGCAAGTGTAGTGCCAACTGATAGTGGAGTAGCACTAGCTACTAGAGAATCAGTCATCCAAAACAAAGACACCATTACAGCTAGACACAAAGATAGAGCGAACTTAGCAAAAGTTTTCATCATTTTTCCTCTAATCACATCAATGGTTGATTTTCAGGAGCCTTCCAATTGGATATAGTCGGCAATTACACACAATATTGGTAAACTGCTCCTACTGATTTCGGCGATTTTACTTACAGCAATTTTCAGGTCAATAGACCATAGTCATGAGGAAGCACATAATTGCGCCTTTAAAAAGGGTATGATCCATTTATGTGAAAACTACTGTAAAAGTCAGGCGGAAAGAATTACATAAAAACCTTCTAAAATCCCTTCCAACCCCGTCTCTAAATAGATTAACCAACTGTATTTGCTGGTTATATATATACTTATCAGACTCACACCTTTGTATGCTAGTCGGTAAAGTCGGATCTTAAAGTCGGATCAGGTCGGAAAATCTTATTTTCACATAAACTTTGCTGGGAAAATAATCGTTGAGAAACCCGCTATCTAGAAGATACCAGGAGCGACATAAATTTATTTCGTGAAAGGAAAAAAGAGTTTGCGCAGCGCCCGTCTGAAAGATGATCGCACTTCTACCCTCCCCCGGAACATTTACGAGTCATGAGGGGTAGAGTTCAAATCGATTAAGAAAAATTTTCCGACTAGATCCGACTTTAAGATCCGACTTTACCGACTAGCATACAAAGGTGTGAGATTGGTAATGTAAATACAAATAGTAGATCGAGGACTTTTGCTACTGCCTAAAAGGAGCTATGACTATGACTACTACAAGTCTTACAAATAGTCGAACGACAACGCAAAATCAAGATAAATATTTTTTTATGAATAATATATTCAACTCTTTGATTACTTTTTTCCTACACTACATTTATTGTTTCTTGAATTTGAATTACAAGGAGGTAAGCAATGAAAGTATGTATTGATCCTGGTCATGGTGGAAAAGGTCCCGGAGCTATAGGTAAAAATCCATTTGACTTGAAAGAAAAAATCGCAAACGTTTAACGCACCCGTGAACAAAAACTTTTCGATTGACTGAAGTTATCAAACCAAATTCGCTATTTGCGTCAACGGAGAATTCATCTGGTGGATTTCTGAAATTTGACGGATGTTAATTGAACAGCCATCTCCCAATTTAATAGCAGTCAAGTCATACCATTTTTGAATATTATCATTTGACCAGTAAAACTTTTGCTCTAGTGCTTGTCCTGTTTCTACGACCTGGGCTAATAAATCAAATAATCTAGGAATGAGTTGATTAAATCGTGTTTTCTGCATGGATGTACCCATCAGATCTTCTCGTTTTTTGCCCAATAATTTGGCTAGTGCGGGATTAACTACCAGATAGCGAAAGTCTTCTACTTCCCCAGTAGTCATATCTCTTACCACCTGCATAGCTGCAATTCCATCTCGGGAAGTGTCTAATACACTCGCGAGGAGGGCGCGAGATTGGTAGAGAATTTCTGCGGTTTGTTGATGTTGCTGAATTTCTTCTCGTAGTTGGCGCTTTTGTTGTTGGATAGTGAGTTGGGTTTGTATTCGGGCAATGACTTCTTCAGGCTCAAAGGGTTTTGTGATATAGTCCAATCCCCCTATTTCAAAGGCTTTAATTTTATCGATAGTTTCTTCTAGGGCGCTTAAGAAAATAACGGGTATTTGTGCGGATTCGACATCGGCTTTCAGTGTTGCGCAAACTTGGTAGCCATCCATCGAAGGCATTTTAATATCCAACAAAATCACATCAGGCGGGTTATGGTTGATTGTCTTGAATGCCATCACAGCGTTGGTAACGCAGCGAACTTTGTAACCTTTTTTGGTTAATATCTCTGTGAGCACCTGCAAGTTCTCTACCACATCATCAAGAATTAATATATTGCCTTTGGGATCTAAATTTTGCTCAATATCGCAGGCTGCGATTTCTGTTGGAGTGAGAATGGATTTGGCACTTTGCTCAGTGAGTATATTGCGAAAGTTATTCTTGGTGACTTTTTTCTCGAATAAGTCTGAAAGCTGCTGCCACAAGGGATAAGCTAAGTCTTTGATATACCCCACACTCAAGTATAAGCTATCGGCGACTGTGTTATATGGTTCGTTGTTCCAAGCAGCTTTGAGGATTTCTTTTTCTGGGGATGTCAGATGTTTCCCCGTCTTGGTTTCAAGGTTAGCTTCTATAAGTTGCAGTGCTGTTTCAAAGAACATGGGTGAGTATGCATCTGTATTGATAAGGTATTTATTCCTCTTTGATTACTCTTGTCATATAAAAATCTGTTATCCCTGTATTTAGAGACTTTTGTCTAGGTTAGTAGTCAGCGCTTACTACAAACAGCCATCGATTTTTATTCTCAAAAGTGATTAAAGAAGGTTATTGTCGCACCCTGAAATTCTTTGATCTTTAAGGTCGATTATACCTTGTCGAAAATTTTTATCTACATAAGTCTGATATTTGCTAGTTGTATGCAAAGTTACTAAATAGACACCCTTATGGGCTAGTCGGCAAAGTCGGATCTTGAAGTCCGATCAAGTCGGATATTGTATAAAATATTTTTTAGTATAGCAGTCGCCAACTCTATTAGGACATATAGCAGGGAACGCTTAACAGGGTTGAAAATCTCGTGATGTCCGTATTTTCTCATTAGTTCATGTCCTAATCTACCTGGCAACGGCTATAAAAGAATATTTTTACTTACCAACGCTCTCAAGAGAAGGACGTAATAAGACATAAAATAGTTTTTGTCAAGACTAATTTAGGTGCGTTTGCCCCTACACCCCTAGTTTTGGTCACTTTTTTTCCTGTTTTTCTAAAATGAATGCATAATTTTGAATTTCTAACCCTATGAAATCAAAAATCGTATTCATAATTAAATAAGAACTTAAAATGACTGCACAAATAAATCCAGGAACTTTAATCAATAACCGTTATCTGATTAAGAAGATTCTTGGACAAGGGGGGTTTGGACGAACTTACTTAGCATTTGATACTCAGCGTTTTGATGAAGCCTGTGTTCTCAAAGAGTTTGTACCTACAACCACGAAACCAAAGATTATTCGTAAATCTAGGGAGTTATTTGAGCGGGAAGCTAAAGTTTTATACCAAATTCAGCATCCCCAAATTCCCACATTTATGGCTTGGTTGACGGAGAACGAACGGCTGTTTATTGTCCTAGAATATATTGATGGCAAAAATTACTCAGAAATTTTATCGGAACGTCTTTCAAACAAAGGTAGACCATTTTCCGAAACTGAAGTCAGAGCATGGCTACTAGATATGTTGCCAGTTTTGGAATATATCCACGATCGCAAGATTCTTCACCGGGATATTTCACTGGAAAATGTTATGCTTCGCCATAACGAATCTAAACCCATGCTGATTGACTTTGGGGCGGTTAAGGAGAAATTGACTCAGATATTATCAGCCCAATCTCCAAATCATCAATACTCAGCTCAGAATTCAGTAGTGGGGAAAATTGGCTACTCTGCACCAGAACAGCTACGTATAGGATGTTCCTACCCCTCAAGTGATATTTACTCACTTGCTGTTTCTGCGGTTATCCTTTTGACTGGAAGAATGCCACATGTGTTGATGGATGGTTCTCTAAACTGGCAATGGCGCTCCTATGCCAATATCAGTGACTCTCTAGCTCGCATACTAGAAAAAATGTTGGCAGAAGTACCAATAGAGCGCTACCAATCAGCAAAAGAAGTTTTCATTGAACTTAATGATAATAACTCATCATTGTCACTTGGTGGGGTTTCGAGTCCGTTACCAAAAACACCGCAAATTCAAACTAACACTACACACGGGCAGGAAAAGCAAAACAGCCAAACAAATATTCAATCGCATACACAAACACCAGTCTCTCTCAACCCAGAATTTTTAGAGTTTGTCGGGCGAGAATTAACTAGTTTTGTTGGTCCTATCGCCAGTGTTTTGATGACAAACACTTTGAACCAAAGCCCACAGATAGCCCAAAAGGAATTTAGCGAAGCGCTAGCTAGGGAAATTTTTGATCCACAAAAGGCACAAGAGTTTAGAAATCGCCTCCAACTTGCTGTTGAACCTAACTCAGCTTCTAGCAGTTCATACCAAGCCCTTGGAAATTATCCTGCAATTAGCGATCCAGAGTTTTTAGATCGTTGTCGGCGAGAACTAATTAGTTTTGTTGGTCCTTTTGCTAGCGTCATTCTTATCAAAGATGCTTTAAACGAACACCCAAGGTTAACTCCAACCCAACTTATAGAAACTTTGATGGCAGAAATTCCTGATGAGCAAAAAGCACAAAAATTTAAAGAACGCATTCATAAAATCACAAGTCAGATCAAATCCCCTGGGGCGATTGCTAGCAGAATTAATCATTTACGTTGAGCGAAGTCGAAACGTTGACGCTTTCACCTGGAGTTTAGACTAAATTCTATTTATTAGACTACAACCCTTGTATAGCAAGCATTTTAGATTTCGGAATCCTAAAGCAGTCATAAATTGGAAAAGCCTCTGGTGGATAAGGCTTTGGCGGTTTGAGATCCAAAATTAGTCTAAACTCCAATTTCACGTCTGATACCAATTCAAAAAATGTTTGGGACAGATGGAATGCATTAAGCGATTACCAGTAACTCTTTGACAATCGGTAAATCTAAAATCCAAAATGGTATGAGTTCTTCTTAAAAAAGTAAGGGCATCTACAAGAGATGCCCGTCATGCAGGAAAACACTATAAAAAGCTATTCCTACATCTTCCCAACAATCAGCGAATGTGACAAAATGCGGGATGATCCACATACACAGTCACAGTCGTATAAGAGTAATTTTATGAATCTGTAACTTTAGAAACAACAGTGTATCTTCGGAAAAATCTAGACAGTGAGCAATGAGCTATAGCAGGGAACGCTTAACGCTTAACAGGGAACACTTCGACCCTGAGTCCTGAGCCCTGAGTCCCAAAGGGACACGCTGCGCGTTCGCTCGATTCGTGCACTTTGCGCTTACGGGCACGGCAAAGCCGAACGGACTCGCTACGCGTTCGCCTTGGCGTGCGCTTGCGCTTACGACAAAGCTCAGGGCAACGCAAGCTCAGTGCATCGCGCTTAATAGGCTTGATGGTCTGGTGGTGTCCGTATTTTCTTATTAGTTCATGTCCTAATCTACCTGGCAACTGCTATAAACTGGAGTTTAGACTAGAAAGCTCAAAATGACTCAGCGATGCTGAGTAAAGAAATCTCGTATGTAAAAATCAAAAAAACTAAAAATTAAGCGGTTTCTTGTTGTTGTTTCGGGGTTTTAGAAGTACGCTTTTTAACAATAGGGTATCGGATTCTACGTTGACGTAATTGTCCCGGTTTCCAACCAGGAGATAACCCTTGTGTTTTTGGAGGTTGGGTAGGAGTAGAAATCCACGCTAAAACTCCTCCCATAGCTTGTGCAACTCTTCCAGGCGTGAGCTTAGTGATTGGTTTTTGCCAGGGAAGCGGACGATCATTAACGATATCACGAGCAAGCCACAGTTCCCAAGTCGTTAGTGGCATCAGGTCACTCCAACGGTCGCATTGCTTTGGAGTAGAAAGTTTGGGAGCCGCATCAACTTGTTTCGTTGCGGTCTGGTATCTTGTATTGCTGAGTCCCAAGGGGACACGCTGCGCGAACGTAGATGCTCGACCACTGACGACGGAATACCGGAGACATTGACAAATCTGCCAAGCTGTAAGCATTGCGCGTTAGCAATACTGCATCCATTAACTCAAATGTTGCATCTTTAGCTCTACACAAACATTTATATGCGGCTTGACGAAATTCGCGTCATCGTGCAAAAACATCCATAACGGTTGATCAGAGTTGGTTGTGCTTCTCTCATCTTCCGTTGGGAGGTGTCTGCTACAACCGCAGCCCTCCTTTGATTTTTTTTACACTCACTATATCCAATGTGACTGCGCGGCACATCCTTACGATCCATGTCCGGAGACATATCTAGTAAATGATTAATAGCAATGGTTAATAGTTCACTACATTCTTTCCCTAATAGCTTTCTGATATTTCCTTTCTTAAACTTGTTTTTAGGAAACCAAGGTCTTTCAGCTACTATATCTTTAAAGTCTTTATACTCATCAATTGTATCTTGAATGTTGCGACCAAGAAAACTATGCAAGCTTTGTACAATGCTTTCTTGATTTTTAATTGCATCATTGTTAATAACTTTCTCCATAACTGACTTTCCTAATTCAGTATCTGAATTGATGCGGACTAAGAGACCAAAGTTAGAAAATCCACTTTTCGGACCATCAGAACGTCCAGATAGAGCTGATAGATCGTTTTGATAAGGGATACTCCAAATTTCACCATTCCTGCATGTACAAAAAGTTCTAACCTCACCAAATTTGTTTCTCCATATAAATTTCACATCAGGGTTGTCCTTGCGGGATAAAAAACCTATGTCGCTAGAAGATTCAAGACGAATACCAAACTCCGTCCTAAGATAGCGGAAAGGTAACTTAATATTATTTTCTAGCATATTTTTTAGTTCTTTAGTTCCAAACCTACCAGTTGCTATGATTATTTTCTTTGCTTTCACAGTATCAACAATACCTGTTCTAACATCTTGTGTCTTAATAATGTATACCGAACCCAACTTATCTATTTCTAAAACTTTTGTATCAGTTAGCAAATGAGCTTTGTTTTTAATATCAGCAATGTCAAGCATCAAGTTCTTTCTTTGCTGTAAGGATGCATAGAATGAAGGATACTTCTTTTCCATAATTTTAGAAGTAAAATCTTGCTTTTCAAATTTCATATCTGCAATAGTGCTACTTTCAATGCCATATTTAGCCATTATGCCCTCAACCCATTGATGAGCCTCTGTAATTACATTTTTTTTGCTCAACTGATATACGGCTGTTCCAGCAGGGTAATAACTAAATTTTCCATCTGAAAAAAGTCCTGCACCACCAACTCCAACACCTAGGTGGCAGGCATTGGTATGAGAGCGTTTGTGTGTATGCATACCATACTCAATTATTATGACTTCATTATGATTTTTTAGACCGGCCACCGATGCCAGACCTGCTGGACCAGCACCTAGAATCGCTACATTGTAGATATTTTTGGCTTCTAGTTTGTCAGAGTAAATTAGTTGATTTGGAGTGATCATAGTGATTCTATTCTTGGGAAATAAAGCGTTTATCTAGGTAAAAGTTAGCTTTTTTGCTAACTACTTAGCTATTCATTAATGTCAATATTATTCTGTTTATTCTGGGTTGTAATTAACTTTTTTTAGGTTTTATTATAAACAAAAATAATTATTTTTGTTTACTTAGATTTCTTGTTATCTATAATTCGCTCCGGATAAAAATATAAATCTATCTCACTAATATCAGAAGGTGATAATATGCCTCTTGAGTAAGAGAGGATGTATCATCCTATGGCTGGACGTTTTGAAGGGTTGATGAAAATTTTATTCTGCTCACTGCGCTCAAATCGTCTACTTTATGGTGAGCCAAAAGCTTATACAGGGGTAGGTCGTCCCCGTATCCACGGGGATAAATTCAAGCTCAACGACAGCGAAACTTGGTGAGACAGCGCTGCGGGAGGGTTTCCCGACAGCCAGGCGACTGCGAACCCGAAGGGTGGACGGCTGATCAATTTGTAGAACTCAAAGATCCAAACTTAGGGTTGCTACGATTGCATTTGTGGCGTAATCTTCACTTTCAACAATCTGCCAAGATAAAAATGTATTGGATTCAAGTGCAGCGTTTGAATGAAGATGCAGTTAATCAATCTAAACCTTTATGGCTTGCATGGGTAGGAATGGACATGCCTGAATTGTCTGAATTTTGGCGACTGTACCTGCACCCAAACCCCGTGGAAAGTCCCCTGGCTGGACTACTGGCAAACCCCGGCTGCGTAGAATTCGTTACCCTACAGTTAAAAAAACTACTCCTAAGCCAAAGAAAGAACCAGCAAAGTCAGCTTGACCTTTTGGTTTTCATATTTTCAGCTGTGTAGCTTGTCAACTCAGTGCTGCTGAGCCATTTTGTCATGGATTAGTCTAAACTCCAGTATAAAGGGAAGTATGTCGAGTAAGCAAAGATTGTATCAAGCCAGGATAAATCCTGCGTCGGCGGCTTTCATGAGCCAGTACTTGATGAGGTGAGACCAGTGCTGCGGGAGGGTTTCCCGACAGCCAGGCATCTGGCGTAAGCGCAAAGCGCACGCTGCGCGAACGCCGTAAGGCGTGCGCTTTGCGCATACCCGAAGGGGTCTCCCTCACGCTTGTTCTGGCGTCTCCGGTCTAAAGCACGGAATATGGGCGGCACGTTTGGGGGGGAAGCTTCCCCCGGAAAGCTGCCTTCACTACGTGGCTGTTCCTCCGGAGTTTTCAGCCAGCCATCCCTATAAGTTTTTATTTCACCGCAAGCCTTTGGTGATAGTTATGGCGATAGACAACTCCAGAAATAGCAGCTAACAATAACCACGAGAGCGTATTGAGGCGAAAATCGAATAAGCTGACGTCTGCTGTGTTAAATAACACCCAGCCCACAAATACCAGAAGATAACTGAAACATATCAATTTATCTTCTGCCTGATCTACAGATTTTAACTTTTGCAACACTTGGACACCCCCAATAAATATCCAAACGAGTAAGCCACAGAATAAAAGAGTCGTGGGAAAACCAGTTTCCGCAAATAGCATTAAAAACAAATTGTGGGGATGTCCTAACCAAATATGCATCTGTGCATCGTACAGAGGAGTAAAATTGCGTAAACCCCAACCTGTCCAAGGACGTTGCTGAGTTAAAGACAACGCAAATTGCCACTGTGTTTTGCGAAGTAAGGCGATTGGTCTATCAGGATATAGTTGGTCGTTTAAACGTGCCCAAAAGAACGCGGGAACAACCTTACGAAACAATTGAGCTATAGCCAAAGGAGCAAAAGCAGCACAAAGCACGCTGGCGACGATACCAGCAACACCAGCCACAAGAATGTGCCACCCTTCGTAAACCGCATAAGCTAAACAAGCAAAAATGGCGATCGCCCAAGCATTGCGCGAGTCAGTCAAAATCAACGCCACAAAAATGGCAATCATCGCCACCGTCAAGAAGAAGAAGGCGAAGCCAGCAGAGTCAAGCAGTGAGGGAGTCAAGGAGTGAGGGAATGTAGGAAGTTTCCCTCCCTGTGTCACTGTGTTTCTCCCTGGGTGGTCTTTGGGCTTGTCTGCCCGTCTCCTCATCCGCCGATAGCTTTCCAACCACAACCCTATCCCTAGGATGAAAACTATCATCAGATAACAAGCATTGATGTTGGCGTACATGAATACGGAAGCCATGCGACCTACTGGTTGTCCTCCAGGTTCTATCTCCCATTCCACCACAAACCACAAAATTCTTATTTTAGAAGACCAGTTTAAAAACAACTGCCCAAATCCGAGAATCACCACTGGTAGAGAACCAAGCACCAAAATCCAAGACATCTGCCGCAATTGTACAGGCGTCTGAATAAGCGTGCTAAAGCTAACGAAAACTAAAAAGTACGGTAAGAAATTAAATAAACCCAGGAAAGCCGCTGTTTTGTCGTTGGCAAAACTAACGGTGATCAGCATGAAGACACTCAGAAGCGCAAATCCCCAGTGCAGGGGACGGCGAATAATTGCGCGGTATTGAGTGAACCAACCTCCCAAGATTGCTAAAACTATACCCACAGCGCCGAGAAACGGAAGCAATGGGAAGACGAGTATTCCCAGTTGGGCATAGTTCCAAGAAGATTGCAAACTAGGGTTGGGATGACGAAAAGCTGTTTTCAAGCAGGTTCCCAACATTCAGCACGAGTCAAACGAATTTGAGCTAAGGCAAAGATGGTAGGTATAATCCGACCGTAGTTAGTGGCGATCGCTCTCCACCCCAAGTCCGCAAGAAACCAACTCCACATCACTGGTCCTAAAAAGGCAAACACACTGCGAGTGACTCCATAACGAGCGGCATTAACAGTCATACCCCGCTTTGCCATCTGCAGTGTGGCATAATTTTGAAACTGATTTGCTGCTGCTCCAGAACCTTGAATCACGGCTTCTTTGGCAACTTGATATGTCGCAAAGTGCATCGCAAATTGACGAGCAATTTGTTTGAGCAACACTGGCTGGAGAACGGAGGTGACAGCAAGGGCGCTACCGCCTTTGAGAAGTAATCCCAAGGGATCTCGCTGCAATGTCAGTGGTAGCGGTTCTGTTAATTCTGCTTTTGCTAGCTGACGTTGTATGCGCACAGTCAATTTTTGCTTGTCCTTTTGTGGCAATTTTCTCCACACCTGCCCCAACAGGTGCAGAAATACCTCAGCTTCTAAATCAACTGTTGTCAGTTGACTAGAATAAGGCATTTTCAAATATTTACACACTTGAATCAGCGCTTGTCGGTAAGTCACCTGACGGCTGCGTCCCCGCAGAACCGTGATCCCATCTGCTGCCAAAAAACGAAAGCGTTGCTCTAGTGCATCTAGCCAAGCTTTGCGACCTTTGCTTTGCACTTCTATAGGTTCCGGTGTGTGAACATAATCTAGAGGATTAAACTTACGACTAAACAGAATTGCCGTTAGATCTTGCAATTCTTCGTCGCTTGCTAGCTCTAGTGCTACCCTTAGTTCATCCAATTTCCGTTCCTCCGTTCCATACAGCTTTTCTGTACTTTATTCTACTATTAGCTTTTTGGACTCATGAGTCGTCATAATAAATTCAAAGTTCAAAGTTCAAAGTTCAAAAAAAGAAATTTAATTTTGAATTTTGCATTTTGAGAGAAGTTGGAGCGGAGGTTTCCTCCGTTCGCGCAGCGTCTCCTCCGGAGACTCCAATCTATGCCCGTAGGGCACGCTGCGCGTTCGCCCTTGGCGTGCGCTTGCGCTTACGGTGATTTTGAATTTGAGCAAAGCGAGTGTCAAGCCATCACCATACCGCCATCAACGTTAAAAACTTGTCCGGTGATATAAGCAGCGGCGGAATCAGCAGCAAGAAAGCGCACCATCCCAGCGACTTCTTCTGGTTGACCATAACGAGCTAGCGGAATATATTTGATAATTTCTTCAGCGTTGATATCGCTTGTCATGTCCGTGGCGATAAAACCGGGAGCAACAGCGTTAACCGTGATACCGCGAGAGGCAAATTCTTTGGCGATGGTTTTAGTAAAGCCGATGACGCCTGCTTTGGCAGCACTGTAGTTGGCTTGTCCGGGGTTACCCATTTGTCCGGCGACAGAGGTAATGTTGATGATTCGCCCGGAACGTTGTTTGAGCATCATTTTACTTACTGCACGAGTACATAAGAAAACACCAGTTAGATTTAGGTCTATCACAGCTTGCCAATCTTCTGGTTTCATTCGCAAAAGCAGTGTGTCGCGAGTGATACCGGCGTTGTTAACCAAGATATCGACACGATTGAACTTTTTTGTCACAGTGTTAACCAGCGCTTCTACCTGATCAACTTGAGAAACGTCAGCTTGAAGCGCTATAGCACTTCCTCCGGCTTTTGTGATTGTATCGACGACCTCTTCGGCTGCATTGCTGGAACTGGCATAATTGACGACGATATTGGCTCCTAGTTCCGCTAATTCTAATGCGATCGCCCGCCCAATTCCCCGTGAAGCACCGGTAACAATAGCTACCTTGTCACGCAAAAGTTGCAAATTTTCTGGCAAGAGTTCCATAAATATTCCTCTCTATGATCCGTAGCGCTAATTATCATAGGTTGATTGTGCATCAAGAATAAAAACAATCTAGGATTTGACAGATAAGCGCTCTTGGGAACTACTATTGAAAAATCAAACAGTCAAACACTAGAAAAGTGGTACGTGTCACATGGCGACTAAAAAAGAATTCAACAGCTTTGAGGAGATGCTGTCTGGTGCAGATGTACCAGTGTTGGTAGACTTTTATGCAGATTGGTGTGGACCTTGTCATATGATGGCTCCAATTTTAGAGCAAGTTAACGCTCAGCTCCAAGGACGCATACAAATTGTCAAAATTGATACTGAAAAATATCCAGAATTAGCAAGTCAATATGAAATTTATGCTCTACCAACGCTGGTACTATTTAAGCAGGGTCAGCCAGTGGATCGGATTGAGGGTGTGCTGCAAACACCGCAGTTAGTGCAACGTTTAACGACATCGATTTAATTGGCTTTGAAGGTAGAGACGTTGTATGTAACGTCTCTACTAGCTTGAAGATGAGTGTAGGGGAGCCAGTACTTGATGAGGGTCTCCCGACCTAGGTATCTGGCGTGTGTAAGGGTGTAGGAGTGTAGGGGTGTAAGGGTGTGCGGAAGTACATGATAGTTACTGATTTCAACGAATGGCTAATAGAGCTGTTAAGCGTTAAGCGTTAAGCGTTAAGCGTTCCCTACAACTTCCACGAAGTCTAATGAATGACAAATGATAAAAGTGTGCATTCCCAAACAAGGCGCGGCTGAGCATAGCAAAGCAAAGATTTGCGAGCTTGTTCTAACTGTTGAATCATGCTTGGTTGACGCTTGTGTTGCCAGTAAAATTGTTGCAGATAATCAACTAACCACAATTGAGCTTCTGTATCTAAATCTTTATCAATTTGTTTAGCTAATTGCAAAGCCTCACGGTAAGATGAAGGGACTTTGGTCAGGGTTTTGAGTAGTTCAGGGGGAATAACTTGCAGTTGTTGGTAGGATGCGATCGCATCTCCCGGACTGCCAGCCGCAACACTCAACACTGCTGGATGCTGCAAAACTTCCTCATGCCCTGTTTGTGTCAGAACTTGAGCCATTGCAGTTGCATCCAAACGATAGAAAGGAATTCGCTGACAGCGCGACACCAATGTTGACAATACAGACTCAACTGAAGGCGCGATTAAAATCAGCGTTGTCTGTCCGGGTTCTTCCAAAGTCTTGAGCAAAGCATTTGCTGCAGCTTCCGCCATAGTTTCTGCTTGATCCAGCACAACCACTTGTCTTGGTGCTTCCAACGGCGAACGGCTTACAAATCCAGTAATTTCCCGAATTTGTTCTAAGCGAATTGTAGCCGGTGCTCTGCGCTTAAGTCCTTTTTCTGCTGCTTCTGTTGCTGTGAGTCGTTGTCCTTGATGCAAATAAGTTGGCTGCACCCACAACAAATCTGGGTGGTTACCTTGACGCACCCGGTTTTGATGTGGACTGAAGAGCAATTCCACAAAGCACCGTGCTGCTAAACTCCGTCCTACACCATCTGAACCGACAAACAAATATGCTGGAGCAATACGTTTTTTTGCTACAGCCTGTAACAGTAATTCCACTGCTTGCTGTTGTCCGACAAGTGGTGCAAATGCGTCAGTCATTCAATTTTGGATCTTAACTTATGGATTTTGGACTGGTTAGGTTGAATAGCTCCGCGCCGTGAGCGTCGGAAGGCGGTAGTAGTGCTTGTATCTTGTGCCGTGCTTTGTAGTTACATCCCTTTTGGGTTTTCAGGCTAATATCTTTATAATAGATATATTTTGAAGCACGTTGTTGATGAAAACCAGCGGAACGCCATGTTTTCACTTCGGAGTGGAAGCGTCAAAATTAATAAAGTTGTTAAAATCTCAGGGGTAGAAACATGAGAGTTTGGCTAGCCTGCTTTTTGGTACTGTTTGCCCTAGCAGAACTGTTTGATTGGGTGAAAGAATTCAACTTACCGCTTCCTATATACATATTAGGTGGAACATTTCTAGCTGTTGCTTCTAATTACGATAAGCTTTTTGGCTCCTACTTAAGTCATGCAAGCGAAGCATCACCCCAACAAATTTTGCTTGATGATTCACCTTCCTTTACAATTTCGGATTCTGTTGAAGAATTACAAAAATCTGAAACAAAAAGTTAAACGTACTATAGCAATCCTATTTGATTTGTGTGAAAGTGCCTGTGCGTAGCGCATAAATTGAAAGCCACAGATCCCCGACTTCGTAAAAGTTGTTGGGGATCTTGTTTGTCACATTCAAAGCAGCGTGCCCCTAAGGCTTAAGTGATAGCTTTTTGTTGGTTTTGGCTGTGGTTTATATTTGTTACAAAACCCCCCGATATTTAGCTGCACATTCTGACAAAGATTTCCCCAACTCCAAAAAAGCTGGATGCCATTGAGTCAACCCATCATGACTCAACAAGAACGTTCGTGCCGTTATACCTTCCTGTTTGCACAGAAATTACAGCAGTTTGCAACACGTAAGAGGTACACAACCTAGACTTCACGCGCCAGATATGAAAGCTGTTTGACTCCTGACTCCCGTCGGCTGATGCTCTCTTAAGCCTGACTCCTGACTTTTGAATTCTGCTATATCATCACCATTAAGGATGTTGTCATTCACCAAGCGCGAGACACTCACGCCACCATCAAACCTCAGCAAAAGCGCTTCAGAAATTATCGTTTGAGGAAGTTTCCCAGTTTCTTTGACTAATTCCTCCAATACAACTCCCGCCTCTTGATCATAACTTTTCCCACTTTCCCAATACCGTCGCCCATTCTTATCCATTTTCCAGACACTGACTTCTTCCTCTTGCGCCAGTAGTTCGCGCTCCATTTTGCGCATCTGCTTCACATCGTCCATCTTGGCTTGCACAGCTTCTTGAGTCACTTCATCACCAGTAGCCGTAAAGTAATCTCGTACAGGTTCCATCATGGGTGTAACTAGCTGAAGCGCCATGATTGTCCCAACCTGCCATAACACCAATGGCAACCGAACAAGCTTTATCCGTTTCTTCGCGTCGCGTTCTGTTAAACCGTTTTTTTGCAAATACTCTTGCCACTTGCGCTTGTTCTTGCCGCACTCTTGCTTCTTATCCGCCAATTGCTGTGCTATCTGCCGACTTGCATCCGCCTCTATCTCAAGCAGTTGCTGAATTGTAGGATTTTTTTGTAAATTTTCTTTAGAAGCGATCGCAGTTGAGTCAAAATTTGTTATCATGACTTTAGTTAAATTGATAAGTTTACTGAACAAAAGCGCTCAAGTTTGCAAGACAGCGGGCGCTTTTGTTTTTTGTATTATACCATGCTTTTATAATCAAAAAGCACAAGAAATATAAATTTAAGTCGTATTTCTCAGGTTTATTTTTGTTACAAAACCCCCATATTTAGCTGCACATTCAATGCGCGTGATTTACCCAACTTCAAAAATGCTGGATACTACCAAAGAGCCATAACATCAATAGCAACTAAACAAGCTTTATCGTTTATTTGCGTCGCTTTCTATCAAATCCTTTTCCAAATCCTCTTGTTACTTGCGGTTATTCTTGCATCTTCTGGGCTAATTCCTCTGCTATCCGCTGCCTTGCAAGCGCCTGCAGTTTAAGCAGTTCCTTGATTGGAAGATTTTTTATAAGATTATTCATATGAATGAGCTTAATCTCGGAAAAACTTTATTTCATAGTTTTAGTTAATCAATAATCACTAAACAAAAGCGCCCTCAGATTTTAAAACTTTGAGCGCTTTTGTGTTTGTATTTTACCATGCTTATATAATTCCAAAGCACAATAAATATAAATTTATGTCCTATTTCCTAGGTTTATTTTTGTTAGAAAACGCCTTGAGTTGGGGATTGAAATCCAACTCAAGCTGTCTTGAATTTTGAATGAGCGAATTTTGAATTGTTATTTCCCCATCTTTCGCTTCATTTGTTCTAACTCTTCCTCAGTTTCCCACCGGCGAAACTTCTCCTCTAAATCGTCATGTCCACTAAAAGAGCCGCTAGTCGCACCCCACCAACCGCTAGTTTCTGAGGGCTGCTGCGCCTTAGTCTTAGCACGGGCTGTTTGAGCTTGGGCTGCTTTGGCTTGCACTTCCTGTCGCCGTTGTTGAATTTTGCGCAATAGTTCCTTGGCTTGGGTGATGCGTTCTTTCACTCCTTGCATTTGTCCCCAAAGCTGGTTTCCTTCGCGCAAGAGTGCGGCTTCTCGTTGTGCTGCAGCCGCCGCTAAGTCCTGTCTATTCAGAGATTTTGCCTTTTCTACACGGATATGCCACCTTTGGATTTCTTGAGCTGTGGAGAGAATTTGTTCTTGCGATCGCTTCTCCTGCAATTGTAAATCTGCAATGAGCTTCAATGTGTCTTCCTCTTGCTCGCGCAGCTGCTCCAACAGCGCTTCCAACTCCAAATGCGGATTATTACGCAAGAATTCCTCCAAACGGTTTTCCAAAAACCGATTAAAATCGTCAAATAAGCCCACTGCTAGAACTCCAGAGGTTAGGTGCTTTTTTCATTGTAGTAATTATTCAAGCACCAATTGGCAGCTTGATGACAAACTTAGCACCTTGTCCGGGTGCTGAAACACACGTCAATTGTCCGCCACAGTTGTTGATAATTTGATAACTAATCGACAAACCCAAACCTGTACCATAACCGACAGGTTTCGTGGTAAAGAAGGGATCAAAAATCATTGAGCATGTCTTCTGCGTCATACCTGGTCCATTGTCAGCAATTTGGATCACAACATAATCAAAATCTAAGACTTCCGTTTTGATCCAAATACATGGATTCCACTCAAAGGTAGGCTGGTCGTTTATCGTTGACTTGAGATTGCTGCGAAGGGAATCAATTGCATTAGTCAGAATATTCATAAACACCTGGTTCAACTGTCCAGCATAGCATTCTATTTCAGGCAGGTGACCGTACTCTTTTATAACTGTGATCTTCGGATACTCTGATGTACCTTTTAGGCGGTGTCCAAGGAGTAACAGTGTATTTTCAAGATTCTCGTGAATATTCACCGCTGTTTTCTCGGTTTCCTCAACCCGTGAGAAGTTCCGCAATTGTAAGACAATTTGGTGAATGCGCTCAGATCCAATTGTCATTGAGGACATAAGTTTGGATACGTCTTCCTCAATGAAGTTGAAGTCAATCGCCGTCGTTGCAGCTTCAATTTCCACCACTGGATTGGGATAGTATTTATGGTAAAGTTTAATTAGGCTTAGCAAATCTTTTGTGTATTGATTGGCGTAGGGCAAATTAGCATAGATAAAATTGAGTGTATTGTTAATTTCATGGGCAATACCCGCAACTAAATGACCCAAACTGACCATTTTTTCGTTGTGCATCAGTTGGGTTTGTGTATGAGTGAGTTCTTTTAAAGCTTGGTCTAGCTGCTGATTTTTTTGAGTGATTCGACGAGTCAAAAGCCGTTGCTCTAATTGCGCCACCACTTGACGACTGAGAGTTTGTAGTGCTTCAATTTGTTGTTGTTCAAGTTGACGCGGTACAAAGTCGAGTACACAGAGTGTACCTATCGAATAATTTTCTTCTGTGATCAGGGGTATTCCTGCATAAAACCGAACGTGAGGCGGTGAGACAACGACTGGATTCTTGGCAAATGGTGGATCAGCTAAAGTGTCTGGAATGATTAACGTATCACCTTTTTGGACAGTATATGGGCAGAAACCAGCCTCAAGTGGGGCATTCGTAATTTCCATACCAACCTTTGATTTGAACCACTGTCGGTATGCATCTACAAAAACAATTAACGCCACTGGGGTTTGACAAATCTGTGCTGCCAATTTAGTCAAATCATCAAAGTCCGCTTCAGCAGGCGTGTCGAGTATTTCATACTGATAAAGTCTGTTTAGCCGTGCTGTTTCGTGTTCCACAGCAGCTAGTATCTTATCAGGTTGTTTCTGCATCGATTTTGGCAACGTGGCACTTTTGTGCTGATTATTCCATAAAATTACAAAACTTAATTCTAATTATAATGGTGTTAGCCAATAAGTAACATTTTCTACTACTTTATTTTGAAAGCCAAACTCAGTCAATTTCTCAGGTGGTAAACCTACATAAGTCCAATGGGGTATATCATTCTCTACAGTCCGATACCAGCCATATTGATTGAGAGCCTGTTTTTGGGCTTCAGTGGTGACTCTCAAATCAATAGCTAAGCCCCAAAGATGTTGTGATGCTCCAGGTGGTGCAACTAGACCAAGGATTTTTGTTTCTTTTCCTTGACGCACTTGTTCTAAAGTCTTATTATCTGCATATTTTTGCCAAAATCTCAAATTAGTGGCGAAACTGCGACTACAATCACTAGCACCATAACCTGATTTTAAAGGGATTTGTACTTGTGAACGTGCTTGGTCGAAAGCGTCTGCTGCTGACTTTTGTAAATAACACTGGCTCGTATTCTTCACTTGAGTTAGTGTTAAAGTCGATTGAAATTGTTTGGTTTCCTGGTCGTTAGTAAAGAGAACTTTTGGTGGAAGTTTAATTTGCGGATCTTGGTTGACAAATACTGAGCCATAAGCACGTAATAGTATATATTCAAATGTATGAGGAGTGGGAATTTTTAGTAACTTATTTGTAACTGCTGATAAGAATCTATCTTTTTCAGTTAAGTTTTGGTTGGGAGTAAATGGCTGACTGGGAGTTGGAGAGATGAGTGTTTGAGGAATATTTGTACAAGATTGAGTTAAGATTCTGTTATTCTCTAAAGATGGAGTACTGACACAATTTTTCAGGGTTGGAACATCTGCCATTAACTTGTCGCGGCTTATTCCATGACTTGCGACTAATGCACAAGAAAGAAAAGCAATCATCATGTAAAAAAAAGCCTTCTTTAAAAAAGTTTTTATTTTCATCTTCGCACTCGGTAGGTACATCCTCATTAAGGTTGCTATATTAGCTGTATATCACTCTGACTTGAAAATAGAACTCAGAACTCAGAACTCAGAACTCACAAGAAAAGAGAAATTTTCATGTGTTCTGGTTCGGCAGTTCATGACGGCTACTAAAAAGAAAAAACGTAGATAGAACAGAGTGATTTATCTGACATTTCCATATTCAGTTTTCAGCGATGCAAGCACTCTATCAGCTAATATTGAAATTGACTATATGCTTGTTTAAAGTATGACCATGCACACTATTGAATTCCAAGACGCTTATGATGTCATCGTCGTCGGTGCAGGTCACTCTGGTTGTGAAGCCGCCCTTGCTGCTGCACGCCTCGGCTGTCGAACTTTGCTGTTGACACTCAACTTGGATAAAATTGCTTGGCAACCCTGTAACCCAGCAGTGGGTGGTCCAGCGAAATCGCAGTTGACTCATGAGGTGGATGCACTCGGCGGAGAAATTGGCAAAATAGCAGATAGGACTTATTTGCAAAAGCGTATTCTAAATTCTTCGCGAGGACCTGCTGTTTGGGCGTTGCGTGCTCAAACAGATAAAAGAGAATATGCAGCGGTAATGAAAGGAATTGTCGAGAACCAAGACAACTTAATCATCCGCGAAGGAATGGTCACAGATTTGGTGTTGGGCGCAAACGATGAAGTGGTTGGTGTTCAAACATATTTTGGTGTGGCGTTTGAGTGCAAAGCAGTTATCTTGACGACGGGGACGTTCTTGGGGGGACGGATTTGGGTTGGTAATAAGTCGATGGAGGCAGGACGCGCTGGAGAATTTGCTGCTGTCGGTTTGACGGAAACTCTCAATCGTTTGGGGTTTGAAACAGGACGACTGAAAACAGGAACCCCGGCACGAGTAGACAAACGGTCTGTTGACTACAGTAAGATGATTCCACAGCCTGGAGATGAAGATGTCCGTTGGTTTAGCTTTGACCCAGAAGTTTGGGTAGAACGCGAACAACTTCCTTGTCATATCACGCGCACGACACCTGAAACGCATCGCTTGATTCAGGAAAATCTGCAACTTTCACCAGTTTATGGCGGATGGGTGGATGCCAAAGGACCACGTTATTGTCCCAGTATAGAAGATAAGATAGTCCGCTTTGCTGATAAGGAAAGCCACCAAATTTTTATTGAACCTGAAGGAAGAGATATTCCGGAACTGTATATTCAAGGGTTTTCTACAGGGTTGCCGGAAAATTTGCAACTCCACATGTTACGGAGTCTGACTGGGTTGGAAAAGTGCGTTATGCTCCGCCCAGCTTATGCTGTAGAGTATGATTATTTACCTGCGACTCAGTGTTATCCCACGCTGATGACGAAAAAGGTAGAAGGGCTGTTCTGCGCTGGACAGATTAACGGCACAACAGGATACGAAGAAGCGGCAGCTCAAGGGCTTGTTGCTGGAATTAATGCTGCTCGCTTTGCTCGCTGTCAAGAAATGATTGTTTTTGCCCGTGAGCAAAGTTACATCGGTACACTGGTTGATGACTTGTGTACCAAAGACTTACGGGAGCCTTACCGTATGCTCACGAGCAGGTCTGAATATAGATTGATACTTCGTTCTGATAATTCCGACCAGCGGTTGACACCATTAGGACGGGAAATCGGCTTAATTGATGACCGACGTTGGGAACTTTTTACTCGCAAGCAAGAAAAGATTGCGGCGGAAAAAGAACGGTTGTATGGGACACGGGTGAAGGAACATGATGAAATTGGGCAGGCGATCGCCCAAACCACACAACAAGCAATCAAAGGTTCGATTACCCTAGCTGACTTGTTACGCCGTCCGGGATTTCATTACGTAGATCTCAACACATACGGACTGGGAAACCCCAATCTTGAACGTGCGGAAAAAGAAGGTGCAGAAATTGACATCAAGTATTCTGGCTACCTGCAAAGACAACAAAATCAGATTGACCAAATTGCCCGTCAAGCACACCGCCAGTTACCTGCAGACTTAAACTACCAGGCGATTGAAACTCTTTCTAAAGAAGCGCGGGAAAAACTGACCAAGGTTAAACCATTGACAATAGGGCAAGCAGCTCGTATTGGTGGGGTGAATCCAGCGGATGTGAATGCTTTATTAATTTATCTAGAATTGCATAAAACCAAATCTGGGAAGGAATTTTCGGTGTTAGCTTGAAAACAATTCCAAAAGAGGGAGTATAGTTATAAGTGAAATATGAAGAGACTAGTATCGGTGATGACATGAAATTAACACCGTGACATCATTCGCAGTCTCCATATTCAATCAGAATCTCAAATCTACCTGAAATCTACTCGTGATATTTAACAGTGAACAGTGAACAGTGAACAGTAAACAGTGAACAGTGAACAGTGAACAGTGAACAGTGAAAACTGGTAACTGGTAACTGGTAACTGATAACTGATAACTGATAACTGATAACTGATAACTGTTTTAACACGAGAGATTAGACGGGTTTCATCTCAGGTTTTATTCGCGGACACAGGGGGAACAATAATTATCTTGCTAGGAGTTAGTAGTCAAGAACGCCATGTCACAAAACGCCAATACCTATCTCATTCTTCCAGAACAATCCGAAGAATTCATCCCTAACGAACCCTGGTCCATAGAAACCTATGCTGATGGCTTGATGGATGAACTCTTCGCTGATCTTAATGTAATTTTGGATCGTTCTGAGCGCTTGCCTTCCCAAACACCATTGCCTCAAAAAGAAATTCCTCAAGTACCAACAGTTACAACGCCGCCAAGTGCAATCCCAGATACACTCATCAGCCTTATACACGAAGGGGCGCAACCTAGAAACAATCCATTGAATCCAGTTGGAGTCGGGACTCCAGGGGTTCCCAAATTAATAAAAAAACGAGTCAAAAAATCAAAACGCAGAAGAGGCATAGCGCTTTTGATGGGAGTCACCGCAGGGTTAGCCGCTGCTAGCATTATTTGGGTAGCAAACTCTGGACTTTTCAATCGTTTCGTTTTAAAATCATTCCACCAAAGTCTACTGCAGCCACACTTAGAGAAGTGCTTACAGTCAGCGGATTGATGCTCTGGTGACTTCTAGTCATCAGTCATTAGTATGGAGTGTTATTCAAATCGTGAAAAATTTACGCTCTGACTCTTGACTAATCGTAGATTTCGTTTACCCCTGAGGGAGATCATGCGATCCCTTGTGCTGTACCTTGATTCGTGAAAAAACAAGATCCCCGACAATTCTTACGAAATCGGGGATTTGAATAATTAAGCAGACTTGACACTATCCTCTAACGGCAAAGTAAACCAGAAAGTCGCCCCTTTTCCCAAATCACTTTTCACACCAATTTCCCCACCGTGTGCGGTAATAATTTGCCGACACAGATACAGCCCCAATCCTAAACTTAAAGAATTGCGAACATTATTACCCCGAAAATAAAGATCAAATAGATGCTGACTCTGCTGCTGACTCATACCAACACCATTATCAGCAACAGTGCAACATACCTTATCACCCAGGGCGATCGCATCAAGAGTAATACTTAATCCAGGAGGATTATGTTTAACAGCATTAACAATTAAGTTAGAATACACTCGCCACAGTTGTGTAGAATCGGCATTGACTGAGGGTAAAACATCTGAAACTAAATTTGTTAGGAAAGCTTGATTTTCTTTCAACATTGGCTCTAAATCTGCAATCGCAGCTTCGACCACTGTGTGCAATTGTAGAGTTTGGGGTTGTAAAACAATACCTTGCACTTCGCTAACATGGGCTTCCATCAACGAGTTAATTAAGTTCAATTGGCGATCGCTACTTTGCACCATCCGCTCTAAAATTGAGCGAGGAAGCAATATTTTTTCTTCTGGATGAGAAAGCAAATTTTTCAGCACCATCAAAGTTCCCAATACTGGGTTGCGTAAGTCATGAGAAACTGCATGGAAAAAGACTCGTAATGCTTCCTCAGTCCGTTTGCGTTGGCTGATGTCCAAAATCACTCCCACCAAACCGCCAAGCGTTCCATCTGCCTTGGAAAAAGTTGCTTTATAAAAAATGACATCATGTTTTGTGTTATCCTTATAAATAACAGAGCCTTCAGAAGTTTGAACTCCCCCTTGTTCTAATAGTTCTTTATCAGCTTGATAGTATTTCTGCGCTAACTCTTCTGGTGCAATTTCATACACTGTCTTCCCCAGAATCTTCTTTTGACTCAAACCGAAGTCTTCCTCAAAAGCTTTATTACACCCAACATATAAACCTTGAGCATTCTGATAGAACACAGGGGTAGGAATCGTATTAACTAATACTTGTAAAAAATTTAATTGTTCCTGTAGCGCTTCTTCCACTTGCTTGCGCTTGGTAATATCTGAAATCACTCCTTCGTAGTAAAGAAGTTTTCCGTTTTGATCACGCACGGCGTATGCTTTTTCGGAAATCCAGACAATACTGCCGTCTTTGCGATATATTTGAGATTCAAATTCGGACACGCTGCCATGCTCTTCAATTAAGCGCATGAACTCTGTACGACGATTGGGAGCAACATACAGTTGATTTTCAATGTCAGTCAAGTTTGCTATGACTTCTTCTGGAAAAGAATATCCATAAATACGTGCTAGCGCCGGATTTGCCGTAATGTAACGTCCGTCTGGTGTACTTTGGAAAATCCCTTCGACTGCGTTTTCAAAAATGCTGCGGTATTTTTCTTCTGTCGCTCCTAGTTTCTGATATGCTGTCTCTAGTTCTTTGTGGGCAGAAAATTCAGAACGTTGCAAACGATCATACAGATAAACGCCAAAATTACAGATAAAACAGAACCAAAACAGAGCTAAGCTCATCGTCACACTGTAAATTGGCTTATTACTATCCGGTGGCGGTTGCTTGAGTCCCAGTGCTGTATTCACGCCAAAATAATATATCAGTACACCCAACTGAGAAACAAGATGTAAGGGAAAGCGTACCGGGATGAGGGTGGCTTGGCTAAGGAACATCACGAACCAAGCGAAAATATCTGGTAGAGCGAAATTGTTGAGTGTTGCCCAAATTTGTTCGACAATAGTTATCGACCAGCCTAACCCAAGAAACACAAACCCTGGATAACGACGACCGAATTGAGTTTTATGGATAGCCAAACAGCTTAATAAACTCAGCACCATCGCAGCATACAGGACAAAAAAAAGGCGTTTGGCTTCCTTGGGAATATTTGCCAACTCCTTGAGGTGAAATAAGGCATCGTAAACATCTCGGAAGGCAAAAGTCAAGACTAAGACGATCGCAACCCACAACGCCAGATGTAATCTCTGCCATAAAAAGCGATCGCGCCAAGCTTCGTAATCCGATGCGATAGCATAACTCGGTAGAGAACTGGTGAAGACAGAAGCTTTTTTCCAAGACTTTTGTACTGTTTGAAATACAGTTGCCTTTAACCTCTGAGCAAATCTTCCCACAGCAAGGAAGGCTTTTGCCTTCTTCATTTTTGGCATCGCACCCTCTTATTTAACTTGGACTGCGGATGATCTGTATTCATCACCTCTTAAATTCCAAACAACTCAATCAGATACTTATTATCTTAAGACGAGATTGCTAGAGGTAATGTGAAGTAAAAAGTTAAACCGCGTTTCCGGTTGCAACTAACGCCAATTTCACCACCGTGTGCTTTAATAATTTGCCGACAAAGATACATTTTTAAGCCAATTCTTGTGGAACATGGGGCTTGCGGTGCGCGTACATACAAATCGAAGAGGCGATCGCACTCCAATTTACTCATACTCACGCCGTCATCTTGAATCTGTAAGCGAATCCTTCCTGTCTCAACTGTGGCTTTGAGGGTAAACTTGACTCCTGGTGGATTGTGTTGCCAACTATAAGTTAATAAGTTGACAAAAACCTTTTGCAGTTGACCTGGATCGACAATCACTGATGGTAAATCGTCTGCAACCAAATTTTTCACACTTGATTTTTGCTGTGTCAGCATTGGCTGCAAGTCTTTGATCATTTTATCAATCAATGAGTGAAAAGAAACTACCTCACGATGGAGGACAATTCCCTGTGCTTCGCTTGAATGTAGTTCCAGCAGTGATTCTATCATTTCCAGTTGGCGATCGTTTCCTTGAATCATCCGTTCAATAATTGAGCCAGATACTGGGATAGAGAATGCAGTTAGCCCAGAAGGTGGGGATAAGCACAAAGAGTTATTTTTGTCTATAGACATTCCCCTCAACCGAGGGAACTTGAGTACGGAGGCATGGTTTCCAAGTCTTGGGATATTTCCCTCAACCTCTGGGTGTCCTCCCCGGAGTGCCTTGTTTACTCCCCTCAAAATCGTGGACTTGCGCACAGAGGTGTTTTCTTGTTGTCCTCTATTAAGTAAATTATTCAATACCATCAAATTACCCATAACTGAAGTCCGCAGTTCATGGGAAACGGTGTGCAAAACAACATCTTTGACGCTGTTTAATTCTTGGAGTTCCAGCATTTTTTGCTGTAGCTGTGCAGTACGCTCTTCTACTTGACGCTCCAAATTTGTGTTAAATTGCTCTAGTTTTTGATAAAGTTGTGCCTGCTGAATGGCGATCGCCACTTGTTCAGACATCTGCTGCAGCAAGTCAATTTCTATCGCACTCCAATGGCGTGGTTTGCTGCATTGGTTCGCAATCAACGCGCCAAACAATTCCTTACCTTGCATAATCGGTACAGCTAAGTTAGCTCTGATTTGGAATTGTTTGTACAGCCCTTTTAATTTCGCGGATCCTGATATTTTTGTGGTATCCTCTACTATACGCACCCGGTTACTTCTCAAAATTGTTTTGAGTTCTTCTATAAAAGTTTTATCCTCATTTTTCCAATTCAGGACTGATGGATATTTGGGATCTACTGATTCAGCAAAGATTCCTGAGTAAAGATTCGTATCATTCAACGCAATGAAAACTCGATCCGCTTCTAAAAATTGCCGAACTTCGTTAACAGTCGTTTGCAGAATTTGGTCTAGATTCAGCGATTGACGAATTCGCGATAGTGTTTGAGTTAAGAGGCGATCGCGTTTTGAAGACAGCCGCAGTAATTCTTCCGCCTGCTTGCGTTCTGTTATATCATTGGTCACACAAAGCATACAAGGCTCTCCACCCAAAGTAATCACCTCGGCTGAAAACAGCGCCACTCTGAGTTCACCAGACTTTGTGTAAAGTTCTATTTCTAAATTGCGAATAAATCCTTGCTCTTTTAGCGCTTTTATGGTATTACCATGACAACTAACCCACAGATTTAACTCATTGCGGGTACGACCAATGACTTCTTCTCTGGAAAAGCCAGTGATTTGGACAAAAGCATCGTTAACTTCAAGGTAGCGTCCATCTTTAAGAGTCAAGATAGTAATTGGGTTAGGACTAGAACAAAAGGCTTTAGAAAACTTTTCCTCCGACTCGCGTAAGGCAAGTTCTGCTTTTTTGCGTTCGCTGATGTCGTGATTCACTGATAGTAAGCAGGGGATGCCATCTAAATGAATGACTTCGGCTGAAAATAGTCCCGTACGTCTCTCACCAGACTTGCGGCGGAATTCAAATTCCATGTTGCGAACAACCCCATGTTTTTGCAATTCTTGTAACACAGTGGTGCGATCGCTTTGATTCACCCAAATATGTAAATCAAAATCAGTCCGATCAATAACTTCCTCTCGTTCATAGCCCGACTGTTTGACAAAACTATCATTAACTTCTATGTAGCGTCCTTCTGCAAGAGTGCTGATCGAGATCGGATTAGGACTACAATGAAAAACTGTCGCAAACTTTTGAGCCAAATTTCTCAAAGTAACTTCCGTTTGTTTGCGTTCTGTAATATCCCGTACAATTGCCACAACTTCATCTTGTCCGCTGACAACCACTCGCGCCTCATAATCTCTGATTCCCAAAGGCGTTGGCAGTTGATATTCACAGGTTTGTAAAGTTTTTGAATCCAAAGCCTTGGCAATAGCCTCTTGGCTTTTTAAAGCAACATCTGGAGGTAATAATTCCTGTAAAGTCTTCCCAACAATTTCATGTCTGGGAATAGTGACATTTGCTCCCTCACCTTTAAAGTCAAGATACTTGCCATCGCGACTGATGCGAAACATCAAATCAGGGATAGCATTTAAAATCGCCTTATAGCGTGCTTCACTTTCTCGTAATTTTTCCTCCGCCAACTTGCGATCTGTAATATCTATGAGCAAACCATCCCAAATCACATCTCCACATGGTTGTTTTTCATAGCGAGAAGTTCCTTGAATCCACTTGAGTTTACCACTAGGAGTGATGATGCGACCTTCCCAATGCCAAGGTTCTCCTGTAGCACAACAAGCAGCAATAGATTCTTCAAACGCTTTGATATCCTGAGGATGAGTCAGTTTGTTGAGTACTTGAAAGTCCGCCTGTAGCATTTCTGGTTCCAATTCAAACAGTTCTTTACACCCAGAACTGGCATATATCACAAACTGAGATCCATCCTGCCGCTTCAGGAATTGAAAAATCATCCCTGGCAAATTGGCAGCAATTTTTTCCAGCAGGGGTAAAGTTCCTTGTTGGGAATTTGGTGTATGCAGCGCTTTCACGGTTTCATTCACACTCTGACCTTTTTATCATCAAGTAATAAATGTATCACGCAAGTCCATTATCGGCTCTTTGGCGGTTTTTCCTGTATTTGGATACCAGCCAAACAAAATTTTCCGAACTTGTTCTTCTTTCAGGTTATATTTTTCAGTTTAATTTCGCATTCACCCAATTGGATGAACCACTCGCACAAGAGCAATTTGGGTAACAACAAATAAACTGAGTTTTGAGAATCGTTAACGTAATTTGAATGTTATGTCAAGCCAACAAATCAAATCTGCTATAGGAATCTGGTTTGGTTTATGAAGTTACTAGTCTCGCTAGGGAAGAGGGAAGAGGGAACACTTCGACAAGCTCAGTGCATCGCAGGCAACACCCGAACGCTTAACATAAACTGTACGGAGTTCTGTAGAAAAAATAATTATGCAAACACTCTCTATCGACAACAACGAGCGGTTACAACTTTCACCCCTGACGATACCATCCCGCCTACTGTTGGGACCAGGACCCTCAAATGCCCATCCCACAGTTCTGGAAGCAATGAATACTCCCCCAGTTGGGCATCTTGATCCAGCTTTTCTGGAGCTGATGGATGAAATTCAGTCTTTGCTACGCTACGTGTGGCAAACCAAAAATCAGTGGACGATCGCAATCAGCGGCACAGGATCAGCAGCAATGGAAGCGGCGATCGCCAATACAATAGAACCAACAGATGTAGTTTTGATTGGTGTTGCTGGGTATTTTGGCAATCGCTTAGTTGAGATGGCTTCTCGATATGATGCCGATGTCCGAACCATCACAAAACCTTGGGGACAAGTCTTCTCGCTGGATGAGTTGCGAACTGCCCTACAAACTCATCGTCCAGCTATTTTAGCTCTTGTCCATGCAGAAACCTCCACAGGAGCACGTCAACCACTCGAAGGAGTTGGTGAGTTGTGTCGTGAATTCGGCTGTTTGCTGTTGATAGATACTGTCACCAGTTTAGGTGGAGTTCCTTTGCTTTTGGATGAATGGGGAGTTGATGTAGCTTATAGCTGTAGCCAGAAAGGGTTGGGTTGTCCTCCTGGTGCTTCGCCATTGACGTTAGGTCCTCGTGCGATCGAGAAATTGCATCGGCGTCAAACCAAGGTAGCGAACTGGTATTTGGATATGACGTTGTTGAGCAAGTATTGGGGCGAAGAACGCACCTATCATCATACAGCGCCCATTAACTTATACTACGCTCTGCGAGAAGCACTGCGCTTGATTGCCGAAGAGGGAATAGAAAATTCTTGGCAACGCCATCAAAAGAACGTAGAGTATCTTTGGGAGAGGTTAGAGAACTTTGGACTGAGTTTGCACGTTGACAAACAGTTCCGATTACCCACTCTCACCACCGTCCGGATTCCACAAGGAGTAGATGGTAAAGCAGTTGCACGGCAGTTGCTCAATGAACATAATATCGAAGTTGGGGGTGGTCTTGGCGAACTCGCAGGTCAAGTTTGGCGCGTTGGACTCATGGGCTTCAACAGTCGTAAGGAAAGTGTTGATCGACTTTTAGAAGCACTGCAACAGGTTTTGCATGAGCAGCGGTAGTTCATAATTGCCCAGCATCTGCAGACAACGATGCTTTTTCAACAACTGCGATCGCTTAATTTATAAAGTAAAGTATGAGGGCACAGCATTGCTGTGCCCCTACAATAGGAACATAGAAACAAACTGGGAAGAGGTTAAGCAAAGACTCGGTTTTTCTAAATCGATGGAGATTGGATGATTCTATGACAATTACCCTTGAATTAGCTCCAGAAATTGAAGATCGTTTGATAGCTCAAGCCGCAGCACAGGGCATGACACCTGAAGCGTTTTTGAAAGCCGCGATTGAAAATTTACTGAATGCTGAACCCCAGGTATACCGGGTTGGAACTGCCTTAGTCGTTCAATCCACCCCAATTGGCAATCTGGAAACCTCTGTTAATCAAATGCGAGAAGAACGACTCAGTGGCTTAATCGCAGATTATGAAAGCCCTGTTTGACACATCTGTATTAGTAGCAGCGTTTGAAGTAAGCCATCCTCGACATGGTGTTTGTCTACCGTGGTTGCAAGGGGTACAAGAAAAGGAAATTGATGGCTACCTCTCAACCCATACCCTTGCTGAACTCTATTCCGTTCTGACTCGCTTACCTGTAAAACCGCCAATTTCTCCCGTGATCGCCCAACGGTTGATCAATGAGAACCTCCATTTGTTTGAAGCAATTCCGCTCACTGCTGATGATTACCAACAAGCGATTGCCTGTATGGTTAGGCTAAATCTTCCGGGTGGCGGAATTTTTGATGCGCTAATTGCTCAAGCTGCTCTCAAAGCTGAGGTTGATATACTACTCACGCTGAATCCAAGCCACTTCACTCGGCTTGGACAAGATTTAGCTCAACGAGTGCAAGTGCCGTCTTGAGCGTCTGTTTGTAGCGAAGCAAATTGTTTGCGTTTTTCGATTTCGGCGATTGGTAATAGTAAAGTATCCTGTATTTCCTGCTTGACTTCCTGGCTAACATTGCAACCACTATTCAAACAATCAAGTATGATCCAGTTGAGTGTATGGTAACGTTTGAAAACTTCCGTTTGTTTTTCTGTAGCAAGTTAAGCTCAAGAAAATAGGAGTAACCGCTAAGTCTGCTGTTTGCTTATTTTCAGGTAATCTCAACTTTGTAACTTTTCCGTCAATTCTATTCCTTGTTGTTGTGTTTCAGCCAATGCAAAAAACCAGTTTTGGACAAAATATTCGACTTGCCGTGGGTTAAAATCTGCTACTTCGACGTACTCAAATCCCGGTAATATATACTCGCTTGTCTGCGTTCTACAAGTAATAACAAAACGGTTTTTATAATAATATCTAGAAAATGAAATAATTTGGTCTTGTATTTTTCGTCGAAGCTGGGTGGATATTTCATCCAATCTATCCAAGAAAATCAAAACCTTGCCTTGCTGCAAAATTTCTTCCGTTTGCCTTTTATCTGCTAGTCCAAATTCTTGATGAATGTAGTTTGGCAAGTGAAACTCGCTGACATTTGCAATAAATCTTAGTTCAATAAAAACTGGGATATAATTCTCTAAAAACTCCCTTTTGCAATTAGCTACTGCTAAATGTCGTAAGAAAGTGCTTTTACCTGAACCCGGTTTCCCTAACACCATCAACCTGGAGTATTGTGTAGCTGCATCTAAACCAGGCGATCGCTTTCCTCTTTTGCTTAGCCCCAATCGGTCAAAGTCATCCCGTAAGTTTAAACTTTCGATTAAACTAGGGATAGTTGCATATGATTCGCTGGTTAACTTTTCTAGCACGTAGACATCGACGTAAAGTATATCTACATCGATTTGCTGGCGATTCAACAATTGAATTTTACTGTACAGATTTTGAAGTTTCTCACAACAGCGCGATCGCACTTGTTGCACCAACTCATCAACTGGATTTGCTGCCTTGAATTTAGACTTTTTTTTATATTTTTGAATACTGGGGTATGTTCTTCTGGGATTCCTTAATCCACACTTCATTATTCTATACGGCAAAATGCCGTATGCTTGTTATTGTCTATTTTTATAACGGGATTATAGCGAAGTCTTTTGCGGCAAAATGTTCTTGCAGTAGTCTGTGGATGAAGCGATCGCTTACAGACGTGAAAATCCGTTTTACTATAGCAATCTTATTTGATTTGTGAAAAAGGCTTTGATTGAATTAACCGCAGAGACGCAGAGGACGCAGAGGAGAATAAAAGAGAGTTTCACGAATCATTTAGGACTGCTATATCGTCAAAATCCACTTACATAAATGAGTAGTGTCCTAAACAGCATTGGCTTGGGATTCGTACTCAAGCAGCAGATCCTCGAAATATTGTACGTGTCGATCAATCCCACGCTCGACGGCTTTGATTACGCTACTCAGTTTGACTGAATCCCCCTCATAACGAGTCAGCACTGGACGAATAGAATCTTGGAAATGATTCACCTCTAATTCCGCGTGTAAGCTCAACCAAGTCGGGTGTTTCATGCCACGAGCATCAAAGTAAGATTGAAGAAGTCTGGCATTTCGGATTGACACGCATAGTTCCCTAGCACTCAGCGCTGCTAGGGCTTCGTAAAAGTTGTCGGTTCCGTAGCCGAATTCATCGAAAAATGAACGTTCATACGATGTAGTTGCAGCACTTCGCCTCGCTGCCACAATTTCAGTATCACTCAATCCAAGCTCGTGAAGAAATTCCACATACATCTCACTATGATCGTCTTGCAAATCTGTAAAGGTGTGATCTGCTAGAGACATAATGGCAGATTTGTGATCTGGATCAGTGCAACTACCAGCTTTAACGATGCACAAGCCAAACCACTGATGCAGCTGATCGCGCCAAAAATAATACTGGAGAAAGGCATATTGCATCATTGCTGGAGTAATGGCGTAATCTTTGAGCAGGCAAAAAAAACGGCTGCGATTAAGGACTTCGTCACAATAAGCGACTGTTCGAGAACTGATTGCTGCTTCTTGCGCTTTCACCGCAGGCGGTAGTTCGATGTCTCGATTTAAGCGGCTAGAAGTCAGAGTGATCGCCGGCTCTTTCATAAAACTTTCTCCTAGTTGCAAGTAATGGTTTCATGAAAGCAAGCTTAAAAGATTATTACTATGATAGTAAGAGGATTTTGATTATCTTAGTATGACATTTTAATCATACTATTTATGTGCAATGTCCCTCCGATCTTGGAATCAGCTTGAAATGCGACAGCTACATTATTTTATGGAGCTTGTTGCCGAAACGGGCGAGAAAAAGAGCTTTAGCAAAGCGGCTGAACGCCTGAATGTGGAACAGTCTTACCTCAGCAAGACGATCGCAGCATTGGAAGCAGCGTTGAGCGTAGAACTGTTTGATCGCACTCGTCGCCCTCCAGTGTTGACGACGGCGGGAAAAGTGTTTCTCGCCGAACTAACAATTGCCACTACTGCGCTCGAACAGGCGGTGACACGCGCACAGGAAGCGAGTCGTGGCGAAATTGGCAAGCTGGTAGTGGTGGTGAACACTGCGATCGCAAATAGTTTACTTCCCGACATTCTCAAAACCTTTCGCGATCGTTATCCGAATGTGGAATTGGAACTGCGAACGATGACGATTGAGGAAATGATGCAAGGACTACGGGATGGCTCGATCGACGTTGGATTTGAACATCTGCCCAATCCTTACTCAGATGATTCAACTGTGAACTTTCTCCCGATTGTGCAAGAGTCCTTTGTGGTTGCATTACCAGAACATCATCCGCTTGCTGCGCTTGAGTACATTCCACTTGAAGCACTCAAGCACGAACCGCTCATTTTGCCACCACTTGATGCAGTGCCCTCCTACGAAGTCGTCTTATCGCAATTTGAGCTTCGGGGATTCAAGCCAATATTGCTGGAAACCGTCAAAGCCACTTGGATGGTGATCAACCTTAGCTTAGTAGCGGCAGGTGTAGGCGTCTCGATTCTACCGGACAACGTGCAAACGCTTCAACGTCAAGGAGTGGTGTACCGAGAACTTCAAGACACCCCGTTTGCAAGGGCAATTGCGGTGGTGTGGCGACGGGCAGATCTCAAGGCATTGTTACAGCCAGCACCGACCGATTCGATCTTGCTGCGCCAATTCCTCACGGTAGTTCAAGAGATAGCAAAACCATACTTTTGATATCAAACAAAAGAAATCCCCACTCTCCTTACCTACAAAGCTGTGGATGGGAAAGATGGGGGTAAATTTGGATTCTGTTTTTGAGTACTTTCAAATTTCCTGATTACACTCAAACTTAGAGTTCCTTGTTTATGATCACGAAATTTGAAAACTTACTTTTCAAGTAGTTTCGATGTGGGGTAACGATTTCCTTGTTTGTTGTCGTAAGCTTCCAGTTACAATAGTTCAGGCTCTTTCACTCGTTAAATGCTTCAAGTTTGCTTAAATCGATAGATCTGATTTGTTCTTTGTTGGAGTGTTCAATTTCTCTGACAACAAAACTCCTGTCTGTTTGCACTAAATCTGGCTTTTCACTCTCGACTTGCGCTGAAGTTTTCGCTTGTGTGTAATCAATTCCTTCAAAATCTTTTTTCATAAAGCTTTCCTCTATTTGGAGTGTCTTGCAATTAGAATTCCCATTAACGCAACAAGGAAAGTGTAGAACTCATTCCGCCGCAAAAAATCCCAAATGGTTAGCAACAGGACGCTGACGCATTGGTATTCTGGTATGTATTGGAGCGTTTAACACCTTTGAACCATTATTGGTTCCCATCACGAGTGTTGTTGATCCACCCCCATCTAAATTTAGTGCTGTATGAACCCCCAAACTGGCGACAATTTTTCTTAATTCAGCCATTGTAATTCCTTCACTGTAAAGTGGTTGTTTCCCGTCTACTGCAATCAGCCAAAGTTTTGTCCCTTCTCGATTGACAGCAGCCGCAACACGTGGATACGGCTTATCTTTTTCTGAACTCTCATTAATTGGCTTACCGTCATAAACCAAAAGCTGGTTCCCTGCAACACCTTGAACTGTTCGTTCAGGACACTTATTACTTTTCAAGATTTGAACACGATTTTGGACAGAAAAGCACAACACAGGAAAATTTGCTTCGGGTGACGAATAACGATATCCATTGGAGATAGCCTCGCCCAGTGGATGGGAAGGATCACCACTGCGAGGATAGTAATCCCAAGGGGACTTTTCGTAGAAATGATGGAAATAGCTGGTATTGATTGCTAATTGCAGCTTAAATTTTTTCAGAAAATCAGACGTTTTCTGTGCGCTTGTTTCTCTATCGCTTGGTTTTGGTTCTCCTGGAGTCACAAACGGTTTAACTCCTGGTGTTTTTAAGTCAATGGTGACTATGTGGATCATTGCTGGACGTGGTGTCGAAAGAGCATTACGTTTGTAAACAATTCCACGAAACAAGACTTGCTCCATATCCGTGCGGGGGGGACGCAGAAAACACCGCCAGCCGTAGAACATCAGTGGTGATAATAGTAGAGCTAGTAAACCTATCCCGCTAGCTAGTAACAATCGCCGTGTGTATCGATAATGCATTGCTTGATGGAAGTAAAGCTATTCTTGGGCGATAGAGCACCTGTAATGCCAACTTCTTCTCGATGACAAGCTGATACAAAATGATGAAGAGTTGTCTACCTAGTCTACTTCGTCGATATTCAGATTGACTTTGTTGCGATATCAGGATTTTTTAAAGGTGATACTCTAAGAAGTTTCTTTGCGTAGTAAAGCCCAGCTCCAAGAAAGCAACTGAGCTTTCTTATCTACGCAGAACTCCTGTTAGGCGTTATTTAGGTAAAACATCAGATGGAGCGTGAGTTTCACGCCAAATTCCACCCCAAATCATTGAGCCACCAGTCTTTTCGCTATTTGCAATTGCTGGACGAACAGTGTCATATACGTCAGGATACTTCGCTTGTAGTTGAGCTTCGTTCAGTTGAGCATCCAATACAGCACCATCTTGAGTCCTGACTGTGTACGATAATCCGTTTGAACCATTGTGAATGGTAATCACCCGATCGCGCATCACCAAGCTAGTCAAGGGTTGATGCTCCTCAGCACGTGTTGCAGTAGTAAAAAACACGCTCAGCACTAGGATGAAAAAAGTAGCTACTGACATTCGACGCATAACTAAATCCTCAAAATAGTCTCAAACACCCAGCACTAATTTAGCGTCAATTCCTAGAACCTGTACCAGACGCGCCTATAACCTACTGCAAAAAAAATATTGTGATTTTCCGGAAAAGATAAACCTCTGATTGTAGATATTGTTAGTTGACTCCTTTATAACTAAACATCTATATGAGCCACGGGGGATATAACCCCAATCTCTATTGAAAACCCGGTTACAACAACCGGGTTTTTGGCATTATGTGCAGTTTTAAGAATTGTTAAGTTGCATTACAATATCCTTGAATGACGCAAGACTAGGACAAGGTACGCTCAGTGGTACATCAAACTTCTTCTAACACAGCATCTATCTTAGGTCACAAAGAGATAGATTTTATCATCATTGGTAGTGGTATTGGCGGTTTAAGCTGTGCAGCTCTTCTGGCACGGTATGGCTTTGATGTCACAGTTTGCGAAAGTCACTCAATTCCAGGTGGTGCAGCGCATGCTTTTGAGCGTGATGGATTCAAATTTGACTCAGGTCCATCACTCTATTCTGGCTTATCCTACAGTCCCTCTACTAATCCTCTCAAACAAGTACTAGATGCAATTGGTGAGGAGTTACCTTGCGTCACCTACGATACATGGGGTTGCTGTTTACCAGAAGGAGATTTTGACACCTCAGTTGGCACTGACCAGTTTTGTGAGGTGCTACAACGGTTTAGTGGTGCTGAGGCTGTAGTTGAATGGCGTGAACTACAGCGTGTCATGGAACCATTGGCGCGTGCTGCAACTGCACTACCGCCAGCAGCCTTGCGGTTTGATGTCGGCGCGATTATGACTGTGAGTAGATTTGCCCCGTCTTTATTTCAACATATTGCAGACATAGGCAAGCTCACGGGACCGTTTAGCCGAATTATGGACGGTGTCGTGAAAGACTCTTTCATACGCAACTGGCTGGACTTGCTGTGTTTTCTTCTTTCTGGACTACCAGCAGATGGAACAAGTACCGCAGAGATGGCATTTATGTTTGCAGATTGGTATCGACCGGGCGTTAAGCTTGACTATCCTGTCGGTGGGAGTGGTGCTTTAGTGAACGCCTTGGTACGGGGACTGGAACGACATGGGGGTCAGTTGATGTTGAACGCTCATGTTGAGGAAATTCTTGTAGAAAGCAAGCGTACTGTGGGTGTGCGTTTGCGTGGTGGTAAACAAATAAAAGCGCGTCGGGCAGTCATTTCTAATGCTTCGGTATGGGATACACTGAAGTTAATTCCACAAGAAGCATTACCAAAAAAGTTTCAGGAACGACAAGCAACACCAGAGTGCGATAGTTTTATGCATCTCCATTTAGGTATTGATGCACAAGGATTACGGTCTGACCTTGCGTGTCATTATATAGTTGTTAATAATTGGGAAAATGGTGTAACTGCTCCTCAGAATGTCGTCTTGGTGTCTATTCCCTCCGTTTTAGACCCCTCATTAGCACCATCGGGAAAGCACGTTATTCACGTTTACACTCCTGGTAGTGAACCTTATGAACTATGGCAAGGGATGAATCGAAAAAGTGGGGAGTATGCGCAACAAAAGCAGTTGCGTGCAGAAGTTATGTGGCAAGCTTTGGAGAGAATTATTCCAGATATTCGATCGCGTTGCGATGTCACACTAGTTGGTACACCACTGACACACGAGCGCTATTTGCGACGCCATAGAGGTTCATATGGTCCGGCTATTCAGGCTGGAATTGGTTTCTTCCCTGGTTCTGGTACACCTATTCCAGGGCTGCTGTGTTGTGGAGACTCGACTTTTCCTGGTATTGGTTTACCTGCAGTCGCCGCCAGTGGGATGACGACTGCAAATACACTCGCACCTTTACACAAGCATGTCCAAATGCTTCAGGACATTGGTTACCTTGGTTAGTTCATAATTAATTTAGGTGTTATCTTTACAAAAGTTTATGTATTTAACTTGGTTAGACAGCAATTCTTGGCTGATTGAAATCGGAGGACAAAGGATACTTCTTGATCCTTGGCTAGTTGATTCGTTAACTTTTAGCGGTCAGAATTGGTTCTTTAAAGGCTCGCGATCGCAACAACGCCCAATACCAGAGAACATAAACCTAATTTTGCTATCTCAAGGTTTGGAAGACCATGCTCATCCACCAACGCTCAAGCAACTTGACCACAATATTCCAGTCGTAGCTTCTCCCAATGCTACTAAAGTTGTACAGCAGTTAAATTACACTCAAATCACAACACTTGCTCACGGGCAAAGCTTCACCCTGAATCAAAGTGTTGAAATTAAAGCAACTCCTGGCTCACTGGTTGGTCTAAATTTGGTGGAAAATGGTTATCTCCTCAAAGAATTGGAAAGCGGTTTGACTCTTTATTACGAGCCTCATGGAAATCATTCCTCCACACTCAAGGAAATTCCTCCAGTGGATATTGTCATTACTCCTTTGATTGAGTTGGGTTTACCTTTAGTTGGCGCATTTATCAAGGGGAATAAATACGCCTTAGAAGTTGCTCAGTGGTTGCAACCTCAAGTTATGATATCTACCGCTGCTGGAGGAGATGTGATTTTTGAGGGATTACTTAACTCTTTTCTTCAGACGAAAGGAAGCATTGAGGAATTTCGTTCGTTACTAGAAAAGAACAATTTATCAACGCAGGTGATAGATCCTAAACCAGGCGATCGCTTTGAGGTGAAGTTAGAAAAACGAGTGTTGAATGTTTAAGAAACCTCAAACTTTATCCCTCGTTACCTGGCTCAGCCAGGTAATGCCAACTCAGAGGCTCCGCCTCTCGTCCCCTTAAACGCGAGGCGGAGCCTTGATAACTGTATTCCCAGTCTGAGACTGGGAACAAGTCTGTGCGGTATATAACTCCTGATTCGCCAACAATATCCTAGAAGGGACGAGGCTTTTTCACCGTCTTCTGTAAAAGAAAACATCACAATTTGTCGTCAAAACTCCTGCTCTTCCTCAAAAAACCAAATTTCTGCTAAAAGGGTTATACCAATAAGCCAAAGAAAGCAAAAACCTGCAAACCAAAGCATTCCTGTCATTGTGCTCACCTCCAACCAAGACTTTTACTTATTGCAAAAAAACAAGTTTAAATGCAAGACAAACCAGAGCAAAGTTCATGATATTTTCGCTTTGCTATCTCTACTTTTTTGATTTCAATAAAGCGCTCTCTTTAAGATATCGAAATTTTTATGCAATGATTCCTAGGTTGAAACAAAGTTTAAAAAAGACTTATCCAACCCTGAAAGTTTTCAGTTTTACGAATTCTGCTATAACAGAGAAGTTTAACGTCGTGAGGAGAAAATTAATGCGATTACTACTAAGTGGAGTCCTTCTGAGCTTTGGATTGTCTTCACTCGTTTTGCCAGAATCTTCTTTAGCTCAAGCACAGTCGTCAGCGTCCCAAAACCAAATAAACGCTATGGTAGAAGCACTGCGGCAAGCAGCACCGCCGAAAAGTGGTAGTAAAGATGATGGATATTACAGTGAATGGCGAGTCAAACCAGAAACCCTTAAAGGCTGGTCAAAAAATTGTCTTAAGAAGGAAGTGACACCAGCGCAGTTTGACAGTGATGCTGGGTTAGCACGCGAAGTGGTCTCATGTATTACACGCCGGGAGTTAAGTAAGCAGTTGACTGCTAGTGGTAACAATGAAACGGCTGCTGTGCGTGGTGTTGCTTGTTGGTGGATGACTGGTAACTACACAGGCTGCAACAGCGGCTTCACTGCTGACTATGTAAAAAAAGTTGCAGGGTATTACCAGAAACCGGGTTCAAAACCAGCATCTGGTACTGCTAAACCCGTAACCAGTCCATCTCCAAAATCTTGATTCGAGTTTGGTGTGGGTAGTTGATTTGAGTGAAGTTGCTCACGCGTTAATCTTAGCGTTAGCTCCGGCTCCTCTTAGGGGCTAGCGGTTCCCTTTAGGAACTTCCTTGACAAAATGCTCAACTTGAATACTCGTTTTTGATACAGAGTGTCATGTTTTGTTGAGCCTGAATGCCAAGGGAAAGCAGATAGAACCTCTCTGGAATGAAAAAGGTTGACCAACGCGTGAGCAGGTATTATCCAAGGCACAGCATACTGTGCCCCTACCTTGGTGGGGTGCAACAACAGAACCACTGTATTATTAAAAATATGTATTAAATAGAACTTCCAACGATAGAAGATTCTGATTTTGATTTGACTCGCTTTTGTCGCTTGCTAATGAGTGGTCTTTTTTTCTGCTTTTCCATTACTTTACTCAAACCAACGGCTACAATATATGTCATTTCTGCCGCTGCTTGATATGCTAGTTTCATATCTGCTTGTTGTTGATTACTCATAGTTAAGTTTGTTTATTGCTACTGTTTATTACTCGTTGATACAAAGAATACAATGTTTGTTATTAACTAGACTTCATCCATTTGGGTCACCCAATCGGGTGATATCGAGGATGACTAGGTAAACTGCTAGTCATGATGAGATAATAAAAATTTGAAAAAATTATAAAAAAAATGAAGGGTAAATTAATTGTATTTGAAGGAGTGGAAGGTTGCGGTAAAACTAGTCAAATACAGCTCACGCAGGAGTGGTTACTAAGTTTTCAGACTTCGGTAGTTGTGACTCGTCAGCCAGGAGGAACAGAGTTAGGGTTGTATCTGCGAAAACTTTTGTTAGAAGCAGGCTCTCACTCTATTATAGATAAAACTGAATTACTTTTGTATGCTGCTGACCGATCGCAACACGTAGAACAAGTTATCAAGCCAGCTCTCCAAGATGGGGCGATTGTTTTGTGCGATCGCTACACTCACTCTACCATTGCCTACCAAGGCTGGGGACGTGGTTTAGATATCAATTTAATTGATCAGCTAAACACCATTGCGACATCCGGGTTAGAAAGTGACCTAACTTTGTGGTTTGATGTTGATGTTGAGGTGGGACTTGCTCGAAAACGAGGAGGTGGCGATATACTTGACCGCATTGAAAAAGAAACAATAGCCTTTCATCGTCGCGTCCAGCAAGGATATGCACACTTAGCCGACTCTCACCCAGAGCAAATTGTTCGTGTCGATGGTAGCTTGAGTCAAGAAGCTGTACAACAAAAAATTCAGGCAATTTTAACCGCTAGGCTAGAAGCTTGGATTGACGAGAAAAAGGATAATTTAGATCTTGCACCATAATTTTCGTCCGCCAATAAATAAATTTCTTGGCTTAAAGCCCAAGTCCGTTAAAACTGACTGGGTAAGTCTTTTAGGAGGCACTGCGTTGGGGAGCCAGTACTGCAGAGAGAAGTGCCTTGCGGGGGTTCCCCCCGTTGTGGCAACTAGCCCCGAAGGGGGCGCTACGCAAACGGAGAGGGTCTCCCTCCGTAGGTATCTGGCGTCCGGGTTTCCCGACTTGTAAGCGCAAAGCGCACGCCGGAGGCGAACGCGCAGCGTCTCCGCAGGAGTTAGCATGTGCCGTTCCGTTTTAACGGACTTAAGCTATTAGCCAGGAACTTCAGTTCCTGGCGTACTCCGGTTAGGTGCAAGATGTAAGTAGGTAACAGATTAAGTAACAGATATCTATGCAGTACAACTTTAAAGAGCTTGCTGAATTTTACAAACACGCGCTCCTCAATGACGTACTCCCGTTTTGGGAAAAACACTCGATTGACTGGGAGCAAGGCGGCTATTTCACCTGTCTTGATCGTCAGGGGAAAGTTTATGACACAGATAAGTTTATCTGGCTGCAAAACCGCCAGGTGTGGACTTTCTCCATGCTTTACAACCAGCTAGAAAAACGCGAAAACTGGCTGAAAATTGCCAGCAATGGCGCGAATTTTCTTGCCCAACATGGTCGAGATGCTGACGGAAATTGGTACTTTGCCCTAACCCGTGAAGGGAAGCCACTGGTTCAGCCTTACAATATGTTTTCTGATTGCTTTGCAGCAATGGCTTTTAGCCAATATGCCCTTGCGTCTGGCGAAGAATGGGCAAAAGATGTAGCTATGCAAGCTTACAACAATGTTTTGCGCCGCCAAGATAACCCCAAAGGCAAGTATACCAAAACCTATCCTGGTACGCGTCCGATGAAATCTCTGGCAGTACCGATGATTTTAGCCAATCTGACTCTAGAAATGGAATGGCTACTACCAACCGAAACCCTTGAGAACGTCTTGACTGCAACCGTTCAAGAAGTGATGAGCGATTTTCTTGACAAAGAACGCGGATTGATGTTTGAAAATGTTGCTCCGGATGGTTCGCACATTGATTGTTTTGAGGGACGTCTGATAAATCCCGGTCATGGTATTGAAGCGATGTGGTTTATCATGGAAATTGCTCGTCGTCGCAACGATACTCAAACGATTAACCAAGCGGTTGATGTGGTGCTAAATATCCTGAATTTTGCTTGGGATAGTGAGTACGGCGGATTGTATTATTTTATGGATGCAGATGGTCATCCGCCACAGCAACTGGAATGGGATCAAAAACTTTGGTGGGTTCATTTAGAGTCTTTGGTTGCATTGGCGATGGGCGTTAAGCATAGCTCTGCCGTAGGCAATCGCCTAACAGAACGTGAAGCATGTCGGGAATGGTATCACAAGATCCATGATTACGCTTGGTCGCACTTTGCTGATCCAGAATGCGGTGAGTGGTTTGGATACCTCAATCGCCGTGGAGAAGTGTTGTTAAATCTTAAAGGTGGCAAATGGAAGGGTTGCTTTCACGTTCCGCGTGCATTGTATCTGTGTTGGCAACAATTTGAGGCGTTGGGTGCAAATTAAATTTATTACATTTAAGGTGGAAGCCGCTACATCTAATAAATGCCATGACTGTTGTTAAACCAAAACGATTCACAATCGACGAATATCATCGACTGATTTCACTCGGATTTTTGACGGAGGGAGATAGGATTGAATTGATTCGAGGAGAATTGATCCAAAAGACTGCAAAGGGAACACCTCATACATTTTGTACAACTCGACTTTGCCGTCAATTTGATCGATTGCTAGGCGATAGAGCTGTCGTGCGTTGTCAAGAACCTATCATTCTCCCATCAGATAGTGAGCCTGAACCAGATGCAGTGATTGCACGAGGAGATGAAGCTGACTATCTTGCTCACCATCCCTATCCCGAAGATATTTTGCTTGTTGTTGAAATTTCTGATTCCACATTGACTTATGATCAAACAACGAAGCTAAGGCTGTACGCAGAAGCTGGAATTTCCGATTACTGGATCGTAAATTTGCACGCTCGTCAATTAGAACGTTACAGTCAACCTTATCAAAATATTCAAGGTGAGTTTAACTATCTGAGTAAACAGATTTCTCTGGTGAATCAGTCGGTGCTAATTCCTGGGTTTGAAGATGCTTTCTTGGACTTGATTCGGATTTTTCCAGAGGGTGCAATTGCCAACCTAAGCCAATAAGTGAGCGCGTTATATTAAGACAATGAAGCTTTGGTTTCCTGAATTTAACCTTGGATTTATCCTTTAGTTGAAGGATTAAATATCTCTAAATATCACTTATACTGTGTTGTACCCTGTAGATTGCATAGTATGAGATTTATTTCAAAACTGGAATGGGAAGGACTTCAGGAAAAATATGAAGTAAAAGTGTTAAATTCATTAGACCTATTACCGCCTGGAGCAGAGAGAATAGAGATATATAGAGATGATTCATATAGAATAAATGCAAAACTAACTGGAAAGCTTTTTCATATAAATGAACTAGAGATATGGATAGATAAATGGATGAAAGTAGATACAGAAGGCTACTTCTTACCTGTAGACTTAGAAGTTGATGACCAAGTATGGTTTTATAAATTCAACCGATGCTTCTTTGACTCTGGTAGCCAATTCCCTATCAGCAGTAATCGTAATAATCTTAATCAATCTCTTCTAGACTTTGAAGTTAATTTTTATATATCTAATGTTGTTAAAAAATACAAAACATCTTATTCTTCTCAAGAAATAGCGTGGTTAACGGAATGGTACCTTAATGGACCAAAAGAAGACTTCTACACTCGTATGACAAGTAGGGAGTTAGCAGTAGAATATACAAGAAATAGACTATCTTTTGAAGAGACTAACTTTAAGTTTCCTGATAATCAAACCACCAAGCTTGACTATGTAGTCATTCAATTAGATAACTTAAAGTTTGTTATTCATGATGTACCTAAGTATCTTGCTCCTAATTGGTCAAATTGTTTAGGTATTGAGTATAGAGAAGAGTGGGGTGGAATACCTGAATCAGGAGAAAGAGAATCTATAGCGGAAATTGTTGGTTTCATTGCTGGTCGTCAGCTTTTTAATATTGGTTTAACTGAGTTTGACAAGTCTGGATATGCAATTCAAGAAATAGCTAAAAATCCCCCTTACTCACTAGGTCATAATTTAATAACGACTTGTCAATCGCCTGACTTTCCACCTGTCAGGCTTCAAGAAGATTTTAATATAAAAACAGAAGAAGTTTTACAACAGTTAATTCCCAATTACTTGTCTTTAAGAGAACCATTACATCTTAAAAGTGCTTTACATCGTTACTGGTTATCGAAAGAATTACCCATTGGTGATAATTTACCTACTTTAGCAGCAGGAATCGAAACTTTATCAGCAAAATATTGTAAATATCGATCAATTGAATTAATAGGTAATTATATCCCAAAAGGGGAATTTAAGGAAATTTTAAAAGAGGAATTAACATCAATAGAAAATAAGTTGAAGATTAAACCGAACGGTGAGAAAGTTCTAAACAAAATTCTAGGAGCATATTCGTACCAACTAGGAGTAAATGGAACCCTGAGAAATTTTTTTGCGGATATTCAATTAATTTTAGGTGAAATAGAAGAAAAAGCGATGAAAGCTAGAAATAAGATGGTACATTCGCAAATAGATGCTTCTGATGAAGCAGAGCGTCGTGAAATGAGTAAACTTACAAGTGCGTATCAGACGCTGTTCCATAGAATTATGCTAAGGATTTTAGGTTTTGAAGGCAAGTATATAGACTATTACTCATTAGACAATTTACAGAGAGCTATCGAACAGCCAATCGGAGGCTCCTCACATAAAAGTCAGTAAGTAGTTTAATCGCTGGCTTGATTTGGAGATATTTATTGCGGTACAACAATATCAGGTGCTGCTAATTGTGTATGATCCAGCAAATGAGGTGATTGTGCGGTGGATAAGGTAGCAAAATATCGAGAATATATTAAAACACTGCTGACTCGTTATGCCAGTGAAGATATCTCAGATAACGACGTAGAAGTCCAACTCATGTTAGATACCGAACGAGATCATTACCAGTGGATGAATGTAGGTTGGCAACAGTTTAATCGTGTTTATCGATGCGTGATGCATTTCGACATTAAAGATGGAAAAATTTGGCTTCAGCAGAATTTAACGGATCAGAATCCAGCAGAGGAATTAGTCGAAATGGGAGTACCACCAGAGGATATTGTGCTGGGGTTGCAACCTCCCTACAAGCGCCAGTACACAGATTATGGTGTTGCTTGAGCAAGAACTAATCTTCGGTTTTCTGCTTTGGTGGGCATTACCACGAATATCTCAAATGTCCATCACATAGCTTTTATGGACAATGCCCACCCTACGATTTGTGGTCTTATTATAAGAATAAGCGCTGTAAAACAACGGATAATGCACCTTTAAGCATGGAATTTGAGTGGAATCCTGATAAAGCAGACACAAATCTTAAAAAGCACAGCGTTTCATTCCAGGAAGCCGCTACTGTATTTGGCGATCGCCTATCGATAACGTTTCCAGATCCTGACCACTCGATAGGAGAGAGCCGATACGTTACTATCGGATTATCCAGGTATGATCGCTTGCTGCTGGTTTCTCATACCGATCAAGATGAGCGTATCCGGATTATCAGTGCAAGAGAAGCAACACGGCGAGAGCGGAGATTCTATGAGGAAGGAGACTGAAAACGAGTTTGAGGATGAGCTACGTCCTGAATACGACTTTTCCAAAATGACAGGTGGTGTTCGGGGGAAGTATGCAGAACGCTATAAAGCTGGAAATAATCTCGTATTACTTGATCCTGACGTAGCACAAGCATTTCCAACTGATGAGTCTGTCAACGAAGCATTACGGTTATTAATGCAAATTGCTCAACGCCAACGCACTCAACACCAATAAAGGTTAAAACCTTGTGCGATGACTGGCACTAAGCTACGTTACTTTTACGCCCATCTCTGTGAATGAGTAATAACTATTCAAGATTTGTTTACCCCTACGACACACTATAGCCCGTATACTCTCTTACGTACACAGGTTGTAAACCCAACACAATATCATTCTTTAACACACCCATTGCTACCAATTCATCAGCAATCAATTTATCAGTCTGGTTGCGTTGAATCCAGATTTTACGGTCTTTAATATCTAAATGCATAACGCAGTAGTAGATGCGGCGATGTTTATCCCATCCCAAATCAACAATTTGATAATGATCTTGTTGTGTATCAAAAATTGTTTGCACCTCAATTTCGTCATTACTCAGTGTACTTTTGCTGTATTCTTTCAAGAGTTCTTGGATACACTGACGATAAAATTCTAATTTTTCCATTTGACTATTACCTCATCCACTGGATCGTATACAATCAGTTTGACTTGATATTTGCTCACTGACGCCTTGGGTAAATCATGTTGAAAAAATGACTCATAAGCAGCAATAGGAACACCTAAATATAAGGTGTATTCTGTCTTATTTAATTCTAAAATTAAACGGTAATTTAAATATTGACCCAGAGCAATATGGAAATCAAAAAATGCTGAGTCACTCAAAAAACTTTTGACTTGTACTGCAATCTTTTCTCCGAATTTCTCAGCTACTAACAGCCGTTCTGAAAGCAAGTCAACTCTAATTTCATCTTCCTCAGTAAACAAAATCCTCAAAGGGTCATGTGTGATCACCCACTGTTCTTTCTCAAGACCTTTTTTGAGTGCTTTGTAGAATCGGTCTTTGGCTAACATTATCCCTCGCACACCTGTTAATCTGATTTTATATCAGTAAGGTATCCCAAAAAATCCTTGACTAAACTTCTTTAATCATTAGTTATTGGTCATGAGTATTGACTTTTTACCACTCATGAGTTCTAATGCGAAACCTCATTTCTTTTAACAGTTATTTGCTATCAGTTATTAGGTTATCGGCACATCTGGCTCCAGAGGGGCGCTACGATGGGGAGGGAGTCATTTAACACTGAGATGAGTTAACTCATATCTTGCACCAGCTTTTGGATCCGCCAAGAAATAAATTTCTTGGCTTAAAATTCAAGTAAGCTAAAGCTTACTGAATATACATTCCAGTCCGTTTTAACGGACTTTGACTATGAGCCTTGTAGACGCCGGAGGCGGCTTCCCGCAGGGTACTTTAGTTCAAGGCGTACTCAGGGGAAGGTGCAAGATCTGAGTTAAGCTACGATATCTCGTATTGCCTCGTGCAATGACGTGGGGAGTCGCGCAGGTTAAAGACGAAGATGACAGAAGAACTCAAGACACAGAATACAGACAATCTTTTTGCTATTGCCAAGCAATTTACCCTACAAGGGAAGGTTACGGACGTCCAATCTTTGGGAAGTGGTAATATTAACGATACTTTTTTAGTGAGTCTAGATTCTCCAGAGGAACAGCATTTTGTTCTGCAACGCATCAACACACAGGTATTTCGTCAGCCACAACTGATTATGCAGAATATGCGTACCTTCACTGAGCATATTCATAAACGGCTACAAAATGCAAGTCTCAGCCGCCGCTGGGAAGTACCTCGGGTGTTGTTAACCAAGGATGCTCAAGATCACTGGAGAGATGCTGACGGTGAGCAGCGCGTTGGACGGGTTCCCCGGCTTGAAGCGACTGCGAACCCGGAGGGCTCGTTTTGGCGGGCAATCAGTTTTATTGAAGGCGCACAGTCTTTCGACACGATGCACGATAAGTCACACGCCCAAGAAATTGGCTACGCTCTGGGGATGTTCCACAATCTTATCAGCGACTTGCCGCCGGAAAAACTTGCTGACACCCTAGAAGGGTTCCACATTACGCCGCTTTATCTTCAGCACTATGAGCAAGTTTTGGCGAAAACTAGTCCGCGCCAATCGCCGGAGGTGAATTACTGCTTGCAATTTGTGAGCGATCGCACTAACGTCGCACATGTCCTTGAAAATGCCAAAGCCACAGGTAACCTACCACTGCGCCTGATGCACGGTGATCCAAAAATCAATAACGTTATGTTCGACACTGTAACCCAGCAAGCCGTGAGTGTGATAGACCTCGACACTGTTAAGCCAGGTTTGGTACATTACGATATTGGCGATTGTTTGCGATCGGGCTGCAATCTCGCTGGAGAAGAAACTGAACAGTGGGAAAGCGTTTCTTTCGATACTGATTTGTGTCAGGGAATTCTACAGGGCTATCTCTCTGTGGCAAAGGCGTTTCTCACCGAGAATGACTATGCTTACATATACGATGCAATCCGTCTGATTGCGTTTGAGTTGGGACTGAGATTCTTTACTGACTATTTAGCAGGAAATGTCTACTTCAAGGTGAAACACTCAGAACACAACCTTGCGAGGGCGCTTGTCCAATTTCAACTCACCCAAAGCATCGAATCTCAGGAAACAACGATTCGCAACATCATTCAGGATATGAAATGAGCAACCAGACGTTTTCTTTGCAACCCTTTCCTTCTGCTGATACTCAGTTATTACCTCACCCCGTCCTTACGGACACCCCTCTCCTTAATAAGGAGAGGGGCAGGGGTGAGGTTTTGATTAATAAGGAGAGGGGCAGGGGTGAGGTTTTGAACCCTACTTCGTATGAACCAATATCTAATTTAAAGATTACAGGCAATATCGCCCGACAAGCGAATCAATTCACCATCCAGTACGCCCTTGTTGGTGATTTGAAAGAAGTTGCAATTCCTACACCATCAGACACACCAGCACGAAAGCACGAACTGTGGAAAGACACCTGCTTTGAGTTCTTCCTTGGGTGCGACTCGTTGATAGCCTAATTCATAAGTTATCCAACCTCGCAAGAGGTTGAACTTCAATCAAAATGAGGGTGAAAGCCCCTCCCCTCAAACTCAGAGGTGACTCTAATGTCCACACCGAGTAAGCTCGGAATCTTACAGAGTGAAGCTGGACATAATGCGCAATCAGACATCGGTTATGCGGTGACACTGGCGCTAACAGGAGTGTTCATGGTGAAACTGAACCTAAGAAAGCAACCCAAGTACGAGCAGGACATAAGCTAGACCTGACTTTATTAGAGACAATCCCGCTGATACATCCAAGGGTAAGCAGCATGAGTAAGGGATTCTAATGGTTGAAAGGGTTACACCTAAAAACACAAAACAATTTTGATTGAGGAACGAGGAAAAACGGGTTAAGGGTCTCAAGGAAAGGTCGAAAACCTTGGGTAAGTAAGACGGGATACCGAACTCCCTTAACACGGGTAGGATGCAACGTAACTGTTGCAGGATGTTCAGAAATACACAACGAGGTAGTAGAGCATGATTGGGCACAGTGACGGCACTAGTGAATCTTGGAAAAATCAACCGTGGAAACAATACCGCGCTGATTTATTTCGCCTACAAAAACGGGTGTATCAAGCAGTTAGAGCAAATGACCTGCTAAAAACGCGGTCTTTACAAAAACTCATTCTGAATTCTAAAGCCGCAAGAATGCTTGCTATTCGACAAGTAACACAGCTCAACACTGGTAAAAAGACGGCGGGTATTGATGGCAAAAAGTCCCTTAATTTTAAGGAACGCTTTGAACTTGAAAAACGACTCTCTAAGCACGTTCACAAGTGGCATCATAGCAAACTACGGGAAATTCCGATTCCAAAAAAGGACGGGAAAACCCGGATTCTTAAAGTCCCCACTATTGCTGACAGGGCTTGGCAATGCTTAGCCAAATACGCACTAGAACCAGCACATGAAGCAACTTTCCACGAACGGAGCTATGGTTTTAGACCTGGTAGAAGTGCACACGACGCACAAAAAATCCTGTTCAACAACCTTCGCTCTTATGCAAATGGAAAGGACAAGCGAGTCATAGAGCTAGATATTGAAAAATGCTTTGACAGGATTTGCCACACCGCTATCATGGAAAGATTGATAGCCCCTAAAGGTGTAAAACTCGGAATTTTCCGATGTCTAAAAGCAGGAACACATCCCGACTTTCCAGAACAAGGAACACCACAGGGTGGAGTTGTAAGTCCGCTACTAGCCAATATCGCGCTTAACGGTATAGAGGATATTCATTACTCAATTCGGTACGCCGATGATATGGTAATAATCCTCAAACCAAAAGACAAAGCTGAGAAAATACTTGAAAGAATTAGCACATTCCTAGCAGAAAGAGGAATGAAGGTAAGTGAAAAAAAGACCAAAGTTACAGCAACGATAGAAGGCTTTGATTTCCTAGGATGGAATTTTAAAGTACAGAAAAATGGAAAATTCAGAAGTGTCCCATCAGTGGATAACTTCAGAACATTCCGCAAGAAAGTAAAAGCCATTGTCAACTGCTCCAATTATGGTTCTAGTGAAAAAGCTGAAAAGCTGGCTCCACTAGTTAGAGGATGGAGAAACTATCACCAATTTTGCAAGATGGATGGATCAAAGTTCTCACTTTGGCACATAAATCATAGAGCATTCAGAGTATTCAACAAGGAAAAGAAAAATAGCAAAGAATTGAGCACAAGCTTAATAAAGAAAGCTTTTCCAGCCGTCCCATACTCAGAAAATGCCTACATAAATGTAAAAGGTAATAAATCCCCATTCGACGGAGATTTAATCTACTGGAGTGAACGCAACAGTAAATTATACACAGACGAAACCTCTAAAGCTCTAAAGAAGCAAAACCATACATGCGGGTACTGCAAGCTCAAAATGACTGAAGGTGAAAAAGTCCACCTACATCACGTAGATGGTAACCATCAAAACTGGAAGCCCAAAAACCTTCTAGCAGTCCACGAAAGCTGTCACGACTATATCCACATGGGCAAAAGGGAACAACAACCCTAAGAACATCTAGGAGCCGTATGCACGGAAACGGGCACGTACGGTTCTGTAGGAGAGGGGCGAAGGATAGTACCTTCCCTCGACTCTAACTGTCAAGAATTCTGATCGGTATTGGGAATTCAATCTCTCCCCAGCTGGAGACTGGAATGTCTATCGCTTTGAAGCGTATCGTCAAGGAATGCAAGAAGAAACAGCTTTTACAACACTCCCGTTTCATGTTGAGTTTCTATCGGACAGTTTCACACTTGAGTTGGATGTCAATTTAGATAAAATCATCCCAGCAGAGCAAGCCCTTGAAATTGCGATCACCACCGTCATTAAATATAGAAATGAAGTGTCTTACTGGGCGTTGACTCATCGAGGAACTGAGGCTGACTTTCACCGAAGAGACAGTTTCATCATTGCGTCTTGAAATTAAAGTTAAAATTTCGTGAAGTTTTTCGATATTGGCAGTCATTTTGTAGTAGCCAAGTTTGACAGCCTGTCGTTTGACAAAAACTGCTGGAAACATCAAAATTATGGTGATTCTTAAAGAATATGCCTTTTCACAGAGAACACGGGATGAAAAAGATTTTTTCAGTATTGTTGTTGGTGATGGTAATTTTTACCTTTGCCTTCAATTCTCCAGCTCTTGCAGCAGACGCTGCTAAGGGAGCTAAACTCTTCAGTGCCAATTGCGCTCAGTGTCATGCGGGTGGGAAGAACTTAGTTAACGCTGCCAAAACCTTAAAAAAAGAGGCTTTGCAAAAGTTTGATATGTACTCAGAAGAAGCTATTATCACCCAAGTGACAAAAGGTAAAGGTGCCATGCCTGCCTTCAAAGGTCGTTTAAAACCTGAGCAAATTGAAGATGTAGCAGCATATGTGCTCGGACAAGCTGATAATGGTTGGAAGTAAAAATAAGTACTAGTTGTCTAAATACAAGCATCAGCTTAATAGGTAGGGCATTTGCCTTACCTACTATTTTGTTCTGCTAGCAATGTGAGACATTCTTATGAATCGCTTGAATCGCTGTTTTCGATTCACGCTTGAGTTTGGTGTTGCTGTGGTACTTGCTTATTTTGTGCTGATTTCACCAATACACTTGTCAGCTACAGCCAGCACCCAAGTCACAGGGGATGACTTCTTTAAGATGGGAGTCAAAAATGTGCTGAACGACAACTATCAGCAAGCTATCAAAGATTTCACTCAAGCAATTGAGCGCCAGAGCAGTTTTGCTGCGGCTTATAGTAATCGATGTTTCGCTTATCTTCAATTAGAAGATTATCAGAAGGCGGTAGCAGATTGCAACCAGGCGATAAAAAATGCACCAAACGGTGCTGAGGCTTACGTGAACCGTGGACTTGCCCAGTACAGACAGGGAAATTATCCGGCTGCGATCGCTGATAATAGTGAGGCGATCGCACTCAAACCCTATGATTTCCGAGCCTACTATAACCGAGGGATTGCCAATGCTATGTTGGGAAATCACCAACAAGCAATAGCAAACTATAATTCAGCCTTAAGTCAAATTTCTCCCTACCCTAGTCCTTTACTTGCGGATATTTACAATGACAGAGGGATATCTCGTTTCCAGTTGCAAGATTTCCCAGCAGCCAACTACGACTTTTCTCTAGCAATTCGTCTTAATCCTCAGGATTATAGAGCTTACTTTAACCGAGGTTGTATTGCTGGCAAAAATGGAGATAACAAAAATGCCATTCAGGATTTTACTGAGTCACTGAAGTTGAATCCTAACGATGCTCATGCTTATTTTAACCGAGGTATAGCTTATCATGAGCTAGGTTATGAACAGGCTGCAATACCGGACTTACAAAACGCGGTTAAATATTTTGCAACCTTGGGACAAACCACCTTATACGAAAAAACTTTAGCTTTGTTGAAGAATTTACGGCAGGAACTTCTATATTTATCAGAAATAGCTCTTGTTTCATTTTGGTGAGCTTTTCTTGGGTGAGAAATTAAGTTGAGAGAGTTTTTCGATTGAAAAACCCTCTCAACTTAATTTCTACTTACATCTGTTCGCTTGAAAGCTTAGGTAATTGCTCAATGGCTTTTGACCAAACTCTTTTGTAATCTTCAATAGCACCGCTATAATCTTTGAGCTTAGAGCGGGCGTTACCCCGGCTAATATAAGCTTTAGCATCGTTAGGATTTAGCCGTAGAAAGTCGGTGTAATCTTCAATTGCACTATGGTAGTCTTTTTGCCGAGAGCGAGCATTAGCTCGATTAATGTAAGCTTCAGCATTGTTGGAATTCAATTCTAGACACTGAGTGTAATCTTTAATTGCGGCAGTGTAATCTTCTAATTCACAATAAACATTGCCTCGGCTAATGTAAGTCTTAGCATCATTCGGATTTATCCACAAGCACTGAGTATAATCATCGATTGCACCCCTATAGTCTTTGAGTAGAAAACGAGCATTTCCCCGGCGGACATATGCTTGTGGATCGTGAGGATCCATCTTCAAAGATTGTGTGTAATCCTCGATCGCGCCACTATAATCATTCAAATCACAACGAGCATTACCCCGTTGAAGATATAACTTGGCTTCATTAGAACTTAGTAACAGAGTAGCGGTACTTTCTTCAGGCTGATATTGGGTGTGACTTAAGGTAACGTAACCTTCCGCATCGTCAGAATTAAATGGCAGATACTGGATGCTATCCTCAAATGTGTTACTGTCATTTTCCAAGATAGAGTGAGTGTGAGTCTGGCTGATATTGATATCAGTGTCCATATCCATATCACTGGAATGGATTTCCAAATAATGGGTGTGTTCTACAACTGCTTCTTTTTTTTCAACTTCAGAGTAAGTAAACCCCATATCACCAGCAATCAAATTGTTAGGTAGGGGATGCATGGCGTTACTATAATCTGCAACTGCTCCTTTGTAGTCTCCTAACTCAAAGCGGAGTAACCCCCGATTTTGGCGAGCTTCAACATCGTTAGGATTGAATTGCAGATACTTATCAAAATCTATCATTGCACCTTGGTAGTCTCCTACCTTTTGACGGGCAAGCCCTCGGTTATAGTAAGCCTTAAAGCCGTTGGGATTGAGCCTCAAGAACTCGTTAAAGTCTAGAATGGCTCCTTTGTAGTCTTCTTTTCGAGCCTTTTCTTCTCCTCGGCGGTAGAAGACTTCAATAAAATCATGTTGCTGACGAAACTGTTGTGCTGCCTGCTGTTGTTGAATAATATTATGTGATAAAGTTATCGCATGACGCCGCAACTCAAATTGTGCCATCACCTGACTACTCAATACCCGTAGTGATTCCACCTGTTCCAGACTCAAATCCCGAGGCATAATATCAATGACGCATAGCGATCCAAGTCTAAATCCCTCAGGTGTAATCAGGGGTGCGCCAGCGTAGAAACGAATGTTCGGATCACCTAGTACCAAGGCGTTTGTTGCAAACCTAGAGTCTGCCAACGCATTTCTGACGATTAATGGTTTCTCCTGCAAAATGGTGTAAGCGCAGAATGCAAGATCCCGACTTGTTTCAGGTGCTGTTAAACCTACCTTCGATTTAAACCACTGCCGACTCCCATCAAGAAGGCTAATGATCGCAATTGGAGTATGACAAATTTGTGCAGCTAGGAAGGTTAAATCGTCGAAGACTTTTTCCGGATGAGTGTCAAGAATTTGATACTGGCGCAGTGAATTGAGTCTATCCAATTCATTGTTAGGCAGTGGGGGTTGTGAGTTCATCTTTCTTTGATAGATCTTCAAAGGTTGGTTTTTGGAAAAATGTATCTTATCAATAACAGGTAGTTTTATCTAAGTGGTATTCTGCTTATCCAGTAATTAAAGACACTCAATTTTCTTGTGCAATGCGAGTGAAAAAGCCCTTTGAACTGGCTAATTACTGGCTGCTAAAGCGGTTACAGTCAATATCCTGTTAAAAACCAAATCCAAATTGTGACTCATTTCAAATTTAGTATATAACATTCTGTGTATCCGAAATAACACTATTTGCTCATAATAATTAATAATAAAATTATTACATCTACTTTTAGATATATTTTCTAGAGCGCCGGTACATTAATCCCAAAAACCCGGTTTCTTCGAGTTGAGCATAGGATCTATCAAGTTTTCCGACAGAGAGAAACCAGGTTTTTTGCCTCCTTTTTGACTGTACCGGCGCTAAGAGCGGAAATGATCTTTTTGTTTCATGCTCAATCAGAACAGAAGATTTAGTACCTAGACAATGGGGACACTTACACGTTTGAGATATCTACAAATCAATAACATTGACATTTACCCCGATTTATGCAAAACTTTTTTACATCTAGCAGGTAACTTGATCGACTGACTTTGGTATTTACCTTACTAAGTATAAATGAATTAACTATGAATGCTAATAAAATTCCTAGATAAATGTTTGAAAAAATTTATGGTTTTCCTAGAAGAGTACTTATTAAAAAGTATTCAGTTAGTCCTAAAACGTCTGAAGAATACGATTTTCCGGATAACTATTATTTGTATCTAGAATTGCCGAAAAATGCCCCTCGCTCTAAACCGAGAGTTTTTTCTAAATGATGCTTTTGAGCAACAATCATTTTCATAATTGAATCTAAAATGTGATAATGGTGCTCTTTGCAAGTACCAGCACGCTGTGACCGAAACGATTTTAGATTTTAGATTTTAAATTTTAGATTGGGGTTAGTCGGTACAAGCCTCGTCCCTGTCTCCTTCACCAGACGCTACGCGTTCGCTCGATTCGTGCGCTTTGCGCATACGGCAAGCTCAGGGCAAGCCTTTTAGGACGAAATTAATTCTTCAATCCCAAATCCGGCAATTTTAGATTTTAGATTTGCGATTAAAGAATTGGGGATTGAGTTTTTTCGTTACAAACCCTAATCCGGTAATTTTTCATCCAAAATTTAAAATCTAAAATCAAAAATTCGAGTCACCTTTAGGGTGGAGTCAATCCAAAATCCAAAATCCAAAATTGGCTGACTACCTAGGAGTTGATCACAGTGAAGAGCAATGCTGAATTTTCAAGTAAGTACGTCGGTATATATATGATAAGTTGGACATTTATTGCTATACCCTCGATACATGAAATCATCATCTTTATTTTTTGTGAAAAAACTTCTTGAAGCAGGACAGAAATACTTCAAGAAGTTTTTTTACTATGAAATATGTTGAGAAAATTTTCCACAGTCTATTTTACAGACTTGTCATGACTTGAGCTAACTCATTAGATAAATCAACCTTAGATTCTTGAGACTTTTGAAATAAAACACCAGCTAAAAAGTAATAATCGCCAGAATAGAAAGCCATTTTGTTTTTTCGTAATTCCTCTATGTGTTTTTTAACTTTTGGCTCAGAGCTATAGTAGCCAAATTGCAAAGGTAAAACCACGAAATTCTTTACAGAGTAACCGTTGGCTCTTGCGTGATGAATTGTACTTTCTGGGTTAGAAAAGCTAGAGACTAAAAGTAATACATTGTCATAACCTAATGATAAGAGTTCGTTGGTAACTGTTGCTCCATCTTCTCCACCAAATAACAAAGGTATATAAATATCATTATCTGGTGCTGGGAGATAAGGTGGATTAGCTACTAGATACTCTGCTTCTCGTTGAGAAGAATCAAACAAACTGGAATTAGAGATGATGTATTTATGACCAAGATTATATTCATCTATCGTTGAATTAGCGGCTTTCCAAGCAGAAGGATTTAATTCAAATCCGTGTATCACACCATCAAACCTGTTTTTCAAGAGTGAATTAATAACAGGACTGCCATCTCCGGAGCCAAATTCAACAACACATTCCGATTTTTTACAATTTCTCAAAACCAAGTTTTCCAAGCAACTGGAATAGAAATTAGATTCTTCTGGGCAAGAAAAGATGTCTTTCATTTGACTTTCACTATCTGTAGATTACGATTGTTATAATGGGCAGTAAGGAGCCTAAAAGCTATTTGCAAAAAGGCAAGCACAAACTGTTCCTAAGCCAAGCAATTGATGACTAAAGAAATAGTTTGCTCTTAGGTAAAAACCAATGAGTTTCTAACTTTTAAGATTTCTTACATAGATGAGGCTACTTGTTCTGCTTCACGTATTGATTGGACAACAGCAATAGCCGCGCGATCGCCCATCAGCTTCTCCTGGTCGTACCCCAACACTAGTTCCCACGCCTCATTAGGATACATTTGGGCTAAAGGTAAAGCCACATCATCCAACATCCAGCGTCCGTGGCGTTCATCTTCCCGAATGTGCAACTCCCAATAACCCATCGCTGCGTCAGACAGTCCAAGTCTTTGTGCTGCAGCAAGATAGTTTCTATAAGCCGCAGGTCCTGCTACCTCAAAATAGGTCAACCCACCACTATACCGTAGGAAATGACGCTTGCACTCAGTCAGTAGAAAGTTATGATTAGCGCATGCTAGAACTTCCCAAGGAACTAAATCGAAATATCCTTCTGGTTCAGTGTTCATCCCAAATTCAGTCAGCATTTGGGCAAAAAATGTAGAGTGCTTGCGAGAAAAACGACCGTTGCCGTACTCTTCCAACAGGACTCGCACCAAAGTACACTGTACTTGATTAGCAGCGCCACCCAGAATGCGGGAAAGACGACTACCTTCCACTAAACCGTCAAACGAGCCAATAGCCAGTAAGTGACGGTAGCCAGCCTCGCTCATTTTCTCCCGGATGTAGCGACTGTCTTCTGATAAAGGCGGTTCTAAATCGTAAGCACCACGCTCAATGAGAGCTTGCTTTACATCTAGTTGTTGCAACGCAGCCACATCGATTTGTCCAAGTTCCCACTCTTGCCAAGCTGTCTCAATTTGGTCACGTACCTTGTACAAGTAAGGAGAACGCTCGTTTACGTAGTGGCTTAGATCATCGTACCAAAACAGATTCAATCGATTAATGCGATATAGTATGCGTTGGAGAAAACGATGAGCTGCATCATCACCAGCACCATTTTGATAAGCAGCAGAAATCGCTACATCGAGTGTGTGTTCAAACTCGTTCTTCTGTGAGGGATCTGCATCTAGTTTTTTGTCTAAGTTTTCTGTTGCTAGCAGTTCTATAAATTGCTGCTCAGCAAGCTCGTAATTTATACTTGTTTCTTCTTTGATACGCGTACTTTTTGCTTCAACCTCGGCGAGAGGAGATATCACTAAATTGCTTTGCATGGAAGATTTTGCTAGTAAAGGCTGGCATGAAATTATTTCAGCGTCTACTATCTAGATTTCCATTAAGTCAATTTAAGTACCTCTCCCGTGAGTGATAAAGAAAAATTAAGTTTATGATCAAAAATTCAGTATACAGGCATACAAAAATCTGGAGATGGGGAGATTCAAAATTTTGAATTTTGAATTGATATGTCTGGTTGTCACGCCAGTCCGCAAGGGCGGAGGACACCGGAGCAAGGGACAAATCTTGGCACAAAGGCTGGCTCCGCTTTTCTTTAACGCGGACTGGTAGGTGTTTGATTGGCAGGTATTTGAGTCATTGGTTTACTTGGTGGAATTTGTTCAATAGTAATCAGTGCTTCCATCACTGACTTAGCAACGGGTGCGGCTACAGTACTACCATAAGCATTTTGACCCCTGGGATCATCAATCAACGCCAACACAACATAGCGGGGAGATTCCACAGGTAAAATACCCACAAAGCTGGTGATTTTAGCTCCGATAATGTAACCACCAGCGCGACTAGCTTTTTCGGCTGTACCAGTTTTGCCTGCGATGCGATACCCTGGAATTTGTGATGCTTTTCCTGTTCCGTCATCAACCACAGTTTCCATCATCTCTACAACTTTTCGCGTAGTCGCATATGAGAAGATTTGACGCGGTGCAGGTCGATTCGGTGAGTAGTGGATCTGTCCTTTGGCATCTACCAATCCCTGGACTATGTGGGGTGTGACCAATTTACCCCCATTAGCTAAAGCACCAAGCATTTGCACCAACTGCAACGGTGTCAACGAAAAGCCTTGACCAAAAGAGGTCGTTGCTGGTTCAACTGGTGTAGCAAGAAATTCTTGCTGGCTTTTGAGCTGACTGCTAACAGTGAAGGGTAAATCTGTATCAACGCTTTGCCTTAAACCCAAACGTTCCAACCAACCGTAGTAGACAGAGGGTTCCATTCTTTGGATAATTTTCACCATGCCTATATTACTGGAGTGCTGCAAAATCTGAGCGATGTTTATTCGCCCGTAACGTTTGTTTTCGGCATTCCTGATTGTTCTGTCACCTACTTGAATGTAACCAGGGTCTTTAAACATATCTTCAGGTTTAATAATGCCAGCTTCCAAACCAATAGCTACATTCAAAGGTTTGAAAGTTGAACCTGGTTCATAGAGATCTGCTACTGTCCAGTTTTTAAATAAAGAGATATCGGCTTTAGAGTATTCGTTTGGATTATAGGTGGGCTGAGAAACCAAAGCAAGTAGCGAACCATCCCACGCATCCATAACGATCACCGCCCCTCGTTTTGCTCGGTACTTTTGTATTTGTGCCTTAAGAGCAAAGCGGGCAACTCTTTGTAGACGGCTGTCTATAGTCAGTTGTAGTCGCAGATCATCAGAATTGAATAAACCGTCTGGAGCATAATCTGGCATCAGCGACCCGTTACCTGTTCTGCTGAGCCGTACCATATTCATAGAACGTTCTAGCAACTTCTCTTGGCTGTACTCCACACCAGCCTGACCACGACGGTCAAGATTAACATAACCTACTACTTCTGCAGCTAAATCCTGCTGTGGGTATAATCGGGAGTATTTTTGAATTGACTCTAGACCATTGAGATGTAGTGAAGAAATACGATCTGCAATTTCTTCGCTTAAGGCAGTAGTAAGTGTAATACCGCTTTTTTTGCTGTCAAACTTTTTTTCTAATTCATCAGCATCTTGATCCAGTATTGGCGAGAGCAGTTCTGCCATCTGGTTGTTAGACTTTTCAAAAAGTTTGGGATGAGCATACAAAGTATATACCGGACGGTCAATTGCCAGCAAATCTTTATTGCGATCCACTACTGGGCGACGGGGTATAAAAGGTCGCAAATTCACCATTTGTTGGTTTCGCGCCTTTTCTGTTAACTTTGCTCCCCGGATAATTTGTAAATTGTATAAGTTAACACCCAATCCAAACCCCGCTGCAATGAGAAAGCTCCAAACAATGAGAAGTCTAAATTTTATGTTGGGTGGTTGCTCTTGCGTGGAGTCAGCAAGTTTGTTATTCGACTCTCGTCTCGAACCCTTCTGCTGTCGCTTCTTAAATGATGGTTTCGGAAAGTTAAAGTTTTTTAATTTTGTTCTGCTTGATGATTTTGGCATGAAAATAGTCCTTTGTCCTTTGTCTTTTGTCTTTTGTCTAAGTACCAATGACTAATGACAAATGGCAAATACAGCAGAATTCAGCAAGTCCTGAGTCAGCAAGTCCTGAGTCAGAAGTAAAAATGGCTTTGGGCCTGACTTTTAGACAAGACCGTTGTACCTCAATTACTTGCAATGCGCTGTAACTAATACCCCAGTGGATTCGGGGTGTGCTGTTGTATTTCGGAATTTGGTGCTGTGGTGGGTACTGAGTTAGACTCAACAGGTGCTGGATTCAAAAAAATCATTTTATCAGGAGAAGGCGATACGAGTTTGGCAGGTGGACGTTCTGCTTCTTGTGCCATTTTGTTTTTTAGTACCTCGTTAGTAGTCATCAATTGGCGCTCATGGCGTTGCAAGTTTTGCATTTTACGGTATCCTTGACTCCAGAGTTGTTGAGAATACACAGTCCAACCATAAACCACAAGTGTTACACTTACCAGTGCAAACGCCATAATTGAAGAATAACGATGTAAAGTATAGAACCGCAGCAGCCAGGAAGGTACGGTCTCAGCAGATGGCATCACGGGCACAGTAGACGCTTTTTGTTTGCTGGGATCTGACAGTGATGTTGTTGTCTGTTTCTTGGCACTAGAAGCTTCCCTTGCGAGTTCCTGTAGAGAGGGTGACGATTTTTTTGACGAAGCCCTCTGTTTTTTGGTTGATACTGGTGTAGACACAGCAGGCAGATCAACTTTTGAAGTTTTTAACTGCTTTGCCTCTGGGGCTTTTTCAGGTTTGGCGGACGCTTTTTTTTGTTGAGTAGGGCGACGTTTTTTGCGACTTGTCACTTCTGTTGGGAGCCTACCGCCCGTCGCGGAAACATCTGATTTACGTGCAACAGCCATAATTGTTTGTAATTTTTGGATTATGAGACTTTACTGTATGATCATTGTCTGTTTTTACTCTTGTTATTATTGCCGATCAGACAATAACCACAAATAACACCATTAACTCGGTCAATATATTGTGATGGGTAGGCGCACTAATCTTTGTATCCCTAAGAAACATGGCTTCCTAAAGAAATTTAGATTTCTTGATAGTTTTGGAATCAACCCTGAATATCTTGAGTGCTCAGGTATCGTATTTAAAAGTATGACAACGCATTGTCACTATAAGCAAGAGTATGCGAATAAAATCGGAATTTTTGGTATGATATCGCGCTCCGTGACTTAATTTAGTAATGCTACCCTAAACAATTAAGTTACCCTACAATAAACTCAGGAATTTTGCTTAAATCTGTGATATCAAGTCACTTAAAAAAAGGCAACAGATGGGGTATCTTAATCAACAGACTAAAATAGTTATTGCCGCAATTGGTGAAAGAGGAGTTATGAAAGTTAAAATCGTCAGTCTTGCATTAATTCTTGGTCTTGCCGCAACTCTGGGAGCTTGTGAAGGGGGCGGTGGAGCACCCGAAGGCGGTACTCCAGGTGCTGCTACTTCATCGCCTGCTGAACCAACAGACAGTGCTACCCCTCCTGCTGGTGGTGCTGCAACAACTAGCCCTGCTGCACCTAGTGGCACTACAGCTAGCCCTAGTACTCCTGCTACGCCAGGCAAAACTCCTTAATAGCAGTCTCAAAACAGCGAAAACTTGTATTGAGCTACCATAACTGGAAAAGTGCCCAGGTACTAGCACCTGAACTTGCCAGACGCTGACAACAACTTCCCCAAGAAACCCGGTTTCATAGAGAAACCGGGTTTCTTGGCAGGTAAGCCCCTGGAAAGATAAAAATATAAGAAGTAGAAAACCAGGAGCTGTTCAAAATTCACAGCATAAAAATATGCCTCTGCTACGCTAACCGCTCACAAAAAGAAGAAACTTTCTTCGCTCAAGCATCCTGCCAGTTAACTGTACGCAACTTTGGCGCGTGAGATTAAAGCTTATGACCAGGAGTAGAGGGAAAATGAGAAAAGTGATAAAGTTTCTGCTTTTAATTGTCTGTACTAGCATATTGGTAGAGTTAAGCACTTCACGGGGAGCATTGGTCATGGCATTACCGCCAGAACAAGATTTACCAGAAGAAATATTGCGGACCCAGATTATTACAACAGCGCGATCGCCTGTTGACGGTAAGCCTCTAACTGCTGGGGAATACGCTCAATTACAAGCCCAATTACAAAATGCTCCCCCACCAAAACTCGATCCGCGAATTCAAGATCAAGTTTTTCTGATACGGCTGCGTAAGACATTGCTTCAGCTTTTCCCATTTTTAGACATTTGAAGGGTTTACCCTGAGCGGACTTGTGCTGAGCTTGTCCTGAGCGAAGCCGAAGGGCGCAGCCGTAAGCGCAAGCGCACGCCAAGGCGTTCGCGTAAGCGTGTCCCTTTGGGACTTACGCGTAGCCTCTGGTGGAGGAGATAGCAGCCGAAGGGTATGGGGATCAAACAATGAGTGCACATCATCCCACGTTCGGTAGTCACTCAACCAGTGAAGCACATTCATCCATTGGTACTCTTTCCAAGGTACGATCACTATCACAACAAAATTTGCAAAGAAATGTAAAGAATATATATAGGCGTTTTACAAAGCAAATTTACTTAATCACTTTATTCAACGAACGTAGGTAGCTGCATGTCTATGACCACGATAGCCCCAGAACAGGTTAACAGCATCGTTTGGAATCAACATCAAGATCCGTTTGAAGTACTAGGTGCCCATCCCATAGAACAGAATGGTAAAAGCATCTGGGCTGTGCGAGCCTACCTACCAAATGCAAGTCAGGCGTGGGTTATCCTTCCTGAAGAACGGAAGGAATACCCAATGGAAGCGGTGCATCATCCCCACTTTTTTGAATGCACGATAGAAACAAATGAACTGGCGAACTACCAGTTACGGATCAAAGAAGGGGAACACGAGCGAGTGATGTATGATCCTTACGCTTTCCCCTCTCCCCGCCTGACTGAATTTGATTTGCACTTGTTTAGCGAAGGTAACCATCACCGGATTTACGAAAAACTAGGAGCGCACCCCACAGAAATCAACGGTGTTAAAGGCGTTTATTTTGCTGTTTGGGCACCGAACGCCCGTAATGTGTCAATTTTAGGAGATTTCAATCTTTGGGACGGTCGCAAACACCAGATGCGTAAAGGTCAGACTGGGATTTGGGAATTGTTCATTCCCGAACTTGGTGTAGGAGAGAGTTACAAATACGAAATTAAAAACATTGAAGGACACATTTACGAAAAATCTGATCCCTACGGTTTTCAACAAGAACCCCGCCCCAAAACCGCATCCATTGTCACTGATTTGGATGCCTACACCTGGAGTGATCAACAGTGGCTGGAAAAACGGCGTAACAGCGATCCCCTCACCGAACCCCTTTCAGTTTACGAACTGCATTTAGGTTCTTGGTTACATGGATCTAGTGCAGAACCACCACTACTGCCCAATGGTGAAACCCAGCCAGTCATCACAGTTTCAGAACTCAAGCCAGGCGCACGCTTCCTAACATACCGGGAACTAGCAGAACGGCTTATTCCTTACGTTAAAGATTTAGGATATACCCACATTGAAGTGCTGCCTGTTGCCGAGCATCCCTTTGATGGCTCTTGGGGTTATCAAGTCACTGGGTATTATGCTCCCACCTCCCGTTTTGGTAGACCAGAAGACTTTATGTACTTCGTTGACCAATGCCACAAAAATGGTATTGGGGTGATTGTAGATTGGGTTCCTGCTCACTTCCCCAAAGATGGTCATGGTTTAGCGTTCTTTGATGGTACTCACCTTTACGAACACGCTGACCCCCGCAAAGGCGAACATAAGGAATGGGGTACTCTCGTGTTCAACTACTCCCGTAACGAAGTCCGAAATTTTTTGGCAGCAAATGCCCTCTTCTGGTTTGACAAATTCCATATTGATGGTATTCGCGTTGATGCTGTCGCCTCAATGCTTTATCTTGACTATTGCCGCGAAAATGGAGAATGGGTTACCAACCAGTACGGCGGTAGAGAAAACCTGGAAGCAGCAGATTTTCTGCGTCAGGTCAATCACACTCTTTTCAGCTATTTCCCTGGTATTGTCTCAATTGCCGAAGAATCCACCTCATGGCCAATGGTATCTTGGCCTACCTACACCGGAGGCTTGGGTTTTAACTTGAAGTGGAATATGGGTTGGATGCACGATATGCTGGACTACTTCAGCATGGACCCCTGGTTCCGCCAATTCCACCAAAACAACCTCACCTTTAGTATGTGGTATCACCACAGCGAGAACTACATGCTGGCACTGTCCCACGATGAAGTGGTGCATGGTAAGAGCAATATTATCGGCAAAATGCCTGGAGATAGATGGCAGAAGTTCGCTAACGTGCGTTGTTTGTTTACTTATATGTTTACTCACCCAGGTAAGAAAACCATGTTTATGAGCATGGAATTTGGACAGTGGAGTGAGTGGAATGTCTGGGGTGACTTGGAATGGGAGCTATTCCAGCATGAGCCACACCAACAGCTAAAACAGTTTTTCAAAGAGCTAAACCATCTTTACCGCTCCGAACCAGCTTTGTACACCCAAGATTTTGCCCGCGAAGGGTTTGAGTGGATTGACTGTAGCGATAACCGCCACAGCGTGGTTTCTTTTATCCGTCACGACAAGGATTCTGATGATTTCGTTGTTGTGATTTGCAACTTCACACCTCAACCCCATTCCCACTATCGCATCGGTGTTCCAGAACTAGGATTTTATACTGAGTTATTCAACAGTGATGCTCGTCAGTATGGTGGTAGCAATATGGGTAACTTAGGCGGTAAGTGGACAGACAATTGGTCATTGCACAATCATCCCTATTCGCTGGATTTATGTTTGCCACCCTTGGGAGTATTAATCCTCAAGTTAGATAAGGAGAAAACAGCACAGGTAATGGAATGATTACTCATTCGTCATGAAATCAGTGAACAGTAAACAGTAAACAGTGAACGCTTAACAGTGAACAGTGAACAACTGATAACTGATAACTGTATTTGTAGATTGGGTTGAATATATCAGAACTCACCAAACTAAGTTGAGTTTTGTTGTTCAATCCAATCTCTGTAATAACACTTAGCAGCTTGCTTATCATTCTTAATTGCTAACTGATGTTCACCTGTCCCAAGCCAAATCCTCAAGCCAAACTACGGCTATTTTGCTTCCATCATGCTGGGGGTGGGGCTTTAAGCTTTCGCCCTTGGTTAAATTATTTACCATCTTCTGTGGAAGTTTGTCTGATTGAACTACCTGGACGTGGAACGCGGATGAAGGAGGCTTTGTTTACTCAGTTTGAACCCTTAATTCAGGCGCTAGAAAAAGCCCTCTTGCCAAGCCTTAATAAACCTTTCGTCTTCTTCGGTCATAGCATGGGCGCAGCGCTTAGCTTTGAACTTGCGCGACGACTTTATCAAAATTATCGCTTGACTCCATTACATTTATATGTATCTGGTCACCGCGCTCCACAAATTCCCGATCCAGAACCACCTATTCACAATTTGCCAGAACCAGCATTCTTAAATGAACTACGCCGCTATAACGGCACGCCCAAAGAAGTACTAGATAACTCCGAACTCATGGAACTACTTCTTCCAATCCTGCGGGCAGATTTTGCTGTTCTGGAAAATTACCTCTACACTCCCTCTGCGCCATTAGATTGTTCTATTACTGCCTTCGGGGGTTTACAAGATTGGAAAGTTACTCATGAAGATTTAGCAGCTTGGCAACAACAAACTAATGGTGCTTTTTCACTACAGATGTTTCCTGGAGATCATTTTTTTGTGTACTCATCCCAGTCACTCCTGCTACAGCGGCTTTGTAAAGAACTGCATAGCTACGTTAGTAATCTGGATGTGTAAAGATTTGCTAAAATAAACCTTCATTCTCAGCAAATCTTCGTAAACGAGTCAGACACTGCCGTTGATAAAAACTACTCAAAGTGGAAACAGGCAACTTAAACTCCGCTGATAGTTCCTTCCAACTCACTTCTGGTGGCATACGTTTCAAAATTAACATTTGACAATTCACTTGCGGATGTCCTTGAATGTGTGTCTGGCGCAGTTCTCCATCAGCGTCTTTCTCTGCCCACGATCTAACGTTTTCTAAAATAGGAGGAATATCAGGTTCAGCAGCAAGGTTATCTACAGGATTAACAATTTCACTTGCTTCACCCGAGCGAGACTGATTGATACTAGCAGAAACTATTCTGGTTTGTTGTCGCTGATGATCACGGTAAAAGTCTTGCAGTCTGCGTTTGAGATAAACATTCAGCCAAGTTATAACACTACCTAAAGAAGAATCGTACCTCTGACCTGTTGTTCCTTCACAAATGTTGCGACAAAAATATAACCAAGTTTGTTGCAGTGCATCCTGATAGTAAGGAGTCGTTTCCCTCCAGAGTTTGCTTGAGGTTAAGCGAATAACTCGCGTCAGCAGTTTTTGACGTTCTGGGCTTCCGGGTAGGTGTTGACAAGCTTCGTCAACTAAGCGGGATAACAGTTCCTCATCCATAGCATTTGTGGCAAAACAGCAAGCATTTTTTAGTATCACTCACAAAAGGGTTCTGGAGTATTACCCTTTGTCGCGATATTATATGCTTTGCTGCTTTATTTACTCACTTTAAGAGGTCTGTTTTGGCAACTATTCAGTGTAGAAATGTGACGTTTTCCAATATCCAAGCGATTCTGTTTGACAAAAACGGTACTTTGGAAGACTCAGAAGCTGATTTACGTGCTTTCGCACAAAGAGGAGCACGGATGATAGATGCCCAAATTCCTGGAACTGGGGAACCGTTGTTAATGGCGTTTGGCGTTAATGGTGATACTCTCGATCCGGCGGGTTTAATAGCAGTGGCGAGTCGTCGCGAAACAGAAATTGCTGCAGCAGCATATATTGCAGAAACTGGACGGAGTTGGTTTGAATCGTTAACTATCGCCCGTCAAGCTTTGAACGACGCTGAAAAATACCTTGGCAATACACCTTCACCTTTGTTTGTGGGTAGTTTGGAAGTGCTAAAGTCTTTGTCGGAAAGTGGATTGAAATTAGGAATTCTTTCGGCGGCGACAACTGATGAAGTGCGTGCTTTTGTCAAGCATCATCAATTAGGTGATTACATTCAACTAGAAATGGGAGTCGATAAAGGACCGAGTAAACCAGATCCAGTTTTATTTTTGCAAGCTTGCCAAGTTTTAGGAGTCGAACCGACAGCTACGCTGATGGTAGGAGATTCTGTGGGTGATATGCAAATGGCACGTAATGCCAAAGCTGCTGGTTGCATTGGTATTACTTGGGTGGGGAAGGCGGAGAATGTTAAAGGTGCGGATGTGGTGATTAATCAACTCGATGAAATTCAAGTTGTCAGTGAATGAATTGCATCTATTAACTACACTTTATCGAACTAATTATAGTTTGTAGTAAGGACAAGAGTCCTTGCTATATCAGCCAAAGAGGACTAAAGTCCTCACTACGAACTTATGAACGTTGTATTACCGGACTTGATATTATTGGGTTTTTATGCGTCAAAGCTCAAAATACCGAAACCGTGCAGCCGGTAACGCCCTCTGCACAAGCCAAGCCTTGTGGAGATCAAGTTCTGCAAGCCTGTTCTCAAGACCGAGCAGATTCGTTGCCAAACCCCTTTAAGGATGTGCCGCCGAACCACTGGGCGCTCATCGCAGTTATGAGTATCTATTACTGCGGTGCGTATACCGGGGTGCTCCCGCCTTAGCGGGTTAGACCCTATTTGCAACAGCCCCAAGCCCCAGCATCAAAGCAGCAACACTTCATCATTATGGGTAACGGAAACTTTAAGCCGAACTCCCCTTGGCGGGGGAATTTCGGAAGGCTGAAACTATTGCTATGTGGTTCATAGCGCTAATTAAAGTCCAGGCTTCTCAACTTTGCCTGGTTTGATTAAAACGCTGGCTTCTTCAAATAACCGATTCAGACTAGCGACGAACTCCTCTATCTGTGCCTTATCCATCTCGCGCCACCCATCAAATCCCAGGAGGGATGTGACAGTTTGTTGCCTAACCGGATAAAATTTAGCGATCGCATGCGTTGATACCCAGAGTCGGACTTTTCCATCCATCGCAGGCTGTCCCGAAATGATAAACAGGCATTGAGAGGAATTTCTTCGCGCAGTGGATAGCAAGTGAGCCGCAGGACTAACCATCAGGTTAGTAGGCCACGGATTCAGTGTAAGATGGTGTTTCTTGGCTGCTTGTATCACCATCTGAAATTCTTTGCCAATGCCACGAGCCTCAGCCATCGCCATGAGTGCTTCTACACTCAAGCGTTGATTTTTCAGACTGGTTGTCAATTGCGTTCCGTTTGAGGAAGCAACCCGATGCGTTATTGGGGATAGTTCAGACAACTGCTCTTGCGGGGGCACAGTTGTGCGATCTGCCTTTGGCAGTAAGCTCCGCTTATCGCTTTTAGCAGTTAAGCGCTGTAGCTTTACCAACTGGTGCTGCATCTGAGCGAAACTCTTGAACAGTTGCGGGAGTCTGGGGAGTTTGCGATTAAGCTCTGGGTGTGCTAACCCGGTTTGACCACCGTTGACTGTTTCGGCAGGAGGGGTTGAGGATTCTACCTGTTGGCGTAGGGATTGGAGTTCTGCTCTGATCAGTTGAATTTCTTGCTTGAGATCGCTGGTGTCAAAGTAGGGCGGCAGTGCTGACACATGCTCTTGCACTTGGGCGGTGCTTTGGCTTAACTGTTCTATTTGCTGTAGCTCAGAGCGCTGGTTAAATGCCTCTGTTAATGAGCTCACATAAGCTTGCAACTGCTGAATTTGTTGCTCTAGCCCGGTGGGGTCAAACGGTGCTGGTATTGGCGGCAGTGCTGACACATGCTCTTGCACTTGGGCGGTGCTTTGGCGCAACTGCTGAATTTGTTGCTCTAGCCCGGTGGGGTCAAACGGTGCTTGTATTGGCGGCAGTGCTGACACATGCTCTTGCACTTGGGCGGTGCTTTGGCTTAACTGTTCTATTTGCTGTAGCTCTGAGCGCTGGTTAAATGCCTCTGTTAATGAGCTCACACAAGCTTGCAACTGCTGAATTTGTTGCTCTAGCCCGGTGGGGTCAAACGGTGCTGGTATTGGCGGCAGTGCTGACACATGCTCTTGCACTTGGGCGGTGCTTTGGCTTAACTGTTCTATTTGCTGTAACTCTGAGCGCTGGTTAAATGCCTCTGTTAATGAGCTCACACCAGCTTGCAACTGCTGAATTTGTTGCTCTAGCCCGGTGGGGTCAAACGGTGCTGGTATTGGCGGCAGTGCTGACACATGCTGTTGCAGTTGGGTGGTGGTTTGGCTTAACTGTTCTATTTGCTCTAGCTCCGAGCGCTGGTTAAATGCCTCTGTCAATGAGATCACATAAGCTTGCAACTGCTTAATTTTCTGGTTAAAGTCTTCGATTTCCTGCTTGGTGGCACTCTGGCTGGTAATCTGTTTTGTGTGGATAAGTGCTGTTTTCAGTTCCTCAATCTGTTGCTCCAGGTTAGTGGGGTCAAAGGGTGCTGGTATTGGGACAGCAGACAGAGTTTCAACTGAGGTGCGTACCGATTGCATCTGTGCTGACAGTTGCTGACCTACGTGTGTGACGCGAGTGCCCATTTCAGAGGAGACAGCAGTTATATTCTCCTGTAACGCCTGCTCAAATCGGCGTCGGTTGATCAGGCTCAGCGAGAGGGCTAAACTCAGGGGCGCAGCCGCATAGATCAGCTGCTGGGAAAAAACTGCAAATACCGACCCAGCGACAGAACCCGCTACAGAGACAGTTTCTGTTATTTCCAACCCATTGCGGTTAGTGGAGTCTTTCATTCGCTACACCCTTAGTGTTTTCTTTGCCTATGATTGAAAACTTAACATATCCGCAGTCCCAGAAGAGTTGCGGAGTTTTTATAGCAAAATTCCATCCATCTTATATAATAGTGGCTTGTCTTATGCTTGGGCAATCTCCACAGTAGAGACTTCAGACTGAGGTTGATGATCGCTCACCAGCAAGTTTTGATCAATCAATTGAGTCAACACTTTTTGTTCGAGTGGATCGTTAAACTCAAATCGCATCGCCCGTCTAAGAACGGCTTTGCACTCAGTTGCCGATTCTTCATCCCCACTAATCTCAACGAGCCTCAAAAAGATGCGTTGTACGCACGTTTGCTCTTCTGTTGTCAAGTCGTTGTAAATTTTCTCAACCCGTTGGTGGAGTGCGCCCCACACGCCACCCAACTGCCGATAGGTATTGATATTGAGTGTGCGATAGCGTTTGCGTAGCGCCCCCTTCGGGGCTAGCGCTGCTGCTTTCAGCAGATCGCCAATATCGTGATTTTTAACCTCTGTTTCCCACAGTAGATTTAGTGTGTATTGCAACAACGGCAAATATCGTGCCTGTCCTTGTACATTTTTGATGATTTCCTCCACCAATCCCACCTCAAACACGACTCCATGTTGAGCCGCAGGCTGTTCGATTGCTAACCGCAACTCATCTTGTTGCATCTCAGCTATGAATGGACGATGTTTATCTGTAGCTTTTACAAGCTGGGGATAAGGACTTAAGCTATTTGTAAAATCTCCGTCTTGTTAAAAGTAACAATGTTGCTGTCACCCTCAATTTGGACATTATCATCGCCGATTGCAGCCAGCATTCCACCACCTAATGTGGAACCATCAACTTGCTGTGAAATTCCTGGCTGTTGCGCAGATGGTAGATTGCTTTTGTGATCCAAAGGCTGGTTCATAGGTTAGTCCTACTCTCCGAAGAAATTCTGAGCGATACCTAACCAAGTGGATAGTTGCATGAGTATTGCTTTTACATTCTCCCATAAGCTTTTAATAGATGCCGAAGATTCGCTGATAGTTTTTAATGTTTCAGCCATGCGTTTGAGATTTCCAGCTGCCAACTGTTTATCTGGGTCATTTGATTGAACTTCTTCAATAGAGGCTGCCAAATACCTGACGCGAACGCTGCGGACAACTATTCAACCGGACATGATATGAAATGAGACGAAACAGTATGGGAACGCGAGCGCTGATTTCCGGCTTTTTTACGAGGTATAATAGCTGCGTCCCGGTTTCGCGTAGCAGACAACTGGCGCTCCCATAGGGTTTCCAATACTTCATTGCTGTAGGTGAAACAAGACATCCTTTCTCAATTTGGTATTAGAGATGGTTGCTGCTGTTTTTCGACCTCTAAAGTTGGTGGTTGCTTTGGCACTGTCTTGTTGTTTGCTGCTAGCAGGTTGTTACCCTAGCAAATTTAAAACCTCTTCGGCTCAAGTATCTCAAGTCGTTTTAGTTTCTCCGAGTGACCCAGCTACCTTTAACTATGCCATTAATGACTCTCCCTATAGTATTTTTCCTTTTATCTACAAGGGATTGATTGATGAAAACGCTTTAACTAATAAATTGGAGCCAGGATTGGCAGAGTCTTGGTCAATTTCTCTTGATCGCCAGCGAATTACTTTTACACTCAAACCAGGGTTAAAGTGGTCAGATGGCAAACCTCTGACAGCAGATGATATTATTTTTACTTATCGAGATATTTACCTCAACAAAAAAATTCCCACTATATATAGAGATTTTCTGCGTATTGGCAACAAAGAAGCTTTTCCAACGGTGCAGAAACTCGACGACCGGAGAATTGAGTTTACCTTACCAGAACCTTTTGCTCCTTTTTTGAGAAACATAGAAAGACTGGCAATTCTTCCAGCTCATGCATTGCGCTCCTCTGTGCTAACCAGTGATGCAAATGGCAATCCTCAATTTTTATCAACTTGGGGAACCAACACTCCTCCTAAAAAAATTATTAGCAATGGTCCCTACCTGATAGAAAGTTATACTCCAGCCGAGCGAGTCATCTTACGACGCAACCCCCACTACTGGCGACAAGATGCTCACGGAAATCCTCAGCCTTATATTGAACGCATTGTTTGGCAAATTATTTCATCAACTGACAATCAGTTGCTAAAATTTCGCTCAGGGGAACTGGATAGCTTGAATGTAACACCATCAGTATTCAGGTTACTGAAGAAGGAAGAAAAGCGAGGAAAATACACTATACATAACGGTGGACTCGATGGTAATTTTTCGTTTTTTGGTTTCAATCTTAATGAAGCTCGCAATGCCAAAGGACAACCTTTTGTAAACCCAATTAAGTCTCGGTGGTTTAATAACTTGGCTTTTAGGCAAGCAATCGCCTATGCTATCAACCGCAAACGGATGAAAACTAATATCTATCAAGGGCTAGGTGAAGTACAACATTCACCTATAGCGGTGCAAAGTCCTTATTACCTGTCACCAGCAGCAGGGTTAAAGGTTTACGATTACAATCCACACAAAGCAAAGCAAATGTTGCTAGAGGCTGGTTTCAAGTACAATTCTCAAAAAGAATTGATAGATAAGGATGGGAACCGAGTACAATTCAACCTCCTGGTGAAATCAGAAGATCAGTCTCGAATAGATGCGGCTGTGCAAATCCAACAAGATTTAAGCCAGATTGGTATTAAAGCTGATATGCAGGTCGTCAAATTTAACGTCGTGCTGAAAAAGTTGCTCTCCAGTCGAGATTGGGATTGTTATGTCGGTGCATTTGGCGTTCCTGGTGCAGATGTGGAACCTAACTTTCTATCGTTGTTTTGGACAAGCCAAGGCTCGTTTCATCAATTCAACCAAGGTACTCAACCAGGAGAACCACCGCTCAAAGGGTGGGTTGTTTCTGATTGGGAGAAGGAAATAGACAATCTTTTCAGCGCTGGAGCCAAAGAACTAGATGAGAACAAGCGCAAAGCGATTTATCACAAATTCCAGCAAATTGTTGCCGAACAGTTGCCAGTGTTTTGCCTAGTGAATCCTATGTCATTTCAGGCAGTGCGCGATCGCATCGAGCCAATCAAATATTCTAGTTTAGGGTCAGTTTTCTGGAACATTGATGAATGGAAAGTAGCTCATGAGTGATGAGTCGTTTGTTAGTATGAAAGCAATTGTGCGTTTAAAGCTTTGGTAATGCGATCGCTACTTTCTTCCAAGTGAGCCAGCGTGTAAATATCTAAGTTGCCACTATGTTGTTTAACACCAGCATTGATTGCTTTGTGCAGTTGACGCAATTCATACCAAGCTATTGTACGACCATCTTCAGGCACATAAGTCTTACGCAACACCATGCTTAGTAAGATATTCAGATGTTCACGTTGCAGGGAACGGCGGATGCTAGAAATTGACATATGTGATTCAGAAGTGAAAACTTCTGTCCAAATGTCTTTTTGCAATGTGTCAAACAGTTCTGGTATTGTCAGGGATTCCCCAGGCAAAGTTTTTAGTTCTATATCCCGTAAACGATTTAGGCGATCGCCACTTAATAAGCTTCGCAATATCACGCTTTGGATGTACAAAATCCGCTCATGAATTGGATAATCGAGACGGTAAATAGGTATGGGGTTACCCCAGTGTGAAAAACGTGATGGTGCTAATTGATTTAGTAAATGTGGAGAGAAACTGAACGCATTCTTATCAAAAACATACTCATTAAAATTTGTCAATACTTGACGTTGTTTTTCTAGAGGAACTGGTACAAAGTGAGCATGAGTCTGATCTAAAGCATGGTGACGCCTAAAAGACTGCCCACCAATGTATTGAGTCAGCAAGGTGGCGTTACGGAAATAGTAGTTCAGTATTCTATTAAATAACAGACGTAGATCACCATAACCTTCTGCTCTTAATGGAGAACCCTTATCCAAACGCTGCCACATCATGCGGGCATTATCCATTTGCCATTGAGAATAAACTAACACATCACTACTCATGTCCCAAATATTTGCCAGAGGATTGATATCCGAGATATCTTCATCAGTTGCGTAGGATAATTCTGGTTGAGGCGACGCTAAAGCAATTTGCTCTAAAAAGGGCTTTTCAGTAACAGGAGTCATTGCTTCAACCATGAGATTTGAGTATCTTTTGTAACCGTACTCAATAGCCCATTCATCGTAGGGACCAATAACTGCTGGAAAATAATCGCCTTGCTGTACTCCTTGTGGTGCTATGTTCACAGGTAGATAATCCATCACTGAACCTACCAAACCTTTGGTGTGAGTGATTTGTGTGTCGTTTAATTCCCCAGGTGCTAACATTGTGCTGCCGTGAAAATTGTGGCGTAAACCAAGAGTGTGTCCAACTTCATGAGCGATGAGAGAACGTAAATATTGATGTACGTACTTTTTCATTTGGTCACTACTTGGTATAGCATCTTGCACGAGTGAGAGCGTTAACGCTCCCATTGCGGCTTGAAAAGAGGACTCCATACTGTAGTAGAAGTCAGAATCATTAGACCAAGTTTCTCTGTTTTCAACTCTTGATTTATGAATTCCAGTCGCGTAAGGTTGGTTCATTTTGACTCTAGACTTTGCATAGATACTCGTGGAGTAGAGGTCGTCTGAATTTGCTTCTATTAATGTGTGATAATCTTGCTGAAGTGAACGCACCATATTGGCATCGACAATGATGTCTGCATCCAATATTTCCCCAGTGAATGGGTTAACGCGCATTGGTCCTCTGGCAAAACCTGCATCTAGAGAATTGAACCAGCGAATCGTATTGTAACGCACATCTGCGGGATGCCAATCAGCATCATCTGGCATTTGGCGGACTTCAATGGCGTTTTGAAATCCTACTTTTTCAAATGCTTTGTTCCACATCAAAACGCCTTCACGAACTGCGTCGCGGTATTCCAAGGGTACGGCATTTTCAATCCAAAACACAATCGGTTTTTTAGGTGGAGACAAAGCAGCATTTGGATCAGATAATTCCAGATGCCAACGATTGATATAACGTACAAATGGTTCTTTGCTATGATTGCCAGAAAAGTCTTGGAAAGCAGTAATAAAATATCCAACTCTATCGTCAGCAAGTCTGGGAATATAACCGTTGTTTTCTCTGAGTTGAGAAAAACTATAATGTACTTTGAGCGTGAGTGCCCTGCTGTCAGGTAAAGTAATTAAATTTGCTCCTTCTGGTGATGAGAAACCATAAATCGAATCAACCTCTAAGTTGAAAGGAAAGCTGTTGACATCACCCAAATATGACTTACTTTCTTCTAACTGATATTCAGTTTGCAAAAAATATTTTAATAGAGGAGTTAATCCCGGAAAGTCCTGCATCAGTAAGTCATTTATATCAATAATAAGATTTTTACTGTATGGGTCGATACAAACTATATTCACTGCATAAAGAACAGAGTCGCTGAATGAACGAGCAAGCGATCGCTCTTCTGGTTGACCAGGTTCTGTACGGAACTTCACATTACGAATGACAAAGTGCAAATTATTGTTAACTCGCTGGAAGTAGAACAGAAAATCTTGCAACGGCAGTCCACTATATAGTCCGCTTTCCCCAACGCCTGACTCCAAAGTTACAATACCCAAGTAATTTTTGTTGAGTTGTTCTGGCTTAATTTCCCAATAGATTGCGCCAGAATCTTTAGCCCGATAAAGCGTAAAAAGTCCCTCTAACTTCTCTGCACCTTTAATTATCTCGCGAAATCTTCGGAAATCGTCTCTTCTGTTCTCTTTAAAGATATTGTCAGCAATTGCTAACTTTTCCATTCCTGGTATTGTATTTAATTGCTGTACATAAACATCTGAAAGTTGGTTAGCTGCCGCGTCATTCGCTCCTAGCAACAGGTTGTAGAATAACGCAATATATATTAATAATCTTGTTATCCAGTTTTTCATACTTCAGCTTCCCGTGGTAAAGCAGATATAAAATCCGCATCCCTCTAAAGTATTAATAGATTACCCGCTTTTCTCTTTGGAATAAAGTTATGTATTTTACCAAAGTTACTAGAAAAGTATCAGTTGATAATATCAAGACTACAAATCGTAGGGTGGGGATTGCTCGGAAAAGTCCATGTGATAGAAATTTGAGATCTTGGTGAGCAATGCCCACCTTACAGAATACCGGTATATGGAACGTAGGCGTTAAACCACATCCCTGGACGCGAAAAGCCTTGTGTTGGAAAAAAGCCGTCCTACGAACTCAGCACGAGAAGAAACTTCAAGCTTGCGAAACATTCGTTTTAAAGCTTGTTTGACAGTTACAGAAAATATAGCAATCCTAAATCATTCATAAAATTCTCTCTTCTCTTTCTCTGCGCCACGCCAGACGCCTCAACGGTCAAAGCGGACTACGTCCCGCTGCGCTAACGTCGCTTGGGTTGCTTCCCCCGACAGACTTTGGGGGAACCCCCGCACGGGGCTGGCTCCACAACGCGCTTAACCCGCGCAAGGCACAACTCTTGGCAGCGCTGTCTCACCGCCTACGCGGACTAAATAATAAAGGGGGTATTTCCGGATTTGGTATCATCTAAGATTGCTATAAGTTACACAAAAAAAGTGACTGAATGTACTCGTTCGAGGACTAGGCGTAGTCAGGCAATCAATTTTACTCTAGCGTTATCGACATTTACACAGCAAGGAGTCACGCCTGATGTCACCGTTAAATTACGCTCATCCTGAAGTTCTTGTAGAGACTGAGTGGGTTGCTGAGCATTTGCATGACCCCAAAGTGCGTCTTGTGGAAGCGGACATGGATGCAACAGCTTATGATTCTGGTCACATTCCTGGCGCTGTTTTCTGGAACGGATTCACTACCATCTTGCAACCTGATTTCCGTTTTAATTTTGATAAAGGAGCGTTGGAAGAACTACTTGCACGCTCAGGTATAGCAAATGATACGACTGTCGTGATTTATGGCAATCATAATGCGATCGCCCCTATTATGTTTTGGTTTTTAAAAATATTTGGGCATGATGATGTGCGAGTCATGAATGGTAGTCGCAAAAAATGGCTTGTAGAAGAACGCCCTCTGTTGACTCAAACACCAACCATCACGCCAACAACATATACAGGACAACGCCTTGATTCAAGAATACGTGCACTGCAGGAGCAAGTGCAAGCGAGCATTGGTAAGTTAGACCGTGTTTTGGTGGATGTACGCACACCCCAAGAGTATCGCGGCGAATGGTTCAGCACGAAGCCACCAGAAGGAACAGAACGTGCGGGGCACATTCCAGGTGCAGTTCACATTCCATACGAATCAGCCCTCAACGCAGATGAGACATTCAAATCAGCCGAAGAACTATACGCTTTATACAGCAGCAAAGGCATTATCCCTGACAAAGAAGTGATAACGTACTGCACTATTGGGGGACGTTCCTCACATACTTGGTTTGTGTTGAAGTATTTGCTGGGCTATCAGAATGTGCGCAATTACGACGGTTCTTGGAATGAGTGGGGGAACCAACCCGATACGCCTGTGGAGGTATGATTATTTAGTGAAGGGGGTTGGGGGATCTAAAATTTGAGTCAAATCACGCTCAGATCCCGCCTAACCCCCCTTAAAAAAGGAAAGTTTGTTTATTGAGCAGTTGCTACAGATGCTATCCCTGTTGTATCAGGAAGAGGCAAAAGCTCGTTTCCTGTTTCATTCAGGGCTGTTAAAACTGGGTCACTTAAAACTTCTCTTCTTCGTGCGATCGTTAAATCATAAAGCCGTTTGAGTTCAGCTTGACGAGCAGTCGCACCACTCTTATTCAGCTTTTGATCAATACTGTTACTGTATTGTTGAGTGCGTTCCTTGAGGACTTGCAAAGGATTGTTATTCCGAAGGATTGCTAAGAATTGAGCTTCGGCTGAATTACTTGTGGGGTTTGCTTGTGCTAAAGCAGCAATGACTTTTTGAGTTAAATCGTCAGGGTGTCGTTTAACACTAAAGGGGTCTGTAGTTCCTTGTAGTGGCTGGAAGCTAAATTGGTCTGGAATAAACTGCAATAATTTTTGTCTTTGTGATGAGAAGACTGGCTTTTCCAAATCAACAGCCATAATAGCAGCGACAAACTCAGGTGTGATAACTCCTCTTTTGACGAGTTGATCAATCATGCTGTTGTCAACGTGACTGGGTTCAGGCACAAACCAGGCAAAGTTTGCATCTCCTGCCTTGCCATCCAGCTTCACTCCAGAACGATTCACTAGTTGTCTATATTCATCAGCTTTAACTACGGCTATGTCTTGAAATCTCAGACTATCTGCAATCTTTAAGCCTTGCACACTTTGTGGTGGGCTACCATTAATGAAATTGGCGTTGAGAAAGAAACTATTGGGAATTTTGACATCAGCAAAAGGTCCCGGTGTAGCGCTACTCCCAAAAGGATGCAGGCTTCCAACTTGTTGATTACTACTAATAAAATTCACTTCAGTTGTCACAAATAAAGGACGTAACAACCGTTTTCCAGTGGTAATTTGTTGACTTCCATTAGGATTAGTGACTGGGCTACCGTTATTGCGGGCGATACTCTCGTCAATCCTCTTGTTATTAAACTCATTGATTGCTGGAGCAATGAAGCCAGTTTCTAAGCGTTCCGCCCCCCCTAAGTTTTGGGCAATTCTGGGCGAATTTGTACCAACCTTCCAGTTTGATTTTAAGTAACTCGCTGCAAATGAGATAGAGTGCCAGTTATTCCAAGGAAGAGCCAGTTCTTTCATCACTGGCGCACCATTGACATGACATTGCAAACAAGTTCCTGAACGTTGTGCTGGTTGGAGTAAGTCGGCTTGGACGGATGAGTCACGAAACTTCCAAGATAATCTTCCTGGTGTACCTTGCTGATCAAGCTTATAGTAGTTGTAACGACCCCGTTGTCCATCCCAGCCAAGAGCTTCAATAGACTGCACATCAGGAAAGTTTTCAGAAGTGAAGAAAACAGAAAGCATGACGTTGCGATCTAGCCTTTCTCCTTGATTTCTACCTGTGAAAGTTACCACTGCTCTTCGTGTTGCTGGTCGATTACCAACTGTTGGACGAGTATCAACAATGGTTTCATCAACAACAAAGGTTTGCTCTTGCCCTTGTTGACCCTTGATTAATGTTTCTATCTCTGCAAGATTGGTGACATTTGCACGATCTTTAAGCACAAGCTTAAAAAGTGGATCGCCCAAAGATGTTAATGTACCCGATGAGATCGGCTGAACTGTTGCCCCGTCTCGTTTTTGTTCTAATAGAGAAACTGGCGCTGCTTGAGCGAACGCAAGTTTTGTAGAGAACACAAAGCTGAGTAGCAAAGTGATGACTACAGTGATAAGTCTGTGCATTATTGAAGAACTCCTATATTTAAACATTTAACAACCGTGAAGAAGATTCTTCACCTGTTTGCGCCCATTCTGGAAGCACTGCTTCTGGCGCTAAAATAACATTTGCACCTACTGAGAGTTTGGCTGCTACTTGCGCTCCACTAGTGATTGGTGTATTCTCTAAAGTCACTCCTTTGCTCAGATCAAGGACAGCACGACGACCATTGCGACTCACGACCCAAGCACCTTGATTTTCGCTTGTATCGTTGATATCAATTTCTTGTCCTCCAATTTTCCAAATACCCTCCAGTCTCAACATTTTGATACCAACTGGATCTTGTAGACTTAAACCAAAAGAGGCTCGGGCTGCATTTTGAGCTTCTTGACAAATCGCTGGATCTGAGTTACGCCCCGGTACACAAGAAACTTTTCCACAGACTGCTGCTGCAGGAATATCAAATCTAGAGATTGCACAAGGTTCCACTAAAGCGAACAATGCACCTGCTGTGTTATTTGTTTGAGTCAAGCAAAGAATTCCCTTCTGTCCGTTGTTCCAGGGATTCTTTTGGAGATTCAGGCGGAATTGATTGGAACGCGATCGCCCTGAAGCAGTTCGAGGATTAAATCCCGCACCAAATAACTCTGTAATTGTTGGGTTAGATCCTGGAATTGTGTTCTTAACACCTGCAATCAAAGCATCAGCACTCACTTTTGCTAAGGCTTGGTAATACTCAGGAAACTCAGTAGTGAAAGTAATACGAGTGACTTTGCCATCTTTCGTTTCAGTACGCCATTCAACATACTCATCTTGTAAATTAAATCTATCAGTATCGATGATATTGAATGGTCTATTTGCCAGTTTAGGAAAAGCAATCCAAGTAATTGTTTCGACTTGTAGCCCTTTCTCAGGAGTTAGCCCAGCAAACGCCTCTAGCAAGGTAAAAGCAGAATTAGGTCTTAAAGCAGAGCGTCTGTAGAAACTATCAATATCGTTTCTGTATGTCTCTAGTGCATTTTGGCTTTTGAGAAAGTCTGATCCTGTTGGATCTGTATAGGCAAACATTTTCAGCCCCCTTGTTAATTTTGAGTCAATTTGACTACATGTATCAAAGCACACTGTTTTTATGAAGTCATTGGAAGAAAAGCTTAAAGTTTTTCTTCTGTTTTGAACTTATCGTCATAAACTGTGTGCATCTGGACACGTGAAAAGGTTGAGAAAAAGAGTAAATTTGTTTCCTCTTAACCTCTTTGTCTTTCCATTGGTTTTAAATACATGTCAGGAAAATCGACTTATGCATTTACTTAAAGATTCTTAACAAAGTTAAATGAAGGGGCAGCAGATAATTTCTCAAGCGATCGCTGAAGGTGGGTGCTCTGGCAATACAGTTGTCCACAACAAAATTCTGTTATTCTGTTCTTTACTGTAGCAGCATTCTCCTTTGCTGCAATTAAAAGCGCGACAGCTTATTACTCAAGTTCCCAATCCTCAATACGTAATCCTTCTACTGTACAAAATTCATCAGTATTGTGTGTTACTAAAGTTAAGTTATGAGCAAGAGTGATAGAAGCAATTAACAAATCGTTAGCTCCGATGGGTGTACCAAGATTAACGAGTTGAGCGCGAACTCTTCCAGCTATCAAAGCAGCAATATCATCAAAAGGGAGTGAAACTAAAACTTCAAGGAACCTCTGCTATTTGCGCCAAGACACATCAGGATTATTGCTTCGCATTGCTCCATAAAACAATTCCATCTTGACGACAGAACAAACTGCTATATCTTCTAAATTAGTCCTTTGTAGGCGTCGCCTGAGTAAATCAGATTCACCATTTAAGTATCTCACGCAAACGTTTGTATCTAACAAATACTTCATGCCAATTCTTCGCCATCTTCAAAAATCCCCTCAGAATCGATGACTATGGGGTCATCTTTACAAACTCCAAAAGTCTCTTCAAAAAAACCAGCGGGCCAGCCTTTACCTTGTGGTATATTCTGTTGAGTTGTTAACGTTACAGCTTGAAATGTGACAGTGACTTCTAATTCTGCATTGGTGAGTCCGATCGGGAGATCTAAATGCAAAATACCATCCTCTCCAACACGGTAATGTACTGTTACGCTTTGCATATGTTGTTCGATTAAACTTTCTACTCAGAATGTTATCGATAATTAGTAAGTAGAACGAGGTGAAAAAACCAAACTGTGTAAATATAAGTAAATACGTATAATGTGTCTACCAAGGTAACAGAGATATGGGCAGCCGTTTAAGGGTATTTCTGGCTCCAGAACAAGATAAAACTCTTTTCAACCTGAGAACGGCAGATGTACCGCAGAAAGTGAAAGACAGAGCAGAAGTGATTAGATTGAGCGCACATGGTTGGTACATAGAGAAGATAGCGGCTCACTTTAACTGGACTGCACAAACGGTGCGAGAAGTTTTGCATAAGTGGCAAAAGCTAGGAATGAATGGGCTTTGGGAAAAACCAGGGCGAGGAGGAAAAGCAAGGTGGGTGGAAACTGACATGGTGTTTTTAGAAGAATGTTTAGAGAAAGACCCACGTACATATAACAGCGTTCAGTTAGCCCAAAAATTAGAACAAGAACGTTCGGTAAAATTAAGTCCTGACTGGTTAAGACAGGTACTGAAAAAAAGGGGGTCATTTGGAAGCGAACTAGAAAAAGCCACAAAGGAAAGCAAGATCCTGTAATACAGCAAATCAAACAGGCAGACTTAGAAATGCTGGAATTATCAGCGGCTGCTGGGGAAATAGATTTAAAGTATATGGATGAATCAGGATTTTGTGCCTGGAGTGAACCTAGCTACAGCTATTACTTCCGAGGCGAGCAAAAACGCTTAGAGCAAAGTAAATGCCGAGGGCGAAGGTTAAGTATTATTGGGTTTCTTCAACCCGTAATTAGTTTTGTGTACGGTTTGGTCATTGGCGGCGTTTCACGCAAATCTTATATACAGATGATGAACCAGGAAGCCGCAGAAGCCCAAAAAACAGGACGCATCAGAGTAATCGTGCAGGACAACGGCCCGATTCATCGGTGTAAAGAAGTACAGCAATTATGGTCAAAGTGGAAAGACATGGGTTTGTACATCTTCTTTCTACCCAAATATTGCTCAGAAATGAACCCGATTGAATTGGAATGGCAACATCTCAAAAAAGATGAACTAGCCGCGAAAACTTTTGAGGATGAGTTAGACCTTGCCTATGCCGTTATTAATGGAGTCCAAACGAGAGGAGAAAAAGGACATTACAGTACGCAACGTGTAATATTTAACTCTAATTCTTCTGCTTAACTCTTTGTTACATACTTGTAAATTTTCTCCACGACTTACTTACTCACCTACCAATTTCTTTAGCACAGTGACTATTGAACGACTACTTATTGAAGAAATTGAATCGACACGCGTTCGCCCTTGGCGGGGCTTTGCCCATCGCCATAGAACACAATCTCACCGTAGTCTCAGCTGATAGCGACTTTGACCGCATTCAGCAAGTTAGAACGTTATCTTTAGAATCTTGGCTTTGAATTAAAGAGCGATCGCCACCTAAAAGCAGGTACTTTGCGCGATCGCCGCAATCCAACCTCACCCTCACTTTTTACTGCGTAAAAATCTTTCCCTCTCCTTAATAACGAGAGGGATGCCCGACAGGGCAGGATGAGGTAACTTTCCCTCTCCTTTATAAGGAGAGGGATGCCCGACAGGGCAGGGTGAGGTAACACGTATGAATGCAACATACGTATCATTCCACAACCCAACTCACCGACGGGGAGTGCCAACATCATCACACAGCTTACGATCCTCATCCTGAACACTGCGGTTATTCTTCAAATAATCATGCACCCAAGCGCAACCGCGTGCGAGTAAGTCATCCAAATCCAGATTCCACAAGCGTACCGTGTTGTCGTCACTGCTAGTGGCAATGGTTTTTCCATCCAGGCTGAAAGCGATGCTCAAGACAGAACCGCTATGACCTTTGAGGGTTGTCAGTTCCTGCCCTTGCAGATTCCACAACCGTACCGTGTTGTGATAACTGCTAGTGGCAATGGTTTTTCCATCCGGGCTGAAAGCGATGCTCAAGACAGAACCGCTATGACCTTTGAGGGTTGTCAGTTCCTGCCCTTGCAGATTCCATAAGCGTACCGTTTTAGAACTAACAGTGGCAACAGACTCAACTCCCTTTTTGGCAAATAGCTTAAACATACTCGCCAACGCATCTGCTTGCACAAGTGCTATCTGCCCCGTGTCATCTTCCAGCACAATGCCATCTTCACCAGCTCCGTGTCCGCAAAAGTGTATAATTTGGGGTTGAGTGTCGAGGATTGCTCGATAGAAGTCGCGCGATCTGCGCTCCGCGCAGCAGCGAAGCTATCGCACAGCCCATTTTTGCTCTAACTTAAACAGTTCTCGCTTATTAGCCCGTCGCAATCCCTCATCAATTTCCCGTACCTCTTCATCCAGTCGTAACTGGGAAGTATTTCTTGGATTCGCCGCCAAGAGCAAAATTGTTTTGACACGGGTGTTTTCACTCATAGCGCGAGATGCAGGAAATATGAAAACCTAGGTTATTGACAAAATGCAAATTCTGTAGATGAGACCCCAAAGCAGCACAATGAAATTTTTTGCTGATACTTACACATTATTTTATAGAGAAAACCAAAATTAACTTATGCACAACTGAGGTGATATATAACGGTTCTTTCAAGAATCACATACACCATCATGAATAATGTAGAGACGTTACATGTAACGTCTCTACAGCTGTGTATTGCTTATTTTTTTTGAAATAGCCGTCGTTTGCGCCTCTTCTCACCTTCCTCTCGCAACGGTACCACCTCAGCTTCACTACTCTGGCGTGCAACCCGAATAATCAAACCAGATGCCATCAAACTTGCAATCATCGAATTTCCACCATAACTAAACATGGGCAATGGCAAACCCGTTGTTGGCAAAGCACCAGTAGTCACACCAATGTGGAGTAAAGATTGTCCCACCATCAAAATTGTGACACCGATCGCCACCAATCGATACACTGGATGCTTTGCCTTCAGAGCGATAATTAATCCTAAAGTGGCGTATAAAGCAATCAATAACAACAGCACAACACCACCAACAAAGCCAAACTCCTCAGCAAACACAGCAAAAATAAAATCAGTATCCTGAATTGGCAAATAAAACTGCTTTTGTTGAGAAAGCCCAAATCCTGCACCCCATTGTCTACCAGAACCTACAGCTAGCAAACTTTGCACCAGTTGATAGCCATCCCCAGTTGCATCAGCCCAAGGATTGAGGAATGACAACACCCGCTTACGCTGATATTCCTTGATACTAATACTAAGTACTGCCAACAACACTCCCCCAATTGCAGTTCCTCCTAAGTACTTGTAAGGTAATCCAGCAGCAAGGGCAATAAACCAAATCGTCATACCACACAGTGCGGTTGTGCTCAAGTTAGGTTGTCCTAAAATACCTAAAAGAACCAGACCAAAAATCCCCAGCCAAAAGAAGCGAACACGCCAACTCAGGTTTTCCCACTGACCAAAAAGTCGGGCACTTTGCAACACCAAAAAAGGTTTAATTAATTCAGAAGGTTGAATTGGAATCGGTCCTAAAGCTATCCACCGGGATGCGTCAAAAGCCTTCTTTCCTACTCCCGGTACTAAAGTCGCGAAAATCAACCCTAAAAGCACTATCACAAACCAATGAGATATGCCCAAAACTTTATGCAAAGGCAAATGAACAACAATATTGAATACTATTAAACCGACTAGTACCCACAAAAGTTGACGTTTAAAGTAGTACATTCCGTCATGTTGACGAACATCGGCTACGGGATAGGATGCCGAAAACAGCATCACTAATCCCACAAACAGCCAAACCAGTGTTAACCAGCGCAATAAACGCGCTTCTAATGCCCAGCTGGACACGGAGTCATCAAATAATAAAGTCAGGCGGCGTAGATTCACGACGAATAAAATTTAAATTGTAAGGTGCGATCGTTTGGAGTTGACGTTAATGATACCAACTTGCACTCAAAAGGGATTAAGTTGTTGATTCTGTGTTTCAGGATCAGACTTGAGCAAACCGAGAACTCCCACCAAGCAGGGGCGATCATTACAGTACTCAAACTTTGCGACAGGTATGAGAAGAATATTACGCTGTCAACCCAGATTTTACCCATCGAAATAAAATACCGCCAGATTTCCCCCACACCCCTACACCCCCACACCCTTACACCCCTATGCCGATCAAGTAGGAGAAAAGTCCTGTTTGAATTTAGTACTTTTTCTCTACGACAAAAAAGTGAGATTTGGGACTTTTCCCCCATCTCAAAGAATCATAGAAATTCTTATGATTTGAATGTCGAACTCAATAAATTGGCAACGAGGTCATAATGAAACTCAAACTTGTCAAGATGTTCTCTGTAGTGATTGGGCTGACTTTGATAGCTGTTCCTTTAAGCGCACAAGCTTTTCCCTTCCCATCAAGTCCAGCTTTCCATGCGCAAAACTTTCCCCAATCAGGACCACCAGGTCAACCTCCAAATATAAACCTGAGTGATGACCAAAAACAACGTTTGGACGAAATTGACAAACAAACCAAAGAAAAAATAGATGCCCTTCTCACATCAGAACAACGGCAGACATTAGAACAAAAAGTCGCTCAAATGAGAAACCGTAGAGGTGGGATGGACGGTGGCTTTGGTGGTCCTGGTCCTGGTATTCCTATGCCACCACCAGAAGGCAAAAAAGGTCCTTTTGCTGACTTGAATCTTAGTAATGATCAAAAAGCAAAAATTGAGGAGATTATGCAGTCATCTCATGAACAAGTGAAATCAGTTTTCACTGATGAACAGCGACAACAACTGGATAAATTTCACCAGAACATGCCAAAGCGACCTCCATCAAGCTAGCAGAATAATCAGGTTTTTAACCGCGTTTTGCGCAAACAAAAAAGAGGTCTACCTGACCTCTTAACAACTTCCTACAAGTCGTATTCACATAACTAAGTAGCCTTAACAGTTATCAGTTACCAGTTATCAGTTACCAGTTAATCCCCATCAATGAATGAGCGGGGATTTTAATATCAGTTATTAGTTACCAGTTATCAGTTATCACTGTTCACTGTTCACTGTTCACTGTTCACTGATTTGGTCAGATTAAGACAAGCCAGTATTAGCTCCCCGCTTACCAGTAGCCAACTCTACCTTAACAATTGTGCCGCCGGCTTTTTGAATCCGTTGTTGTTCACTGAACCAGTTTTCGTAGGGAACTAACTTAGTGAAATAAGTGTTTTGCAGTTCACGCTGAGTACGAATCCGAGTTTGACTAGGAACACAAGCTGTAATTTTAAACATCCTTGCCATGTTTTGATATCTCCCTATAGTGAAATGGAAACTTTTTTATTTCAAAAAATTATGAGTGCATATTTTATGTAATCACTCAAAGGCTGGAAATCAAGCATCAATACTAAACTTTTAACACTCATCATACATGCATCTTTAGCAAGATAAGCGATTAAAAGTTCTAGCACTCACGACTGATTTCCAGACCTTACTTAATAAAGCCGCACTTAAGTTCTCAAGTGCAACCTAGCTTTTAGCTTAAGCCGGAGGAAATGTAATCCAAGTAAACACCCATTTCCTTACCAGCGTCAGGACCTACCAAGCTAGCAGTCACTTCTTTGATAGCTTGGATAGCTTGCACGGTAGCACCGACGGGTACACCTAAGGAGTTGTAGGTTTCTTTCAAGCCATTGAGGACACGCTCATCCAATATGGATGGATCGCCTGCCAACATAGCGTAGGTAGCATAACGGAGGTAGTAATCCAAGTCGCGGATGCAAGCAGCATAGCGACGAGTGGTGTACATGTTACCACCGGGACGGGTAATGTCAGAATACAACAGAGCCTTAGCTACAGCTTCTTTGACAATTGCAGATGCGTTAGCAGCAATGGTGGTAGCAGCACGTACGCGCAGTTCGCCAGTTGAGAAGTAGCTCTTAAGCTTTTGAAGAGCAGAAGTATCCAAGTACTTACCTTGAACGTCTGCAGAGTTAATGACAGAGGTAATTGCGTCTTGAGCCATGTTAGTTAATTCCTTATTTCCAACCTTATTGCATTAGTTCAGTTTCAGCAGGGAAATAACTTCACCCTATTGCAAGCCACCGACTACGTAGTCGAAGTAAGCGCTAGCTTCAGCAGCGTCTTCACCAGACATCAGTGACGCAGCAGCGTTCTTCAAACCACGGACACCTTCAGCAACACCTTCAATTGGAGTACCAAGGGACTTGTACATTTCGCGAACACCCACAAGGCCAATTTCTTCAATGGGGGTGACATCACCAGCGACAACGCCGTAAGTGACGAGACGGAGGTAGTAATCCAAATCGCGCAAACAGGTAGCTGTCATTTCTTGACCGTAAGCATTACCGCCAGGAGAAACAACATCAGGACGTCTTTGGAACAGTTGATCACCAGCTTGCTTCACAATACGCTCGCGGTTCTCGGTGATAACTTGAGCAATGCGGAGACGCTTTTCACCACTAGTAACAAATCCCTTAATCCGGTCTAGTTCACCAGGACTGAGGTAGCGCGCTTCTGCGTCAGCATTCACGATGGACTTCGTGACGATACTCATTAATGGATTCCTCCAGTACTAAATAAAACCAGAATCTTAAACTGGTGCGGCTTTGATTGGTTAACTAAGCTTATTTTCTCATCTTTTAGATACAACAGCCAAACAACTGGTGCAACTAATACTAAACGAGTGCGCTTGCGTAATGGCTAGTACATAAGCTCATAAACTCAGTTACCTTCCGGAATTATTTTCGGGCATTCTGTTGAGCAATTATGACTCCTCTTAATACTTTGTAACATTGCAATTCAAGTTTACTGCTCTACTGACAGTCACAAAGCTAATGTTGGCAAAGCTTAGAATACCTTTTGCAAGTCAATAGTCTTAGGGGCAGGGTGTAAGGGGAGCCAGTGCTGTGGGCGGGTTTCCCGACAGTCGCGCACCTGGCGTTGTAAGGGTGTAAGGGGGAAGAAGTAGGGAGCACGCTTAGCTTGGGTGCTGGGTGCTGGGGGAAATTAGTTCACGTGAACTAGTCTTCTCCCTACTCCGGTGCTCCCTGCTTCTGTTTTTATCCCTACACACGCCCTTCGGGTATGCGCAAAGCGCACGCCTTACGGCGTTCGCGCAGCGTCTCCGGAGGAGATACGCCAGTCGCTTACAGAGGGAAACCCCTTCGGGTTCGCCAGATGCCTGGCTGTCGGGAGACCCTCCCGCAGCACTGGTCTCACCTCCTGCAGCGCTGGTCTCACCAGATACCTCTGTCGGGAAACCCTCCTATGGCACAAAGTGCCACGCTGCGCGAACAGTACTGGCTCCCCTACACCCCAACTTCAACACTACATGACTATTGACGATTGACTATTTCACTTAATCAAGCGCCTTCACGCTACCAAGGTAGTTACCTGCAGGCAAGGATGGGAACCGCTGGTATGGCACCACATTCTCACCAAAGTATTGAGCATACTCAGAGCTATTAACAATCTCCTCTACAGCAGCTTTTAAACCGCTACCTGTTAGTGAGTTGGTGTAATGGAGAATTTCCACCTGAGTTGCTGGCGCACGTCCCAACAGATGACGGAAGAGGAACTCAACCACTTTGGTGTTGGGATAGGAAACGCAGAAACGCTGGCGATAGATTTCTGAGCTTGCAAGTTCACTCACAAATTTTCTTACAGAAATTTCACCATTGCGCAGTCTGCTTTCCAACTCACAATTGTGGAAGTGGTCAGGAACTTGACCGCCATACACATCCATTACTTGAGAGTAAATAGCGTTTATCACCTGCTCTATGTCAGCTTGATTTGTATTTACTGTTATGCGGTAAATACGAGCTGGGTTGCGGCGGGTTGTATCCACACCAGATTCAACCAACTGTCCCTGACTGGAGTTAAAAGAACGACCGACTTCGACGAGCTGCGGCTGTTCATTCTCAATTTCAGTGGATGTGGCTGCTGTGTCTGCGGTTGTCTTTATGCGCGCCTGCACTGGCTCAAAGCTAGGGACAACAATATCTGGATTTTGCTTAGTGAGCTGGTTGTAGAGCTTTTGAGTATTCGGGAAGTTCGCAGCTGGGAAGGTCGCGAAGCGGTTGTAAGGTACTGTATCTTCACCAAACGCTTCAAGATATTCCAGACTGTTGATCATTGCCCGGATAAACGCACGAATACCTTGAGACGCTAGTATTTGATTGTACTTACGAATTTCCGCTTGATCCAGTGGAGCGCGTCCCAGGAAGTGCTTGGTTCCTAGTTCAATCACCTTGGTGTTGGGGTATGGGGTGTAGAACTCTTTCAGGTATAGGCTAGAACAACCCAACCCTTCAAGAAATTCTTTAACAGTGATTTCACCATTACCCAGTTTGCTTGAAAGCACTGTGAATTCGTTTTTGACAATGTAGGGTTCAATATTGCGCTCGAAAATCTGACGGTAAGCAGCACCAATAACTATTGCCACTGCAACTTTATCGTTGTTACCTGCCACCAACTTGAAGACTTTCGTTTGTTCACGCTTCTTGCTAACACCTTGGCTAATGCGCTGCTGAATCTCAGATTCTGTCCGGTCTCCCACAGTACCGAGTTCAACAAATAGTGGAGTTGGTTCCTTCTCAATTCTCCGGGTGATATCTTCACGGATGCTACCAACGCGCAATTTCCGTAATGCTACACCACCAGGAGTTAAGTACCGTTCGTAAGGAACTGTATCTTCACCAAATGCCTCACTATACTCTACGCTACCAATGATGGCGTCAACAACTGCGTAGAAGCCCTTCTTGGAGGCGAGGTCAAAGTACTTGTTGTTTTCTTGACGACCATAAGTAGGACGACCTAACAAGCGACGGTGGATGTACTCAATTGCCTTCATGACATACAAAGATGTCCAGTACATATTCCGGAATACATCGGACTTAGCCAAAGCGCGGATAAACTCCCGTACGGAGATATCACCGTTTTCCAGCTTAATTTCTTGCACTTTCAGGCGCTGACCTTCGTAAAGATCGCGACCGAAAACTTGCAGGTAAGCTGCCCGAATCACCGCTTGTGTAGAGCTTTCCGAGTACTTGACACTGACTCCAGTTGGTGTCTTTTTACCTCTTGTACCAGGCAGTTGATCCAACTTGAACACCTTGGGACCCAAAGTACCAGGGTTCTCGCCTCGCGCTCCAGGATTGCTGTTTTGGTTATTAATTCCAGGTCCAGAGTGAATCAGGATGCGCTTGGTATCTTTACCAAAAGGAGCAGGACGAGTATTGGGGTTGCTGGTTTCTTTCGGGAAAATTGCCCCAAACTGAATTTCTAAGGGGTCGTTACCAGAACCATAAGGATGCTGGTCTGGTAGTGGTTGGTTGTAAGCAGCAAAAGTTGTGATAAACTGTGGAACCTTGCGGAAAGGCGCACTGTAGTTAAACAGGTCTTGCTGTGGTCCCCAGTTACGACATTCTTGTGCTTCTTGACCAAGTCCCCGAATGTAAGGAACCGTTTCCTCACCAAAATAATCACTGTATTCCGCAGAATCTACCAGTGCATCGATTAAAGCTGACAGACCACCTCGGGAAACGATGTCAAAGTACTTTTGTACTTCTTCGCGGCTACTTGGTCCGCGTCCCAAGAAGTGACGGAAAGCAAGCTCTAGAGCACGGCTGTTGATAAATGGTTGGAAAAATTGTTTTTGGTAAAGCGGAGATTTGCCCAGGCGACGGACAAATTCTTTCATGGAGATAGTGCCGTTCTTGACCTGGGATTCCAGGTAAGAAACCGACTGACTGTAAGCACGGGTAATATCGCGCTCAAAAATTTGTCTATATGCCGCTTTTACAACCTCGTTTTTCTCAACTCCTGACAACCCAGGCTTCATGACAAACTTGGGACGCCGTTCTGCCGCATTGAAGTAAATCTGAGGCAGTTGTAAGCCCTGTTGGTCGCTTGAAGGACGTTGACGCAGTTTAGTAGAAGGAGTGGGTGCTTTGAATTCTGTAATCAAAACATCCATGTACTGAGACACAATGTCTGTTGCCTCAGCATCCTGACGGAAATAGGAAAGCGCTGCAAATTTTATTTCCTGCAAAGCAACAATTGTCGCTTCACCAGAACAGGCGTTTTCAATGATTTCTCTCAAACCACGCGTGTTGACAGCGATGATGCTAGGGTCACCAGCGACGATCGCGTAAGTAGCGTAGCGCAAAAACCACGACAAGTCCCGCAGGCTCTTAGCCATATTCGCCGGACCATAACGGGCGACGTTGATTGGTCGAAAACCCGGAGGAATCGGACCACTGGGTGAGCTGTTAAAGACTGAGCGTACATTTTCTAAGAAACCACCACGACTTTCTGCGTAAGTGAGAGTTCCTGTGTTTGTGGTACCACTAATATTCTTCGGTGCGCCAGCCATCACCACTTCTGGTTCTCTGGGCTTTTCTAGGAAAGACATTGGCGAACCACCAACAAAAATCCGGTTGGCAGCACGAGAGACAATAATCTCCGAATTTTCCGTAAGCCTCTGAGCGATTTCTAGACGCTTGGTACCAGATGCAAAATACCTTGCCAGTTCACTTAATTCACCAGATCCCAGAAAGCGGTCTTGCTGCTCTGCTTGGGAAATTGTTGATACTGCGAGGGTTTGATATAGTTGCGGACGCGCAACTGAGCTTCCACCACTTGCCTTAACACTCATCGGATTTGTAAAACTCCTATCATATTTTCTTTGTGTTAAGTCTGGGTTGCTTTTAGGCTTGACACATTGGTGCAGTCATGCATTAAGACTGCTGCCCTCAAGACTGCTAAAAAAAATTAACCCAGTCAGCTTTTAGATTAGAACGTTTTGGCATTTCTCTGTGGCTTTATTAAGAAGTGTGTAGAAACTAGAGCCAAGATGTATCAACTCCAAAAGCAAATGTTTAAATTTCTCTGAGAAAATATTTAAGATTTGTATCAATTCTTGATTAAACTAGATTTATTCTTTTAAGACAAGATGTAGCATCGTTTTCGCTCTGCTCGCTACTTGGAACTGTAGATGCACGCAGATGCACGCAAATGCTCACAAGTCAATATATCTATCAGCATCTGTGGTGAAATACAATCACTGGAAAAAAATTACAACAGAATTTAAGAAATGCTCGCCCTTGTTTGCCTGAAGGGTTCAACTAATGCCTCGTTCCCAGTAGATTACTGAAAATTTCTATTAACAGGCTCAGACTCGCTTACTCACAATCGCTGAATTTTAGATTTGGAGTTGATCATGAAACAGGGTTGGCATTCACTAATTTTATTCACCTTACCCCTATGCGCCATAGGGAGTTTAACTTTTCTAGATACAGCCACAGCACAACAAGTCACTCAACAAGTCACTCCTGATGGAACTGTATCCACCACCGTCACGACTCCTGACGGCAAAAACTTCACCATCAATGATGGGACAAGAAGGGGAGGAAACCTTTTTCACAGCTTCAAAGAATTTTCTGTACCTGCAGGTGGTTCGGCTAACTTCAACAATGCAGCTGATGTGCTAAACATCATCGGTCGGGTGACGGGTGGTTCTGTTTCTAATATTGATGGTGCGATTAGAGCACTCGGCAAGGCGAACGTGTTTTTACTCAATCCTGCGGGGATTATTTTTGGACCAAATGCCAGCTTGAATATTGGTGGTTCCTTTTTGGGGAGTACAGCGCACAGTTTTGTATTTGACAATGGGTTTGAGTTTAGTGCAACCAACCCGCAAGCACCCCCATTGTTAACTATAAATGTTCCGATTGGGTTGAGGTATCGGGATAATCCTGGAAACATTCAGGTACGAGGACCAGTGACAGGGAGCGGACTTGTTTCTGAGGTTAGGTCAGGAAACCGTCCCAAACTAGACTCGAACGTTACAGGATTACAAGTCGAACCCGGAAAAACCTTAGCACTCGTAGGAGGAAATGTTTTTGTTGAAGGTGGTGTACTCAGGTCACAAGGAGGACGTATTGAAATCGGCAGTTTTGATAGCAACCAAATTGTAAATCTCGTCCCAGCACAATCTGAAGGTTTTTCACTTGCTTATCAAGGCACCCCCAGTTTTCGAGACATCGAGTTTTCTAATAAATCGTTCGTGAATGTCACTGGAGACGGCAGCGGTTCTATTGCCATACTCGGGAGGAACATCAATTTCACCTCTGACTCAATTCTATTATCTGATACACTTGGGGATAAAAATGGGGGAGAAATTAGCATTGTTGGTGACTCTATAGCTTTCAATCGCTCCAGCCTCCTCTCTAACACCTTCGGTTCCGGGAACGGCGGACAAATTAAACTGGATGCCAACAAGATCAACTTTGATAATCGCAGTGGTGTAAGCATTCAGACACAGGACAATAAGGGTAATGCCGGAGACATCAACATTCGTGCAAATTCTTTGGAGATGAAAGGCTCCTCGTCGCTCGTGAGCATAACGACAGGAAGTAGCAGTGGTAAAGCCGGAAACATCAACATTGCTGTCAATGGTCCGATGGCGATTACCTCCACAGGTATACAAGCCGACTCCAATGGCGTGGGTAATGCTGGCAACATTAACATCAATGCAAATTCTTTGCAGATTGAAAACTCGGGTGTCTTTAGCCGTGCCAATTACAAAGGTCAAGGCGGAGAAATCAATATTACTGTCGCAGACTCTCTTACCAGCATCAAAAATACAAATATAAATACTAACGCTTATAATACGGGTGACGCTGGAAAAATCAATATTCGTGCAAATTCTTTTCGGCTTGAACAACAAGGAGGTGTTCTTAGCGAGGCGGGGGCAAGTAGCACAGGTAAGGCTGGAGAAATCAATATTACTGTCGCAGGTTCTTTGGAATTACTGAACAAGGTAGGTATATCTACAACCACTGCGGGTATTGGTGATGCTGGAAATATTAACATTACCGCAGGTTCTTTTCTACTGGAAGGCTCAGGAGTCTCTAGCAGTACGACGGAAAATAGTACAGGTAACGCTGGAGAAGTCAACATTACCGCAGGTCTATTTAAGATTAACGCAGCAAGCATGCGGACGAACAACTTGGGCAGTGGCAATGCTGGAGACTTGAAGGTGCAAGCAACAAGCCTAGTTCTTGATGGAGCGGGATTATATGTGAATAGTACTGGTAATGGTAATGCTGGTAATTTGGAGATTAAGGCTGACACCATTAAGCTTGATGGCAGTGAGCTTAACGCCAATACGAGTGGGGGAAAAGGCAATATTACCCTCAACTCCCGTGACTTAATTTTGCGTAAGAACAGCAACATCACCACTAACGCCCAAGGCACAGCTGGTGGAGGCAATATTACCATCAACACTGGCAACTTAGTTGCCTTTGAAGATAGCAATATTACCGCCGATGCAGTAAAAGGTTATGGGGGAGAGGTCAACATTACAGCCCGAGGTATCTTTCGCTCCCCAGACAGTGATATCACCGCCATTTCTGAAGCTGGTCCACAATTCAATGGCATTGTGCAATTCAACACACCCGAAATTGACCCCACCCAAGGATTATTTGAATTGACAGAAACTGTCATCGACCCCGCACAGCAGGTTGCCCAGAATCCTTGTATAAAAGGTTTTGGTAGTACTTTCACCATCACCGGACGTGGCGGATTGCCATCTGATCCCAATAAAATCCTTAGTAGTGATAATGTGCGCGTTGATTTAGTTGAACCTGTTCCCAGTAAGGTAAGTTCAACAAGTACAACACAAAAGCAGCCATCTCAAAAGCCACCTGTCAAAAAGATAATACCAGTCCGAGGTTGGATATATAACGAAAAAGGTCAGGTAGTGCTGGTAGGTTATGATCCAACCAAAACTGGCCCACAACGTGAGCAGCCAGCACCTACTACTAACTGTGCTGCAACGAGATAGTAATGAGCGCGAATCCAACTAGATTTCTTCTTTTGATATCAAATCTAGTTGATTGGTTATCATTCACGTTTTTACCTCACCCTGCCCTATCGGGCATCCCTCACGCCAGGTGCTACAACGGGGCGGCACGTTATGTTCCCCCGCTTCCCCCCAAAAGCTGCCTTGGGAACCCCCCTTCGGGTATGCGCAAAGCGCACGCCTTACGGCGTAAGCGCAAGCGCACGCTAAGAGCGAACGCGCAGCGTGCGCTTTGCGCTTACGCCAGATGCCTAGGTCGGGAAACCCTCATCAAGCACTGGTCTCACCGCAACGCACTGGCTCTCCTTATTAAGGAGAGGGAAATATTGTGGCTACGTTGAAAACGAGGGTGAGATTTTGAGTGATATCATGTCCGGATAAACACTTATAAAAACGAGGAACCTCACCCGCCTCCGGTACCCTCACGCCAGATGCTACAACGGGGCGGCACGTTATGTTCCCCCGCTTCCCCCCAAAAGCTGCCTTGGGAACCCCCCTTCGGGTATGCGCAAAGCGCACGCCTTACGGCGTAAGCGCAAGCGCACGCTAAGAGCGAACGCGCAGCGTGCGCTTTGCGCTTACGCCAGATGCCTAGGTCGGGAAACCCTCATCAAGCACTGGTCTCACCGCAACGCACTGGCTCTCCTTTATAAGGAGAGGGTTAGGGTGAGGTCAAGCAGGAATTATAAGTAATTAAGCGGACATGATATGAGATACACCTTACAAATTACTTTTTATATTGCCACGGACTACATTTTTGTGGCACATATAGAGATGATGTGACATAACGAGTGGATCTATGGTCGAATCATCTAAACATATTGAAGTCCATTTAGGTCGCCAAGGACGTTTGGTTATTCCTGCTGCTCTGCGGCGGCTGTTGGGTTTTGAGGAGGGAGATACGCTAGTTGCTCGTCCTGAAGAGGGGCGGCTGATTTTGGAAAAGCAGGAGGCGATTAAACAGCGGCTGAAAGCTCGGTTTTCGCAATTGCCAAAACAGAGAAGTCTGGCGGACGAGTTGATAGCGGAACGACGCGAGGAAGGTAAGCGGGAAGTGGGCGCATGACGGTGGTGTTGGATGCGTCAGCAATGCTAGCCTATTTGCAGGATGAGCCTGGGGGTGAAGCGGTTGAAGTCGTGCTGGCTGAGTCGGTGATTTCGAGTGTGAATTGGGCGGAGGTGGTGCAGAAATCTGTAGCTGCGGGTGTGGTGATAGATGGAATGCGCGAGGATTTGGAGGCGTTAGGGCTGATCTGCGCTCCCTTTACTCCTGAAGATGCCGAGATGGCGGGAAGACTCTGGTTGCAAACTCGACAGGTTGGTTTGTCTTTGGGTGACCGTGCTTGCTTGAGTTTGGGAATGCGTCTCAATGCTTCGGTTTTGACAAGCGATCGCATTTGGACAACGCTCGGTTTATCTTTGGATGTGCAGGTGGTTCGGTGATGAGAGGTCAGATGAATCGGCGACTGGAGGTATAGCGATCGCCCTCCTTCAAAATGACAAGCGCGGTGATTACCGTGATGGTGTTCAGGTTGATCGGCAAATCTTCGCTTTTTTACCAGAAAATAACCGTATTGTCAAGCCATAACGAGAACGTTGGTCTTTAGAAAATCAACGGGATGAGTGCTTTGCTGATATGTATGTGCATCCCCAGGAGGTAGATTATAACATTGAGACGTTGTTTGAACTGATTTGTGCTTCAGGATTGGATTTTGTTGGTTTCTCAAATCCGGTTTTTTGGCAGATAGGCAGACTTTTCGACAAAGCGCCAGAGTTAATGGAACGAGTAGCTAACTTAGGTGAGATCCAGCGTTATCGTTTGATAGAGTTATTAGATCCAGAAGTGACTCACTACGAGTTTTTTCTGAGTCGCCCACCTTTACCGAAGGCTGATTGGTCAGCGGATAATGATTTATTAACGGCAATTTGTGAGCGAAATCCTTGCATGGATGGTTTTCCCAGTCAATGTGTCTTCAACTACGATTACCAGATTGTGAATTTATCACCACAAGAGTTGAAGTTTTTACAAAGCTGGAATGGTGTTTCAACAGTAGACGAGATTTTAACCGACTCATCATTGGGGTTAGATGGAGTGAGAAGGCGGCTGTTGCAACAGCTGCTGATTTTGTTGATACCAAGTTAACCAAACAAATTGCCAAAATCCCAACAAAGCAGGCGGCGAGGGAAAAGGTAGAATAGAAATTAAGAGGATATCTACCTTTCAAGTTGATTGCGACTCCTCATCTCGCCACAGCTCTCAACACGGAATTTCAGGATAGAGGGATTGGTAAGGATTTGTCCTGTTCATCCATATTTTCCGTGTTAATTATCCTTTTTGTACTTGGTGCATCTACCTGGTGTCTTTTGTTTGGGGACAATAAGTTAATTGTTTTTTTCTAAAGTATTGTTACCCAATCGTGATATGATTCAGCTGGCTGAAGATGCAGTCAACACAATTAGCTGTAATGGTTTCAAGTCTCGTGAGCTTGTCAAACGAATCAACTGATCCCACACCAACAACACGACAAGATTCAAGACCTGGTTTTGAGGACACAGAACCAGACAACTCGATGCATGAGTTCTATGGACTCTACCAAGAGTTGTTGCTCATTACTCTTGTCTTGACAGGGATTATATTTATCTGTGTTTGGATATTTTATTCCCTGAACATTGCTTTAAATTATTTGCTCGGAGCATGTACAGGTGTGGTTTACTTGAGGATGTTGGCAAAAGATGTTGAGGGTTTGAGTGGAGAAAAAAAACAGTTGAGTAAAACTCGATTTGCGTTATTAGTAGCGGTTATTCTACTAGCATCGCGATGGAATCAACTGCAAATCTTACCCATCTTTTTGGGATTTCTTACTTATAAAGCAACACTCCTCTTTTATGTAGTAAGAGGGGCATTTGCCTCCTCCTTGCCAAAGCTCCGGTAGCCATAAACAGCAAAAAGCAAACTGTGCGGGAGGACGGAACTTTTCCAAGAGGAAAATCCACCCCGCGAACCCGCTCCACTTCTCCAGGTAAGATTGGAGAAATGATAGATTAGGTTAGGAAAATGGTGAATTTTCTGAATGCCCTAACTTCTGTTCCCCTTGGAGAACTAGAAGTAGGTCATCATTTCTACTGGCAGTTAGGCAATCTAAAACTGCATGGACAGGTCTTCCTCACCTCCTGGTTTGTGATTGGTCTTTTGGTCGTAGCTTCACTAGCTGCTACTAAAAACATCCAAAAAATTCCCAGTGGTATCCAAAACCTAATGGAATATGCTTTGGAATTTATTCGAGACCTCACAAAAAACCAGATTGGAGAGAAAGAGTACCGTCCTTGGGTGCCGTTTATAGGCACACTATTTCTGTTTATCTTCATATCCAACTGGTCGGGTGCTTTAATTCCCTGGAAGCTGATCAAACTTCCATCGGGAGAGTTGGCTGCTCCAACCAATGACATTAATACGACAGTAGCACTGGCGTTATTGACTTCTTTAGCTTACTTTTACGCAGGTTTTAGGAAGCGTGGTTTGGGGTACTTCAAAAAGTATATAGAGCCAACGCCTGTCCTGTTACCGATCGCGATTCTAGAAGATTTCACCAAGCCCCTCTCCCTAAGCTTCCGTCTATTTGGTAACATTTTGGCGGATGAATTAGTTGTAGGAGTGCTGGTTCTTTTGGTTCCTCTGTTTGTACCTTTGCCAGTGATGGCTTTAGGTTTGTTTACCAGTGCCATTCAAGCCTTGGTTTTTGCCACCTTAGCAGCGGCATATATTCATGAGGCGATGGAAGGACATGGTGGCGAAGAGCATGAGGAAGCACATTAAAATCAGTGAACAGTGAGACCAGTACTTGATGAGGGTTTCCCGACAGAGGTAACTGGCGAACCCGAAGGGTGATCAATAAAGAGTTATAACTGGTAACTGATAACTGATAAGTGATCACTGCTTAGAACCCTCAGCTGATGTCATGTTAGATTTTGGATGCTCGAATTTTCGCTTTCGATGCAAAATCTAAAATCTAAAATCTAAACACAAAAATCGTTCGTTTTGTACTAAAGGTAAGGAAAATCAACATGGATCCATTAGTTTCTGCTGCAAGCGTTCTTGCTGCTGCTCTAGCAATTGGTTTGGCTGCAATTGGTCCTGGTATTGGTCAAGGTAATGCTGCAGGACAAGCAGTAGAAGGTATTGCTCGTCAACCAGAAGCAGAAGGTAAAATTCGCGGTACTTTACTGTTAACCTTGGCATTCATGGAATCCCTTACCATTTATGGTCTGGTTATTGCCCTAGTACTACTGTTTGCTAACCCATTTGCCTAAAACCTAAAACTTTTCCTTAGTTTTGGAGACGTGAACGCTCACGTCTCTATACCTGATAAGGATAAAAGTTGACCCTTGATGGCTATGGGGTCTTGATGATGATCAAAAGTAAGATGATTTTTCGCCCGTGAAAAGTGCTGTTGTAGCCAAAGAGGAGAGAAATGTTTGATTTCGATGCAACCTTGCCCTTGATGGCAGTGCAGTTCCTGCTGTTGGCAGCTCTATTGAATGTTATTTTCTATAAGCCACTGACCAAGGCACTAGACGATCGCGATAACTATATCCGAACGAATAACCTTGATGCTCGTGAACGCTTGGCTAAAGCTGAGCGATTAACTAAAGAATATGAGCAACAATTAGCAGAAGCTCGTAAACAATCGCAAGCGACTGTCGCTGCAGCTCAAGCAGAAGCTCAGAAAACCACTGATCAGAAAATCGCTGAGGCGCAAAAAGAAGCTCAAGCTCAACGAGAACAAGCGGCACTTGAAATAGAACAGCAAAAGCAGGAAGTTTTGAGTTCCTTAGATCAACAGGTAGATGCTCTCAGCAGGCAGATACTAGAAAAACTATTGGGACCTGTTTTAGCTAAATAGAGTAGCTGAATGCGCGATCTCACATTAATTCGATAAGTATATACGTAGCGGGGCGCAAGTCGTCCCACAACGGTAAAATAAGTGTCAAAACTGGCACTTTTTTTCCCTTAGGGAATTTTCAACCTACTAAGCAAGGGAGCAGCGCAGTCGTAGATGGGTATCATTGGTAGTAGTTTTTTACTTGCCACAGAAGCGGTGGCAGAAGGTCACTCAGAAGGTGGTTTCGGTCTAAACATAGACATTTTTGAAACCAATCTGATTAACCTAGCGATTCTGGTTGGCATACTATTCTACTTTGGGCGTAAAGTTCTTAGCAATATCCTCAGCGAACGACGCTCAAGTATTGAAACGGTAATCAAAGAAGCAGAAGCAAAGGCAAAAGAAGCAGCAGTTGCCCTGTCTAAGGCACAGGAACAGTTGACGCAGGCTCAAGCAGAAGCGCAACGCATCCGTAAAACTGCTGAAGAAAATGCACAGGCAACTCGTGAAGCCATTTTGGCACGAGCAGCAGAAGATGTGGAACGTTTGAAACAAACAGCTGTTAAGGATTTAGACACACAAAGAGACAGGGCGATCGCCGAACTGCAACAATATGTAGTGTCTAAGGCATTGCAAAAAGTTGAGTCAGAACTGCAGACAGGCATTGCCGACGACGCTCAACAGCAATTAATTGACCGCAGCATAGCGCTATTGGGAGCTTAGGGATGAAAAGTAATATCGCAATGGCGGAAATATCCCAGCCTTACGCACAGGCGTTGATGTCAGTCGCACAATCCAAAAATTTAACAGATCAGTTCGGCGAAGATGTCCGTTCTTTGCTAAGCTTGCTTTCTGAAAGTGAGCAGCTGAAAAATTTTCTTGAGAACCCATTTGTGTCGCTAGATGACAAAAAGGGAGTCATCAACCGTGTCCTTGGTGACGGCGCTAACGCATACTTCCGCAATTTTTTATTGCTGCTGGTAGATAGACGGCGCATTTCATTGCTGGAACCAGTTTTACAGCAATATTTGGTGCTGTTGCGGCAACTCAAACAAATTGCTCTGGCCGAAGTGATTTCTGCTGTCCCCCTGACAGAGGAGCAGCAACAATCAGTAAAAGATAAAGTCATCGCACTGACAAAAGCTCGCGAGGTCGAATTAGAGACAAAAATTGACCCCGAGTTAATTGGTGGTGTGATTATTAAGGTAGGGTCTCAAGTCATTGACGCCAGCTTACGGGGCCAGCTGCGCCGTATCTCCTTGCGTTTAAGTGGCTCTTAAAGCAGTCAACAGTAAACAGTGAACAGTCAACAGTGAACAGTGATAACTGAATAACTGATAACTGTAAAAGGTACCGTCTCGCAATAAAGAGAAGATAGACAAATGGCAATTAGCATCAGACCAGACGAAATCAGCAACATTATTCAGCAACAAATAGAACAATACGACGAACAGGTCAAAGTTGCTAACGTTGGAACCGTTCTGCAAGTAGGTGACGGTATTGCTCGTATTTATGGTCTAGACAAGGCCATGGCTAGTGAGCTACTGGAATTTGAAGACGGTACAATTGGCATCGCCCAAAACTTAGAAGAAGACAACGTTGGTGCGGTGCTGATGGGCGAAGGTCGTGATATTCAAGAAGGTAGCTCCGTAACCGCCACTGGTAGAATTGCTCAAATACCCGTGGGAGAAGCCTTGGTTGGACGAGTTGTCGATGCTTTAGGTCGTCCAATTGATGGTAAGGGAGAAATCAAGACCGAAGAAACCCGTTTGATTGAATCTCCAGCACCAGGTATTGTGGCGCGTCGTTCCGTACACGAACCCATGCAAACTGGTATCACAGCGATCGACGCAATGATTCCCGTCGGTCGTGGACAGCGGGAATTGATTATTGGTGACCGTCAGACTGGAAAAACTGCGATCGCCGTAGACACCATCATCAACCAAAAAGAAGAAGACGTGATCTGCGTCTACGTCGCAGTCGGTCAAAAAGCTTCCACCGTAGCTAACGTTGTGCAGACGTTACAAGACAAAGGCGCTCTGGACTACACTGTTGTCGTCGCCGCTAACGCCAGTGAACCAGCCACCCTGCAATTTTTGGCTCCTTATACAGGTGCTTCGATTGCTGAGTACTTTATGTACAAGGGTAAGGCAACTCTAGTTATCTATGATGACCTCTCCAAGCAAGCCACAGCTTATCGTCAAATGTCTTTGCTGCTGCGTCGTCCTCCCGGACGTGAAGCTTATCCTGGAGACGTGTTCTACATCCACTCACGTCTGTTGGAACGTGCGGCTAAGCTGAGTGACGAATTGGGTAAAGGTAGCATGACTGCTCTGCCAATCATCGAAACTCAAGCAGGTGACGTATCTGCTTACATCCCCACCAACGTAATTTCGATTACAGACGGTCAGATCTTCCTGTCTTCCGACTTGTTCAACTCTGGTATCCGTCCCGCTATTAACCCTGGTATTTCCGTATCACGGGTGGGTTCAGCTGCTCAAACCAAGGCAATGAAGAAAGTTGCTGGTAAATTGAAGCTGGAGTTGGCACAGTTTGACGAACTGCAAGCCTTCTCACAATTCGCCTCTGACTTAGATAAAGCAACTCAAGACCAGCTGGCACGGGGTGCGCGCTTGCGGGAACTTTTGAAACAGCCACAAAATGCACCGCTATCGGTGTACGAGCAAGTCGCTCTTCTTTATGCTGGTATCAACGGTTACTTAGACGACATTGATGTCGAGAAAATTACTGACTTCACCAAAGGATTGCGCGAGTACTTAAAGACCAGCAAACCTCAGTACGTTCAAGGAATTCAATCCAAGAAAGCACTGGGTGATGAAGAAGAAGCACTCTTGAAAGAGGCAATTAACGAATACAAGAAGACCTTCTTGGCAACAGCATAATTAGTCAAGAGTCATTAGTCATTAGTCATTAGTAAAGAGCTTAATGGCTATTGACTCTTGACTAACGACTGAGGACTAACGACTAAGGACAAAATTTATGCCAAATCTCAAAGCAATACGCGATCGCATTCAATCAGTCAAAAATACCAAAAAAATTACAGAAGCCATGCGGCTGGTGGCTGCAGCGCGGGTGCGTCGCGCTCAAGAACAGGTGCTATCCACCCGTCCCTTCGCCGACCGCTTGGCGCAAGTTCTGTACGGTCTACAAACTCGTCTGCGTTTTGAAGAAGCAAACTTACCACTGTTGAAAAAACGGGAAGTTAAGTCAGTAGGGCTGTTAGTGATTTCAGGCGATCGCGGTTTGTGCGGCGGCTACAACAACAACGTTATCAAACGTGCCGAAAATCGCGCCAAAGAACTCAAAGCAGAAGGTGTAGACTACAAATTTGTCATCGTAGGACGCAAAGCAACCCAGTATTTCCAACGTCGCGAACAGCCGATAGACGCCACCTATACTGGTTTAGAGCAAATCCCTACCGCTGCTGAAGCCAACAAGATTGCTGACCAATTGCTTTCTCTGTTCTTGTCAGACAGCGTAGATCGTATTGAGCTTATCTACACCAAGTTCGTCTCCTTGGTGAGTTCTCGTCCGGTAGTGCAAACCCTGCTTCCTCTTGACGCTCAAGGTTTGGAAGCACAGGATGACGAAATCTTCCGCTTAACAACCCGTGGCGGTGAATTTGAAGTCACACGAGAGAAAGTAACCGCTCAAACCCGTACTTTATCCAGTGACATGATTTTCGAGCAAGACCCAGTACAGATTCTCGATTCCTTACTACCTCTGTATCTGAGTAACCAGCTTTTGCGGGCGCTGCAAGAATCAGCTGCCAGCGAACTTGCTGCACGGATGACAGCAATGAGCAATGCTAGCGATAACGCCAAGGAACTGATGAATGCCCTCACTTTGTCTTACAACAAAGCGCGGCAAGCCGCAATTACCAATCAAATCCTAGAGGTTGTCAGCGGTGCTGAGGCACTAGGTTAGGAAATTGCTCATAGCAAATGAATAATAGCTAATTGCTAGTTGTGTTGAAATTAGCAATTAGCTATTTTTAATTGTTGGGGCTTTTTCACCAATGGAGGCTAATGATGACACTGACGACATATGGATCTTTGTGTACTGAGGTTTATGATATCACCAAGCCCATTGATGGAAAGTACCCTGACGTTCCATACTACATCAAACATCTTTCTAAAATTGGTGGCAGAATTCTTGAGGCGATGGTTGGCACGGGACGACTACTCATCCCGCTGCTAGAAGCTAATTTGAACGTTGAGGGCATCGATTCTTCAGAAGATATGCTTGCTTGTTGCCATCGGCACTGTACGCAAAAGGGGTTGAAACCAGTTCTCCATCATGGTTCTGTAGAAAACCTTGACCTCCCTGGGAAATTCAAAGCGATCATTGTGTCCTTCGGTTCTTTTATGTTGCTAGAGAAGCGAAATGCTGCTGTCGCCGCCTTACAAGCTTTTGCACGACACCTTGAACCCCAAGGTCGAATCTTCATCGATTTGGAATTACCCATCGAAGATTTTAAGACTGAGAATATCGTAAGGCAGCGATCGCCTATTGAGTGTCCTGATGGTTCAACAATTCTTTTGCAAATCACTTCTGACATCGACTGGCTGAATCAACTCAACATGAGTGTGATTCGCTACGAGAAGTGGAAGGACGGAGAACTCATTGCCACAGAGTTACAGCGGTTACCCCTGCACTGGTTTGGGCGAGATGAATTTATCATCTGTTTGCAGGAAAACGGTTACAAAGACATTACCTTATGCGCCAACTATACTGACGGTCTACAACCAAGTTGTCACAAAGACACCTTGTGTTTCTGTGCAGCACTGGCATGAACCAGAAGACCAAATCCCACCAAAATCTCAAATTTAGCTCCTGAGTGGCACATTTGAAAATAGCGTATTATAATCGTACTATAGGTAAAACACATGGGTCCGTAACGGTTTCGACAGGTTGGCGAAAGCTACTTTGTGAAACAGGTCGAGAGTGAGTCGTCTCTCGAAAATCCAAGACTCAACATAAAGTAAATGCAAACAACATTGTACCTTTTGCTCGTAAGCAAGCTGTAGTAGCTGCCTAATAACCTCTTTTCGGTTCGAGCGTCTCTAGTTTGACTCCGTTAAGGACTAGAGACCAACCCCCAACGGATGCTCTAGCAAGTGTCTCTGGTTCGCTTGTTAGCTAAGACTTAACCAGAGCATCCTAGCGTTCGGGATAATGAACGTTCCCCGCCTTGAGGGTAAAAGAGGCTAAGCCTGTGAACGAGCGGGGGGTCAATACCCAGTCTGGACAGCAGTTCGACTCTGCTCGGATCCACTAAAAAATATCCGCAAATCCGCCTGACAGTTTTATGTGATGGCGGATTTCATTTTTTCTGGGCGCTTAAAAAGTTGTTTGGCAAAGATGTTTCTAAAAACTTATTTAACAACTATATGGCTCGTACAGGTTATACCCTGCCAGTGTTTGCAGTAGCCGCTGCTAAGGCTGCTCTTATGCATCTGCGTGAAAAAATAGATTCTCAACTCTCAGTTGAGATTGATCTGCTTTCTCAAACAGCAGAAATTTCGATTTCTCAAGTTGCAGCTTTAGACTCTCAGAGTGCCTTGGCAGTGACACTCAGCGATCCAGGTGATAACTTAGATTTAACAAAAAACACGCCCATTTGGGCTTGGGTAAAATTGTCACAAAGGCAATCCCAAGCCTTGATTTTAGAAGCAGGAGAGGGTTTGGGAAAAACAACCTCTGGAGAACCAGCGATTTACAGTTATGCCCGTCGCCTGTTTGATGCCAATTTACTATCTCTGATTCCCCCAGAGCAAACGGCAACGGTATCAATTATTCTTCCTGAAGGGCGTCAATTGGCGCAACGTACTTCTAATGAAGCCTTTGGCATTTTAGAAGGGTTAGCTTTGTTGGGAACCAGTGGAATTTCTCAACCTTTGTCGGCGGCTGACTATTTAGAAGAATTTCGTTTGTCGTTGCAGGCTAAGGTCAAAGTTTGTCCTGGTTTGGTGTTTTGTATTGGTAGCAATGGTATGCAAGTTGCACAACGTTTAGGCATACCAGAATCAGCAGTTGTGCAAACCGGGAATTGGATTGGTGCAATGCTTGTAGAAGCTGGACTATATCAAGCAACTTCTGTTTTGCTGCTGGGATATCATGGCAAACTGATTAAGCTGGCTGGTGGCATTTTCAATACGTCTAGTCATTTAGCAGATGCCAAATTAGAAATTATAAGTGCAGCAGTTGTTGCTGTTGGTGGTGATGTACAAACAGCACGGGCAATTTTAGATACTAAGACTGCAGATGCAGCACACAAAAAATTAATCGAACTAGGACTGGCAGAATCAGTATTTGGGATACTAGCAGAAAAAATTAGTCAGAAGGCTACTGCTTACGTGCAAAAATATGCTAATGTTGCCCTTAAAGTTGGTACTGTATTGTTTGACCGCAAAGGCGAAATCATCAGCCAAGACTTGCACGCAAAAGAACTTTTGAGTTTTGATCAAAACTAAGAAAGTTCTCATCAAAGGTGTGATGTACTCCCTTCGGCTAGCCCCTAAGGGGGCGCTGCGCAAACGCTCAGCGAGCGTTCTTCTGGTGGCTGAGCGGAGTCGAAGCCAGCGGAGGGATGCATTGAGTTTGTCGAAGTGTCGAAGCCATCACCACCGAAACCAGTCAACCGACTGTAATGAGTTTCATTTTGACACTCAGCTAACTTATGCAACAAATTTGTATCCCCTACAATCAAAGCTTGCTTCTTCTTCCGACTCCAACCTTGCACCTGCTTCTCACGCTCAAAAGCATCAACTACGCGCTCATAATACTCACAGAAAATCAGCTTCACAGGCAACCGTTTTGCTGTGTGATTTGCACCCAGACCTTGCTGATGTTGCCTGTGAAGCTGTTCTAGATTCTTGGTACTACCTGTGTAATAACTACGATCAGCGCACTCAAGAATATACATATAAGCCATAAATTGATTTGTGCGATCGCTTCGCTTCTTTTCTAGTTACATATAAAAGTGTTCCCTTCGACTTCGCTCAGGGAAGACTCTGTTACTAGATAAATGGCTTTTACCAGCTATGGCTTTTGCTGGCTGAGCGAAGTCGAAGCCAGCATCACTCACAACAACCCTGAGCGCGATCAAATACTATTTGTCGCAAGTTATACCAAGTTGCAATCAAAAGTACCACCTGTCATTGCGAGTGAAGCGTAAGCGCAAAGCGCACGCTAAGAGCGAACGCGCAGCGTGTCCGTTCGGCTTTGCCGTGCCGCAGGCTCAGGACTCAGCGGAATGAACCAATCTCCCCTAAAGTGCTATTACAACAGAACGCAACTTGGTATTAGTAGAAATGTAAGTTTTGCTCATGCACTTTGTTGTAACTTGAGCAGAGCTTGAGCTTTAGCAAGACGTACTAAATGCTCAATAAACTCATAATGTTGCCACAGACAGCGATCGCTTTCATCTAAACCTTGAGTACGATTTTGTCTAAAAGAGATTCAATTTCAGCTTGAACCATAGGCGAAAGACGGAGAGCTAAAATTTCTTCAGGAGATGGTAACTTTGCTAAAAACTCTAAAACTTCAGTCAGTCCAGAAAAACCTGTAGAAGGATTAGCCGTCATTTCTCGCAATCCTAGAGCCAAAATCTGGGGTAAATCTTCCTTGTGAGATTCTAAATTGCGAGCAATCTCATCAGGTATATCTAAAGTAATTTGCATAATTTTTTATCTCGATATTATAACTTATATCTAGACAGTGCAGCTATTCCCTACACCCTTACACCCCTAGCTTTGCTCAAAACCGAAAACCAAAGTTGTAAAATTGCAACCTTCCATAACCGAGAAATTGACCATGAGGTTGGTCTCCCGGCGGAAACGCCGTGACTCCAAATAGGTAGACACCAGCAACCGTCGGGTTCTGCACTGGCTTGAGAGCTAGTGTGATGGTTCTACCTGGAGGTACTGGCGGATCAAATATGAGCGATAGTGTTTTGGTTTTGCTGTCCCTTGTCACATCTTTCAAAGCAAGCTTTGGACCTTCTTTGGAAGGTGTTCCTTCAAAAGCAGAAGTGTCTGGCAAGTCAAAGCGCACACGATCTACTCCTTCACGCTGATGAATGGTAATTGTTTGCAGCGGTTCTCCAGCATTTTCTGGCAGGCCAATGGTAAAATAGTATGTTGGGTAGAGTCGATGAGGAGTATTATCTCCTGCACCTCTCTGTTAGAACCGGACGTGCGCTTTTCAGTGCATCCGGCTCCCGATGTTTTAGGGTTTCCCCTTGCTCATGTGTATGTAATCATGGCAGCTTTCATGTACAGCAGTGAGGTTATTGGTTTTCCAGTTGCTGTGATTGCTGTCAATGTGGTGCAGGTGAACCGTTTCTCCTGATAACATTTTCATATTACAATATCCACATGTATGGTTTTGCCTTTTTAGGGCTTTAGAGGTTTCGTTCTGATATAACTTACTATTGCGTTCGCTCCAGTATGTTATATCTCCATCATAAGGAGATTTATTTCCTTGTACGATGATGTATTCTGATTTTGGAGTTCTGGGAAATGCTTTTTTAATCAGTTCGGTACTGGATTCTTTGGTATTTCCTTTTTCCCTATTAAACTTTTTGAATGCTGCATTGTTTGTATGCCACAGTGAGAATCGTGACCCTCGTAATGAGCAAAGTTTATGATAGTTCCTCCATCCTCTAACCAAGGGTGCTAGTTTTTCAGCTTTCTCCTTGGAACCATAGTTAGAGCACTTGACGATGGCTTTTACTTTTTTTCGGAACGTTTTGTAGTTGTCCTCTGAAGGGACACAGTTAAACTTTCCGTTGCTCTGCACCTTGATGTGCCAGCCAAGAAAATTGAAGCCTTCAGTCGATGCGGTTACTTTGGTCTTTTCTTTACTGATACTCATTCCTCTTTCTGTAAGGAACTGGCTTACCTTTTCAAGTATCTCTTCGGCGTTATCTTCGGGTCTAAGCATTATGATCATGTCATCTGCATATCTGATGCATGGTTCCATGATATCTTTCGCAGCCGTCTTGGGGCTTATTTTGAATCCATTGCGGTGATATCTATGTGCGCTTTCAACACCGTTGAGTGCGATGTTTGCTAGTAACGGACTTACCACACCACCTTGAGGGGTTCCTTGTTCGGGAAAGTCGGGATGTATTCCGGCTTTTAAGCAGCGGAAGATACCGATTTTCAGACTTTTTGGTGCTATCAGGTTATCCATGATAGTTGTGTGGTTTATTCTATCGAAACATTTTTCGATGTCGATTTCTAGGACTCGCTTATTTATTCCGTTTGCTTTGGAGTTTAGATTGCTGAATGTGGCTTTTAGTGCATCGTGAGCACTTCTACCTGGTCTGAATCCATAACTCTTTGCGTGGAATGTCGCTTCGTGTGCTGGTTCTAGTGCGTATTTTGCTAGGCATTGCCATGCTCTATCCGCAATAGTGGGGACTTTGAGAATTCTGGTTTTACCGTTTTTCTTAGGTATTGGGATTTCTCTTAATTTGCTATGATGCCAATTAAGGTAATGATTCTTGAGGAGTTCCTCAAGTTGGAAGCGTTCTTCGTGACTGAGGGACGCTTTCCTATCAATACCCGCAGTCTTTTTACCAGCGTTTAGTTGAGTTACTTGACGAATAGCCAGAAATCTTGCAGCTTGGGATTTTAGAATCAGTTTTTGAAGTGACCGCGCTTTTCGCATGTCTCCTGCTTTAACTGCTTTGAACAACCTAACTTGTAGGCGGAATAGTTCCCGGCGGAATTTCTTCCAGGGGAGGTTTTTCCAAGATTCACTAGTATTGCTACTGTGCCTAATCATACTCTACTCCTATTGATTGTTTTCTAAACACCTTGCAGCAATTACGCCGCATCCTACCCGAATTAGGAGAGTTCCGTATCCCGTCTTACCTACCTGGTTTTCGACCTTTCCAGGACTCCTAATCCGTTTTTATTCGTTCCTCGGTGTGGATTTTAGGACTTTTAGGTGTAACCACTTCGACTGTTAGAATCCCTTGCTCTTTATCGCTCTTGGGATAATGGCGATGGGGTTGTATCTCTAACTGAGTCAGGGGGTATTGGTATTTATGCCCTGCTTACGTATAAGTCGCTTTTTTAGGTTCTGTTTCACCGTGAGTCTTCCCTATTAGCGCCAGTGTCAGCCCATAACAGCCGTCTGATTGCGCCCTGTTCCCAGCTTCAGTCTGTAAGATTCCGAGCTTACTCGCTGTGGGCAGATAAGGAGTCACCTCTGAGCTTGAGGGGAAGGACTTTCACCTTCATCCTGTCCGAAGTTCAACTCTGTTGAGTTGGATACTTTAATATGCCGAGGGGCATTTTGGGTATCAACGAATCGCACCACCCCATACATAAGTATCCTTGTAGGTGGTCACTGCACCCAGCAAGGTCGGTGGTTGGACAAAATAGACTTTACCATCTCGTAACTGAACCGCTTGACTCAAGTCCGCAGTGTATCCGCCTATGACTGTTGTACAAGCAATTGCTGTACTTAAGAAAAATGCTACACGCATTGTTTTGCATCCGGTCGTTCTATAGCGGGTAAAAGACCATACAGATAATTCCCTGTGGTTAGGAAACTAGAGCTAAATATCAGCTTTTGAATGCACGTTAGCACAACTTGAATAAAATCAACAGGAGCTATCGCTTCTGTTGTATCAGCCTCTGTTAATTCTGGTGGATAAGCTCATAGATTCGGTACACTGATTGTAAAGTCGAGTATGACAGAAGCACAAGAAGCAGGGACATGAGCCAAGATTCTAGTCGAAAAAATGCTGTCATACAGGTTGTGCCGCAGTCGCCTATTTTATGGACTCAAAATGTTATCTCAGACATTTTGCGTGTTGAACAACATCATCAGCCTGCAAATGGAACATCTCAGTGTTGTTTACCTAATTACCTACTCAGCATTCATCTCGGGCATCCTATTCAGCTAGAAAGGAGGGTAGACGGGCAACGTAGTAGCGATTGTATCGCTGTTGGGGACATTATGATTTCGCCTCCCCATCTTCATCGCCAGTTGTCTTGGGATACAGATGCAGAATTTTTGTTACTTCGCCTAGAACCGAAGCTATTTACTTGTGCTGTGCATGAATCTGTTGATGAGGATAATGTGCAAATTTTGCCACAGTTGAAAATTCGTGACCCCTTGATTCAACAAATCGGTTTGGCACTCAAAGCAGAATTAGAAATAGATGGATTGAGCGATCGCCTTTACGCTGAGTCAATGGCAAATGCGTTAACAGTTCATCTATTACGGCGCTACTCGACACGACAGCAGAGAATTCCAGCTATCTGTGGTGGATTACCCAGCTATAAACTACAACTGACGATTGACTATATCCAAGCCCATTTAACAGAAAACCTGTCATTAGAGGCGATCGCTACGGAACTAGGTATGAGCCAGTATTACTTTGCTCGACTGTTCAAACAATCTACTGGCTACTCTCCCTACCAGTACTTAATTAAATGCCGGATCGAACGCGCCCAGGAATTACTCATACAAAGTCAGCACAGTATTGCAAATGTTGCCCTACAAGTAGGTTTTGCAAATCAAAGTCAATTTGGTAGACATTTTAAGCGCCTCACCGGAGTGACACCGAAACAATTCTTCAGAAAATAGCAAGAATCTGCTAAAAACGCAAAAAACGGATATACCTGAGTACAACAGCTTTATATCGTTGGTTGAGTATTTCACATTGATTCTTCTGACCTAACCATACTCAGTCAACACAAGAGGATAATTTGATGCTCAGCGTTTTTAAGAATAATCCAGTTCTGGCAGAATTAGATATTTTTGTTACCCAGCCCGATCAACAGTGGTTATTGGTCGATAGTTTGATAACATACACCGAAAACATTCTGAAAAAACAGCCTGGATATACTGCTAGTGCAATTCATCGCAGCTTTGATGGCTTGCGTGTTATTAATTATGTGCAATGGCAGAACCAAGCGGATTACGATACATATATCAACAATCGAGATATTGCCCTAGCAACACAAATTACAGGTTTCTTGGCTCCAGATTCCCATCTCTACGAAATTTTCATGAGTGAACCTGCTGATAGTCCAATGCAAATCACGGCTGATGAGGGTCAATTGATCAATTTCGGCATCTTTAAATTGAAAGATCCCGCTAATCAACCTCGGTTTCTGGAGTTCACCGCAGAAGCCATCCAGCAAATCTCAGGACAATCTGGATTAATGACAACTCACTTTCATCGCTCGCTTGATGGCGCTCGTGCTATAAATTATGGGTTGTGGAGTTCTCAACAAGAGTACGCCAAAATGAATGCCAATCCCCCGATGGCTGAACCGCTGCTGCAAATGAGATCACTCGCGAATAACGAATTTCAAATGTCATTGTATGAAGTAGTGTTTACCTCAGTTTTATCGCCTGCCATTTTTCCTTAATCTTTTTTTACAAAGTCTAGTTTATTTCTGTCCTCCTACTTAGACATAATGAAATACAAAACTTAATGTAGGTTACACCCTTGGCACGAAACCCAACATTCATATTCGTTCTGATGGGTAACGCTTACGCTCTACCCATCCTATAAATAATTGTGACTGAAGTAAAAAATACTTAAATAATTTTGCAAAGTTATAACAACTTTGTAAAAGATTATTGACTTGTGTTGTCAAAGTGCCTTGTTAAGTTAGAAACTAAAAATATAAACACACGCAATTATTCACAATTATGCAGGCAGTTTCTAGCGTCGAACTTAAGCGACCGATTTGGCAAAATGTTGCCATATTAGCTTTAGGCTTTTGGCTCAGTGCCAGCTTATTTCTTGACTTGGTAATTATGCCTAGTCTTTACGTTTCTGGCATGATGACTCAAGCCAACTTTGCTTCAGCTGGCTATGCGCTTTTCTGGAATTTTAATCGTATCGAATTGCTGTCTGCTGGCTTAGTATTAACCAGCGTGTTAGCTGTGTGCAACAGCCAATCTCAGTGGCGTCGCGGTGCAATTATTTTGTCTGTATTACTGCTGGCTATCGCTTCTATTAACACCTACTTGTTCACTCCGCAAATGTCTGCCCTCGGAATCGAACTGAACCTGTTTGAGACAACAGCTGAAATTCCAGCAAGTATGAATATACTGCATGGTGGTTACTGGATTTTGGAAACAGTAAAACTATTGGCAGGTGGCACACTTTTGAGCTGGTGCTGGCGACGATAACTGGATGAGGAATGATCAATGATAAAACACTTCATTCCTCGTTGTTAAAAAATAACAGGCGTATTGCAAGTATGGCAAATCCCACGGCGGCGATCGCTTTCAACAACCTTGTAGGTAATACCTCTGACACCGCTCCCCCCGCCAAAGCTCCTAAAAAGCTAGTCAAAAGCAGTGCGCCAGCGGTACCAAAAAACACCGCACGCGGAGATTGACTACGACCTGAAAGCGCAATTGCAGCTAACTGGCTTTTGTCACCCAATTCTGACAAAAAAACCGTAATAAAGCTTAATCCTAAAAGATGCCAATCCATAGTTAGTCAAGAGTCAAGAGTTAAGAGTTTTTATCAGTCACACAGGTTAATTAACTAAATTATTTGGAAATTACCAAATCCGAAAATAACATTAACGAAATTAGCAGCAGCATTATCCCTGCTGCTTTTTCTATAGTTTTTGGGGAGAGTCTGCTAGCGATCCAACTACCTAACGCGACACCCAATAGACTAGTCATGACTAGCGCGGTGGCAGATCCCAAAAACACAACCCACGGAGAATGTGATTGCGCACTCATCAACAGAGTGGATAGCTGTGTCTTGTCACCAATTTCCGCCAGAAAGATGGTCAAAAATGTCGTGGCGAAGATGACTAGTGGGGTTTCCTGCTTAGTCGGTTTCTCACAATCCAAAGGTGACGACGCCTCAACTAAGGTAGTTGGACTATTGCTATCTAGTTCATCTTTTTGCTCTAGCTGGCTTTGGGTTGCAGATGTAGTAAGGTTCAAGGGCTTGGAGTCAAGTTTCACAGGCTGTATTTTTTTGCTAGTTAAGTTTTTTTCATATTTCTCTCATTTTCTCAAGATTTTTCACAAATAGCAACCGAGGACTCCCACTGATTTATTCCCTACAGGACTTACGCAACGAGATCCTCAGTTGTGGGAGGGTGTAAGGGGAGCCAGTGCCGTGGGCGGGTTCCCCGACTTGAGGCATCTGGTGAGACAGCGCTATGCAGTCCTTGTCTCCCGACCTAGGCGACTGTGTTCGCCCAAGCCGCGTGCCGCAGGCATACCCGAAGGGCGTGGTAAGGGTGTAGGGGTGTAAGGGTTTGAACACCTACACTCTTCTTCTAATATTTGATACTTTTGACTTGTTTTGCCCCTAGTTTTGGTCAAAAACCTACTGCTTGATCAAAACGCAACATCTCCAAGCTTCTGTCCCCATACACCCCCTCTATTTGCTGACGACAACAGTCAATGGCAAAATCGTCTAACTCCTCCGGCTCAATACCGTACATATCCAGAAAGATTTCTGATTCTACACGACAAAATCGCGGACGGTCTGGGTAAATGCGACATTCTCGCGAGTCTTTGTCGAAATTTATGCACCATCCTCCTTCACCTACCATGCTCAGATACAATTCCATCTCGTCTGGTAATAAATACTCATCTAAGTCAGGGCGCTCTGCTGGGTCAAGATGACAGCAGGCTCCACATTGCTTAACACATTGCCAAGTTGCCATGACAAAAACCTATTGTGAACGTGCTATTTTTTCAGCTTTTATAGTTTTTTTTATACTTTTGTTAAGTAAATTAAAGGCGACGGGCGATCGCCGGATATGATCTATTGCGGGTTTGATAATTACATGGCTATTTTTAAAGGAGGACAAATGGACGCTATATTCAATATATTCAGTGGTTTAGGCAATATTCATTGGGAAGTCATTTTTCAACTAGTTTTTGTTGCACTCATTATGTTAGCTGGCCCCGCAGTCATTTTTGTACTGGCATTTCGCAACGGTGACCTATAATCCGAGTGCTCAGATGTGAGTACAGGGAACGTAGGTGAATAGTATTTGGCTATTCAAGTCGGGAGGGACACGTGCCTGACTAGAAACTGCGGTAGTGGGAAACAATTGGAGTACCACGAACGAATTTCTACAAGGATAATTTCCGGTAGAAGCCTACACCGTAACTATTAGTCGGTGTAGGAGTGTCACTACTCATTGCTCAGCACTGATAAAGCTTGAAGAGCAGTTTGAAAAATCTGGTTGTATTGGGGTTGAGAAACATCAACTTCTACAGACTCTTGACGACTGCTTCCCAGTAGACCGATGCTGTGTCCTAGCGGAACGGCTAGAATTTTGCCGTCAGGATTTTGGATTCTCAATTCTGGTACAGAACCGTTTTTATAAATCCCACACGTGTAGTGCTGTTGATTGTACTCAAAAGTGGTTCTTAAAGGCGCTGACTGTGCAGCGAAAAAAATGTGAGACTGGGTTGGAAGCCTAACACCAAGTAACTCCAACTCGATAGTGGTGTTGCCATTAAAGTGATTTTCTCGTAGTTTGTAAGCGATATCCAGTCGCGGCGGTAGAGGAAAGTACTCACGCCAGCGCCAGGCGATCGCTTTAATTTTGTATTCCGAATCATCAATAGTTTGTGTTATGGTCAGCTTGATATGACCCTTGCCCACTATTTGTTGCTCAGTCACTCGAACATTAGATGTCCAAAATACAGGATCTGGGTTATCGATTCCGCACGGCTCTAAAACATTAAGCTGTTGATAAAACTGATGATGAATTTGATTGAGTAAAGCCGATGTGTCAATTTTCAAAAGTGGTTTCAGGTGCTGAGGTTCTAGACACTGATTAGCAAACTCACTCAAACGCGATCGCAACGCTTCTAAATTCTGTGATGGTAAAGAAAAGCCCCCAGCAGCTTTGTGTCCGCCAAATTTGCCCAGCAAATCCTGAGAATATTCTAAAGCGTCAAACACATGGAACTCTGGAATTCCACGCGCTGAACCGCGAATGTGCCCCTCATCCTCGTATGTCCCAATAAACACCGGCACACCGTAGCGTTCCACCAAGCGAGAAGCAACGATACCAATTACACCGTGATGCCAGTCAGATTTTACAATAACCAACACGCGGTCTTGCTGTAGAGAAGCGAGATATTCTATTTCTACAATTTCTCTTGCCTGATTCTCAATTTCCTGGCACATTTCCTGGCGCTGGCGGTTAATTGCTTCGCACTGCATCGCCTTTTCCAGCGCTATCCCCATATCGTCAGTCGTCAGCAACTCGATTATAATTTGTGGATCAGCAATACGACCAATTGCATTGATTCGCGGTCCCAAGCGAAAGCCTATATCTTCCGGCTTTAGCGATTTTGAATTTTGAATCTTGAATTTTGACGTCTCGGCTCCGCTCGACGTACTAGCTGAGCTAAGTCGTTCGCGTAGCGTGTCCGGAGGACATAGCTTTGAATTTTGAATTGACTCGTCCGCTTGTCCTGGACTCAACTGCACCCCAGACATCTGAATCAAAGCTAGCACTCCAGGTAGTTTGGATTTAGGTAAGTGCTGCAAACCGCTTTTTACCCAGTGACGGTTTACACCCGTTAGGGGAGCGAGATCTGCGATCGTTCCTAATGTAAACAGTTCCAGCATCGAAGTTAAAATGTCATCATTAGCTTGTCCCAATTTTTGAGCAAGGGACACAGCCAAAATGTAGGCGACACCAACACCAGCAATACCTCGGTAAGGAGAAGATTCTCGTATTAGTTTGGGATTGAGAATGGCGTGGGCTGGGGGTAATTGTTGAGGGATATCATGATGGTCGGTGATAATAACTTTTAGACCAAGTTCTCTGGCTCTGGCAATTGGTTCAAAAGCTGAGATGCCATTGTCTACAGTCAGAATTAATCCTACGCCTTCGCTGTGGAATTCTTCAACAATGCGTTTATTGATACCGTAGCCTTCATGCATTCGACTGGGGATAGCATAATCGACTTGAGCACCCAACCAACGGAGACTACGCAAAAGTAAAGCAGTGCTTGTCATTCCGTCAGCATCGTAGTCACCGCAGATGGCGATTTTTTCACCAGAGGCGATTGCATTGTGCAATAACTCCAGACTCATTCCCAAATCAGGAAAGTCTTCCAAAGGCGAAGGTAATATCAGGTTTCCTGAATTTAAAAAAACTTGTGCTTGTTCTGGTGTTTCAATACCTCGATTTATCAGCAATTGGTTGATTAAGGGCGATAAACTGGTTGTTTGCCCCATCTGTTGCGCCAATTCTGTTTTTTGAGGATAAATTTGCCACCTTTGGTTAGGTAGTTGTTGATGAGGACGGTGAGACAGCGCGAATGACGGCTCTCCCGACCTAGGCGACTGCGTTCGCGTAGCGTGCGCTTTGCGCTTACCCGAAGGGGAAAATTCAGGTGTGAATTTGTCTAACACTATTAGAGATGAGGAATTTGAACTACCTACACTTTACCTGTACTTAGGCAACTACGGAGTATCGTGTCCCTGTTTCTCCAAAGTTTTCAGCGGGAGCATCCTTTTAATATCAACGTAGATTTTAATTTTGCCGCATATAGCAATCCTATTTGATTTGTGTGAAAGTGCCTGCGCTTTGCGCATAAGTCGCGCAGGCTCAGATTCCCGACTTCTTTTATAAGTCGGGAATTTTGTTAGAAATGATTTAGGACTGCTAGAGTATCACAAATATGTTTTGAAGAAAAATAAGATTTAAATTAAATCACTTTATTTTTCCCTCATGGATACTTCTTACTACTTCTGCCACTAGCTTTCTGGGAGTAAATCTTACTAATTCAGCGAGGATCTTATTTTTTACACCCGGAATAACAACAGCTGTGCTCGCGAATAAACCAGCATAGCCAATTTTGGCTACACTTTCT